>JAAYCS010000008.1 GCA_012729655.1 Desulfovibrionales bacterium | reverse complement strand
GTCATCCCTTTGAACGACGTAGTGCGTGCTCCGCCACTCAATGAACTGGCCCTTGTAGTACCGCAGCGTCTGTGCTTGGCCATCGGTGTAGCAGTTCGCGACCATGGCCACGGCGACTTCGTGACTGGTTAGGTCCCTGGGGTCCTTCTTTTCGCCGGGAGTCGCGCCTTCTGTGCCTCTCCGGACTGCGACAAACGGCCTAACCTTGCGAATGGCCGCTTCGATCTGGCCGACGGGCATCGCATCGTAGCCGCACTGGTTGAGCAGGCTATGGACTTTCCGAGCATATTCCCGTATGGATGCCGGGTACATGCGCATCGTTCTGTAGACGTCCTCCAGGCATGTTTCTAGTTCGTGAGGCTTTAAGCCCGGTCGGATGAAGCTCAGCACCGCATCGAGCAGGCACACGGCATCGTGGATCAGCTTCTGCAGGTCATCGGCCGTGTGGTTCAGCAGATAGTCGTCCAGACCAACCTTCTTGCCATCATCGCCGCTGGGCAATAGGACGACCCGCACCTCAGCACCGCGTTTCTCCAGCACCTCGACGAACGCCCGCAACGCCGCCTGGGCCTCGGATTTCTCCACGATGTCGCTATCGAACGCCACGTACACCCGGCGTTTCTTCCAGCGAATCGCCTCAAGATCGTCGATAAGCTCCTTGTCGGTGCTCTTCCAGTTCCAGACGCCACTGAGTCCGACAGTACAGAAGCCCTCCTGGCAGCCCTTCAGAGCTTTCTTCTCGCCCTCCGTGATGATGAGCGGACGGCTCGAGTCACGTAGCATCGCCTTGGCACTCGAGGGAACATACAGCCGGTTGGTCGAGCCCTTGCGGGATAGGTACTTCGCCGTTCGTCCGTGCTCATCCGGGCGAGGGCTGTCTGGTCGGAGCCGGTAGTAGCCCTCGCACTGGGGATAGGGAATTAGAAGTCCAGGCCAAGGCGGGAAGCCGAACTGCTGTGCCTCATGGGCGTTGACCGAGCGGAACTCAGCCTCATCGATTGTCACGCCGCTCAGGCCGCTCGTCCGAAGGTGCTCCCGATGATGATCCAGCAGCGGTAGGGCATTATGACTCGGTAGCTGAGCGTCGGCGAGCAATCCTGCCAAGCAATCGCCCAGCGGATCGCCCGCGTTAGAAGTAATCGTGGATGCTGCCGGCTCGGCCTGGAAGAAGTGCTCATTGGTGGTCACGCCCTCGTTCAATGACAGCTCAATGATCGCCTGGATCTGCTCCTTCGTGGCCTCCTGACGCTCCGGGCATTCGATCAGTCGCGACATCCGGTTGAACCGCTGCTGCTCAGGCACGTCATCGCCTTTGCGGGTCATGGTGCCGTAGAGCTTGCAGATGCGCGAAGGGTTGAAGACGGTGGTATCAACGTGGACCTCTGCCGTATTGAAGCGCTTGGCCAGAGCCTGCAGGAACGCCTTCACCAACACGCTGTCCTGCGCATCCAGGTCCACGGCATACCGCAAATGGTACCCGTTGCCCGACATGGCCACGAGGGGTGGTGGAAACCCCTGCCCTTCAAGCCAGGTCTTGATCTGGTTGGTCAGTTCCTCGGCGGCCTTCAGCTCGGTATCACTCGACGGTACGCCCGCATGTCTTATCGGGTCGCAGTCAATCAATACCGATCGAAGACGCTGGATTTCGGAATCCTTGGTCGTCTTGCCCGGGTTCAGCTCGATTCGGTCCTTGGCTCGACCGTAGATCTCGGGCTGCGCTGCGTTCAACGTACAGTAGACCTGGTCGGGCCGATACTCGTAGACGTGTGCCGTGACCTGCGCGGTTGCCTTGCCCGCATCCTGAAAATACCCGCTGGCCGTCTTGATCCAGCTCTTGTTCTGTGAGCCCAGAGCTCGGATCTCAAAAGTGTCCCCCGGCTGAAACGACCACTCCAGGGTTTGTCGAATATCGTGCTTGTCATACAGCTCCTCATTCGCGAGGAGGACATCTGCCTTTAATTTGATAGTACTCATAAGTAAACTCCAAAAACTGTTCAATACCTTTCATTCAATTCTCCATCAGTGGGGGCAGCCTGGTCACCGCCAACACAGCGGCTCATCCTGCCCTGTTGTCATCTTGCCCCTCCTGCACACCCGGTTTTCGTATAGATGGCACCTCCTTATTCAGCCTAAAAAGATCGTCAAGATCGCCACGAGGCGATATTTCATGTATCGGCTACTAAGTGTACCACAGCGTTAAATTTTGTCAAGAGCGCAAAATTTCAGTGGTGCATCGGGTTAATAAAATGCCGAAACCGCGTTTTCATGCCCGTAAACGCGGTTTTAATAAATTGCCCTCTTCTGCTGGACAAACAAAAGTGGAGAAAATTTAATTTTGTGGCTAAAAAAATCCGCGTCGCAAAACAAGCCCCGGGACCATCCCGCCATTGTGGATTGCCGGCAGCATTTCTATGGGGGGTCTGGCTAGGATCGAGGTCGGCCGAGCTTATAAATCGCGGTTTTGCCGTCCTTGCCCTTGCTCTTCTTGATTGTTCCGGCCTTGGTAAGCTGGCTTAGGGTAGTAGGCAGGCTGTTGGGCTTCCTTCCGACTTTTTCCCATTGCTTCGCAATCGCGGCTTTCGTCAGCCCAACCTTTTTCACGAGACCAATCAGGAACGCTTCGGCCGTCATATCGTGCTTGCGACGTGGGGGCTTCGCCTGACGTGGAGTAGCGGGTTTCTGACGTGAAGTGGCGGGTTGGTTCCTGCCAGGTCGGGGTTCGCCAAGCTCGGCATCAATCTTAGCGATCGCGTCGACATATTGTTGTCGAAACTGCTTCAGCTCTTCACGGGCAGACTTCAGCTTCTTGAGGGCGGGTTCATAAGCGGTGGCGGAAGGTTGTTGTGCAGCCATCAAATGGTCTCCAATACAGGGGCCAGTCAACTTGGTCGGCAGGTTTATACGCCAAACCCCGGTTCTTGTCGACTGCCGGCCTGAAACCGAAAGCTGAGTCCGGTGTATCGTTTTGCCGCCTGGGCCTGACTGACCG
>JAAYCS010000085.1 GCA_012729655.1 Desulfovibrionales bacterium | reverse complement strand
GGCCGCTCGGAATGCCGATTCCCGGCGGACCTCTATCTGGAAGGCACGGACCAGCATCGCGGCTGGTTCCACTCCTCCCTCCTGGCCTCTGTCGGCACGCGCAACGCCCCGCCCTACAAGGCCGTGCTGACCCATGGCTTCGTGCTCGATGGACTGGGCCGCAAGATGTCCAAATCCATAGGCAACGTGGTCGCGCCCCAGGAAATCATCGAAAAACACGGCGCCGAAGTGCTCCGCCTGTGGGTGGCCTCCGAAAACTACCAGGAAGATCTGCGCATCTCCGACGAGATCCTGGGCCGCCTGGTGGACGCCTACCGCAAGATCCGCAATACCTGCCGCTTCATTCTCGGCAACCTGAACGACTTCAACCCGGCCACGGACATGGTGGATGCCACGGACATGCTCGCCCTGGACCGCTATGCCCTGAACATGGTCCGGGCCAAACACCAGATCATGCAGGCCGCCTACGAGAACTTCGAATTCCACAGGGTGTACCACACCCTGCACAACCTGTGCATCACGGACTTGAGCTCCTATTATCTCGACATCATCAAGGACCGTGTCTACGTCAACGGGCCGCAAAGCCTGCCACGACGTTCGGCCCAGACCGCGCTGTACCATATCCTGCTCATGATCGTGCAGGACATGGCTCCGATTCTGAGCTTCACGGCCGAGGAGATCTTCCAGCATCTGCCCGAGGCCATGCGTCCGGCAGGATCCACGGTCTTCGCCATGCGCGTTCCGGAAATCGCGGGAGAACTGCTGAGCGAAGAAGAGGAGGCGACCTGGGACCTGGTCTTCGCTGTGCGGGGCGAGGTGACCAAGGCCATCGAACCCCTGCGTCAGTCCAAGGCCTTGGGGCATTCCCTGGACGCCCGGGTCACCATTTTCACCCGGGGGGAGACGTCTGCGCGACTGTCCAGCGTGGCGGACCAGCTGCGGGATGTGTTCATCGTCAGCCAAGCCGTCCTCTCCGACGAACCGGCCCCGGCTGAAGCCATCCGCGGGGAAGTGCCTGACCTGTCCATGACCGTCGAAAAGGCCAGGGGCGGAAAATGCGCCCGGTGCTGGATCTATGACGAAAACCTGGGCACCGATCCGGCCTTCCCCCAGGCGTGTCCCAGGTGCAGCAAGGTCCTGCGGGAATACCATGCCTAGGCATCAGCAGGATTGCGCGCCGGACCTGCGGTGGCGCTTCAAGGCCATTGGCCTGGTTGGAGCCGTTGTTTTTGCCCTGGACCAGCTGACCAAGGCCTGGATCCAGCAGACCATTCCGGTGTGGGAAAAAGGATTCTCGGTCATTCCCGGTTTTTTCGACATCGTGCACATCCTGAACCGGGGGGCGGCCTTTGGTTTTTTGAACCGCACCGACATCGACTGGCAGCGGCCCTTTTTCATTGCCGTGTCCATTCTGGCCATGGGCCTCATCGCAGCGCTGGCCCGCAGCAAGGACGATGACGGCCCGTTCTATGTGTACGGGCTGGGCCTCATCCTGGGCGGGGCCCTGGGCAATCTGCTCGATCGCATTCGCCTGGGCGTTGTGGTCGATTTTCTGGACTTCTACGTGGGGGGCTGGCACTGGCCGGCCTTCAACGTGGCCGACATGGGCATCACCGTGGGCGCGGCCGCTCTCCTTGTTTCCTTTTACCAGCAGAGACGCCGCCATGTTCCCGACCATCTTTGAAATAGCTCCCTTCATTCTCTTCGGAATCCAGTTGGGCCCCTTCGCCCTGCACACATACGGACTTTTTGTCGCGGCTGCCTTTCTGATGGGTATCGCCTGGTCCATGCGCGAGGCCCGGGAACAGGGTCTGGACCCCCATCTGCTGTCGGATTTGGGCTTCTACCTCATTCTTGGCTCCATTCTGGGGGCCAGGCTTTTGTACGTGCTCATCAACCCGCTCTATTTTTGGCACAATCCCCAGGAAATCCTCATGTTCTGGAAAGGAGGCCTGGTCTTCTCCGGGGGTGCCATCCTGGCCACGATCTTCGCCCTGGTCTTTCTGAAGAGAAAAAAACAGGACTACTGGCTGTGGATGGATGCCCTGGCCCCGGGCATCGGCCTGGGCGAGGCCATCGGGCGCATTGGCTGCCTGGCCGCAGGTTGCTGCTATGGCGCCAGTTGCGACCTGCCCTGGGCCGTCACCTTTTACCATCCCGAAGCCCTGGCCCCCTTGCATGTGCCTCTGCATCCGACCCAGCTCTACCACAGCCTAGCCGGACTGGCCTGCTTCGCCGTTCTGCTGGCCCTCAAGCCCAAGGTGAATCACCCGGGTTGGCGCATGGGTATTTTCCTGATCATGTTCGGGTCCTTCCGTTTCATCATAGAATTGTTCCGCGCCGACTATCGAGGCAGCTTGGGCCTTTTCAGCGTGACTCAGCTCATCGCCCTGGCCGCCATTGCCCTCGGTGTGTTCATTCTGTACCTGAGGAGAAACCATGTTCGCTGAAATTCCTCCGGACAAACTGGTCTTCATCATCCCCCTGCTCATCGTGCCCATCCTGCCCAACCTGTGGTCCATCTGGCACCTGTACAAGAACGAATACCCGACGCCGCAGGAACGATCGGCCTGGCTTGTGGCCCAAGTCATCTTGCCGGTTCTTGGCGGAGTGGGCTATATCCTCTTCGGCCGCAAGAGAGCACTGAAAAAACCGTGCTGAACCGGCCATGAACAAGACCAACTGACTCTAATCGCCCAGTGCAGAGAGGTTCCCATGTCTTCTTTTCGTTACGGCAGAGACTTCGTCATTACCGGGGCCCTGATGACCCTGCTGGGGACTCTCCCGGCCTGTGTCACCTCCTCGGACTTCGACCGCCTGCGCAGTCAGGTGTACCATCAGGACCTGGAACGCAAAAAGCAGGAGGAGCGCATCGCCAAGCTGGAAACCGAGCTGAGCCAGAGCAAGCCGGTGCAGGCCAACAGCTGGGCGGAAATGAATGCCATGCGCACCCAGATGGCCACCCTCAGCGGTCAGGTGGATGACATGCGCCG
>JAAYCS010000084.1 GCA_012729655.1 Desulfovibrionales bacterium | reverse complement strand
GGACCGGGGTAATTCCTACTACTTTCCCCTGTCCGTGGAACCCATGTTCCCCGAGGCCCTGTCCAACGGCCTGTGCAGCCTGCGGCCCCACCTGCCGCGCCTGGCCATGGTCGTGGACACGCCCTACTCCCTGGACGGCCGGCCCGGGTCGCCTCGGCTCTACAGCGCCGTGATCCGGAGCGCGGCCCGCCTGACCTACACCCAGGTCCAGCAGGCCCTGGACGGGGACCCGGACCAGACCACCCGGCCCCTGCTGCCCATGCTGGAACAGGCCAGGGAACTGGCCCTGCTCTTCATGCAGCTCCGCGCGGAACGGGGCTGCCTGGACTTCGACATCCCCGAGGCCGCGGTCACCCTGGACCAGGGCGTGGTGCGGGTCGGGACCACGACCCGGCTCTTCAGCCACCGGCTCATCGAGGAGTTCATGATCGCGGCCAACGAGCGGGTAGCCGAATACCTGGGCGGCCGGCAGCGGGTTTTCCCCTACCGCATCCATCCCCAGCCCGACGAACGCAAGCTGGAAGGCCTGCTGGGCATGCTGGCCCACACGGCCGTGGCGGACAGGCTGCCGAGGACGACCGACCAGGCCGGCCTGCAGCAGCTGTCCCGGGCCGTGCACGGCACGGACCTCGAATATTTGGTCAACCGTTTGATTTTACGGACCATGATGCAGGCCCAGTACTCTCCCGACAACGACGGCCACTACGGTCTGGCCTCGGAAGCCTACTGCCATTTCACCTCGCCCATCCGGCGCTACGCCGACCTGCTGGTGCACCGCAGCCTGAAGCGGCTTGTGGCCGGGCAGGCCGAAAGCATGGAGCCCGAGGCGCTGCATGCCATCTGCGAAGGAATGAACGCCTGCGAGCGCAAGGCCATGGAGGCGGAACGGGAAATACAGAAAAGGGCGGCCATTCTGGCCCTGGAGGACAGGGTCGGCGAAGAGATGCGCGGGGTCATCTCCGGGGTGGCGGATTTCGGATTCTGGGTGGAGCTGCTGGACATCCCGGCGGACGGCCTGGTCCGCCTGGCCACCCTGGACGACTACTACGTCTATGATCCCGAGCGGCAGGACCTTCTGGGCCAGCGCACGGGCAGGACCTTCGCCATGGGCCAGACCCTGACCGTGATCCTGGAGCATGTCAGCCTGGAACGGGTGGAGATCAACTTCATCCTGCCCTGAAGCTGATAAGGAGTTGCGGGAAGAAATTTCATCCCTATGGAGCGGAGTGAAAAAATAGACTCACCCTTCCGGTCATGAAAGAGACAAAGGCATGGATCCCAGTCCGCACGGAGATGACGCCGAAACTGCTTCCAAGCCCCCATGTCATTCCCGCGAACGTGTGCCCGACAGGGTAAATCCATCGGTGTACGTGATGCGGCAAGGCAGGACCCGCCTTGCCTCCCCCCTCACTTCCCGATGCAGAAACGGTCGAAGACGGCGTTTAGCACGTCCTCCGAGGCCATCTCGCCGGTGATCTCGCCCAGGACGGCGCAGGCCGTGTCCAGACGCACGGACAAGAGGTCGTAGGGCAGGCCGTTTTCCAGCTCCCCGAGCATGGCTTCCAGTTCCCGCGCGGCCCGCTGGAGGGCGTCGTGCTGGCGCAGGTTGGGCACGGGGGCGTCGGGGCCAGGTGCGTTCCCGCCGGCCACTTGCGCGCGCACCGTGGCCAGCAGCTCCTGCACACCCTGCCCGAACTTGGCTGCAATGGGGCAGAGGACCTTGCCCTTCCAGGGCTCCTCCCCGAACCAGGCCGGGCAGCCCGCCAACAGGTCCATCTTGTTGGCGACGATGACCAGGTCCGGGACCTCGGCGGCCAGGTCCAGGTCCTCGGCCCCGGGGCCCAGGTCCGCGTCGATGACCAGAAGGACCAGATCGGCCCGGCGCATCAGTTCGCGAGTGCGCTCCATGCCCAACAGTTCCACCTCGTCCCCGGCCGCGCGGAGCCCGGCCGTGTCCACCAGGCGCACGGGCAGGCCGTCCAGGTGCACAGACTCCTCCAGATAGTCCCGGGTGGTGCCCGGGATCTCGGTCACGATGGCCCGGTTGACACCCAGGATGGCGTTCATCAGGCTGGACTTGCCGGCATTGACCTGCCCGGCCAGCACCACCAGGGCCCCGTCCCGCCAACACCGGGCCTGGTCGTAACTGCCGGCCAGATCGAGCATGGCCTGCCGCGTCTCGTTCAGCCGCTGAAGAAGTTCGGCCGGGGCCAGGCACTCCACCTCGTCCTCCGGAAAATCCACGGCCACGCACAACTGGGCGCGCAGGCCTTCCAGCAGGCCGCGCAGTTCACCGATCCGGCGGGCCAGCAGGCCGTCCAGCTTGCTCCCAGCCAGCCCCACGGCCACTTCCGACCTGGCCTGCACCAGCTCCATGATGGCCTCGGCCTGGGTCAGATCCACGCGCCCGTTCAAAAAGGCCCGCTTGGAAAACTCCCCTGGCCCGGCCAGCCTGGCCCCGCGGGCCAGACACTCCTCCACCACCT
>JAAYCS010000083.1 GCA_012729655.1 Desulfovibrionales bacterium | reverse complement strand
GCAGCACGTGGACAAATCCCTTCTCCCAAGCCTTCCCAAGCCCAAGCCTCGCAAAAAGTAAGACTTCTGCTCATATCACACATCACAGGCACGTCCCAGGAAGATGCGGATGCCTGAGCGCTTACGTTATTACTGGGAAAAAGATGGTTGAGAGAATCAGCGTTGGATCTGGATATAATACTAAAAAAAATCAAGGAGATTGGAAGACGTTAAAATTTTGGGTCCAATCTGAATTATGCATTCCGAATATTAATGAATTTGGAAATTATCAAAATGAATTCAAACAGTTAGGGAGGAGAAAAGAATGATTAATACAAAAAACTTGTATGATATGGCATCGTTGAGTGATGCAGTTTATATCGCATTCGACAAGTTGCCAGATTTTTCAAAAGAGCGAATCGAAGCTGCTCTCCAAAATTCAAACCTTAATGGCTCCTTTTCCCCCACCCAGGCCGCAGACTTTGTGGGAACATGGTCTGTTGTGTACCATCTGCCGAACACCGGTACCGGGTTTTCCGCCACACTCTTTCAGAACAAGGTCAGCGGAGAATTTGTCTACGCCTGTCGCGGGACCGAGTTTCTCTCCCAAGACACCACGTCCGCGGATTTCGGGGACATCATTGCCGACGGGGTGGCCATCAAGCAGATTCTCGACCTGTTCAACGACATGCAGCGTCTGCGCTCGGCCCAAGGCTCCACATATACCGTGGCGGCGCTGGAGTTTGACCAGGCCTCCACGGATCGGCTGCTCCAGGCCGCTCATGACCCGGTGCTGTACGCGCAGGTCAAATCGGAACTCATGGCCAGGACCGACCTGATTTTTGATGGGCCAGGCTCGGGCGTATACGCGATCCAATTGCAGTCCGTCATCGCCACAGAGGACGGCGCCCTCAAGGCCGCGGCAGACATCATCACCACGGGGCATAGCCTGGGTGGGCATTTGGCCATGGCCGCGTCCCGCCTTTTCCCGGGTCTGGTCGAGGATGCCGTGGCAATCAACGGGGCCGGGTTTTCCCTGGGCGCGGACTCGTGGAAGACGGCAAACATCGAGCACCTTTTTTCCACGCTGGGCGGCGGGTCTTTTGACCAGGCCAGCATCCTCAACCTGTACGGGACAAAGGGACCGGAGCTGGTCACCCAGGATTCGCCAGGAGGGTTGTTGGCCCAGCCCGGATCCCATACCGGGATTTTCATCGAGACAGCATGGAACGGTTCCTTTGGGCATGGCATCGAGCAGATGACCGACGCTCTGGCCGTGTACGATCTTTTCATCAGGGCGGACAGCCGGTTGCAAACGGCCAGCGCCGACGCCGTCATGGCCGAGTTGAGCCCCATTTTCGAGGGAGCCTCTGGTGACACGAATTCCACCTTCGAATCCCTGGTCAATGTCTTCGGCAGGATGCTGGTTCACGGCTATCAGGATGTGCACAAGGACGAGGCCGTGGACGGGAGCATTCGTGAAGCGCTCTATCAGCGGATTTCGATGATTCACCAAGCGTTGGCTGGCACGTCCCGGACCATTACGCCCCTGGTGAACCAGAGTGCTGCCCAGCTGGCCAGCCTTGCCCAAGCCTCAGTGGCCGCCCGCTACGCACTGGTCAATCTGAATCCGTTCATGGTCAGCGGGGAAGGGGGGCTGTATGACCGGTTCAACCATCAGGGCCAGCTTGACCTGTTCGATGCCCAGACCGGGCAGGGCTTGACCGGGGAATATCTGGAGGCGCGGGCCAGGTTTCTGGCCCTGAAGAATGAGCTGGCTGTCCGTGATCTGGACAGGCAGGACACGATTTCGCCGGACCTTTATTGTTATTTCGAGGACAGGGGGACGGGGGTGTCCATCAACAACACAGTGCCCAACTCTGCTCCCTACCGCACACCCTCGCCGGAGTACGTTTTCGGGTCCGAACAGGCGGACACAATAGACGTGGCCCGTGATCCGCTGAACCCGGACGCCGGATTCGACGATCACGTTTTTGGCGGCGGCGGGAACGACATCCTCCGGACATACGCCGGCAACGATTATCTCGAAGGCGGTCCTGGCGACGACGTTCTGGACGGTGGGGTCGGGGATGATGTCATGTCTGGCGGCGCCGGGGTGGACACCTACTCCATTCAGGGAAACGACCACGTCATCGACGAAGGGCGCAACAATATCCTGTACAACGGGCAGCTCATCGCCGGCGTGTTCATGAAAGTCGACGAGGACACCTACACGTTCATCAGCGATGACGGCAGCCTCCGGCCCCTGACCTTCCATTCCCCCGGGGTCCTGAACCTGGGCCCCACTGACAGCGTCACGTTTGACCGGCAAACCTCGGCAGCCGACTTCGCAGGGCAGGACTTCGGCTTTGTCCTGCAGGACGAGCCTCCGGCTTCGGACCTGGTCCTGAACGGAACGCAGGACCGGGACGAAATGGGCATTCTCAATTTCAGCTCCGACCCGGCCAACTGGAAACTGTACCTGGCCACCTTTCCGCCCGGTGCGACGGAAGGCTCGTTCATTTTCGAGCAGCCCTTTCCGGCCACGGCCCCGCGTCTGCATGTCAACGGCGGGGATTCCGGGGACTTTCTGTTCGGATTCCAGAGCCGGGACGAAATTCTTGGAGGGAACGGATCGGATATCCTCATGGGCAACATCACCGCCTGGAACAACAAGCCCATCTCCATGGCCGGACCCGTGGAGGGGGACCAGCTGGACGGAGGCGCTGGCAACGACTGGATCAGCGGCAGCGGCGGGGCGGACCGGATCGCTGGCGGGGAGGACAATGATTTTCTGGATGGGTTGAACGGCGACGACCAGATGCAGGGACTGGCTGGAAATGATGTGCTGGCCGGGGCCTCCCATGCGGACAAGCTGTCCGGGGGAGATGGCGACGACATCCTGGTCGGGGATGGCTACCTGACCCTGCCCATATCTCTGAATCTGGACAATCTGCCCAGCCTGGGCGTTGAGTTCCAGACCCACGAAAAAGGTTTTCATACAGGCTACACGACCCTGAATTTCGTCCTCAACCATGACGCCCCGGACGGGGGCAACGACATGCTCAGCGGCGGCAGCGGGCAGGACATGCTCTATGGAGGTGTTGGCGACGATGTCCTGTCCGGCGGCAGCGGACACGATACCCTGCTTGGCGGTGACGCCAAAGACATCCTTGACGGCGGTGAGGGGAACGACTTGCTGCAGGGGGACTCCGGCGACGACACCCTGCTGGGCGGGGACGGGGATGACCATCTGCAGGCCGGGGCAGGCAGCGACGTTCTCCTTGGAGGAGACGGCAGCGATGTCCTGCTTGGCCAGGAGGGGGGTGATACCCTTCATGGCGGGATCGGAGACGATCATCTGTCAGGGGGGGAAGATGCAGACGATCTGTCCGGAGGAGACGGGGATGACGTGCTGTATGGGGATGACGGGGACGATGCACTGCACGGGGATGTGGGAAGCGATTACCTGCAGGGCGGAGGTGGTCAGGACATCTACGTCTTCCGGCGGGGGGACGGCCAGGACACCATTGATGACCATGATCTTGCCGGGGGCAATGACACCCTGCGCTTCGGGTCGGGCATCGGCGAGCAGGACGTGAGGGCCTTCCGCGTCGGCGAACATCTGGTGTTCACCCTCACGGAGGGCCTGGACCAGGTGGTCGTGTTCAACCACTACGCCCCGGCTGTTCTGCAAGGAATGGGCTTTCAGGACTACAGGATCGAACAGGTTTGCTTCGAGAACGGCGCGGCCTGGGATGGTTCCATGATCGACACCGTGGTCAACCGGGTCGCCTCCAACCAGGCCCCGGTTTCGGTTCAGCCCGTGCCGGAACTGCAGGCCACCATCGGCATGCCTTTCTCGTATGTCGTGCGGGATGGGATCATGGCTGATCCCGATGCGTGGGACAGACTGACCTACAGCGCCAGCATGAGCGACGGCTCCCCGCTGCCCCCATGGCTGCAGTTCGACGCGAACCTGCGGATTTTCGAAGGCACCCCGCTGGCTCCAGACGCCGGCATCCTGGACTTCGTGCTGTGGGGGACGGACACATACGGGCTTGCGGCGGGCACCCCCGTGACCATCGTGGTGGACGCTCCCAACCGGGCCCCCGCCCTGGCCGAGCCTCTGGAGGACCTGGCCGTGGCCGAGGGGGCGGCCTTCAGTCACGTCATTCCAGCCGGGGCCTTTGTCGATCCGGATGCCGATCCCCTGTCCTACTCGGCGACCCTGGTGGATGGATCGGACCTGCCCGCATGGCTGACCTTTGACAGCCGGAGCCGCGCATTTGAGGGCATTCCTCCCGAGGGGGCATCGGGCACCCTGAGCGTGCGGGTCACTGCCCGGGATGCGGGGGGGCTCAGCGCCAGCGACGTTTTCGACGTCACGGTCACGGTACAGGACCTGATCCTCACCGGCACGGCGGATGCGGACACACTGCAGGGCGGTTCGGGCAATGACCGGGTTTTTGCCCTGGCCGGCGACGACGCCCTCATCGGCAAGGCCGGCGACGACCTCCTCGACGGCGGCGCGGGTCTGGACACCATGGGCGGAGGGCCTGGCAACGACACGTACCTCGTGGACAACACAGGGGATGTGGTCATGGAGAATGCAGGGGAAGGCGCGGATCAGGTGGTCAGTTCTGTGGGCTACACCCTGCCCGACCATGTCGAAAACCTGACCCTGACCGGCACGGCCGCCACCAGCGCAACAGGCAATGCCCTGGACAATGTGCTCGTGGGCAACAGCGCGAAGAACGTCCTGACCGGAGGCGCGGGGGACGACGTGCTCGATGGCGGCGGGGGTGCGGACACCATGGCCGGGGGAACCGGCGACGACGCCTACCATGTGGACACGACCTCGGACAAGATCACGGAAAACGCGGACGAGGGCATGGATCTTCTCCACTCCGCGGTCTCCCTGACCTTGCCCCGCAGCGTCGAATACTTGATGCTGAGCGGGGAGGCGGCCCTGGATGGGTCGGGCAACGCCCTGGCCAATTATCTGCGCGGGAACAGCTCCACCAATGCCCTGAACGGCGGCCGGGGCAACGACATCCTGGAGGGAGGGGCGGGGAACGACGTCCTGACCGACACCTCGGGCAACGCCCTGCTGCATGGCGGTTCCGGCGACGACGCCGTGACCGGCGGCGCCGGTGCGGAACTGTTCATCGGCGGCAGCGGGAACGACACAGTGATCACGGGCACGGGGACGGACGTCATCGCCTTCAACCGCGGTGACGGGGCGGACATCGTCGGGGCGTCCAAGGGCGGGGACAACACCCTGTCCCTGGGCAACGGGATCGGATACTCCGACCTCTCGTTTCGCGTGCAGGGCAAGGATCTGATCCTGGACGTGGGCAACGCGGAGTCGGTGCTGTTCAGGGATTGGTATGCGCGTTCGGGCCAGAGTGTCGGAACGCTGCAGGTCGTTCTGGACTCCACGGACGAGTACGATCCCACCTCGACGAGCCCCATTCTGGACCACAGGGTGGAGCGGTTCGATTTCATGGGTCTGGTGGGCCAGTTCGACCAGGCCAGGCAGGCCGATCCCGGGCTGACAAGCTGGGACCTGCTGAACGCCCTGGGGCAGTACCATCTCGGCGGCAGCGACAGCGAGGCCGTGGGCGGTGATCTGGCCTACTGGTACGGCAGGAATGGCAGTCTGACGGGCATGGACGTCCTGGCCGCCCAGGAGGTGGTGGGGGGTGCGGACTTCGGCGCATCTTTGCAAGCCCTGCGGCCATTCTCCGGTCTGCAGACCGGCGCGGTCCGTCTTGGATGAACGCGGCAGGGCGGGGGGCATGCGCATTCTCCCGCCCTGCCGATGCGGTTGAAGGGGGCAAACCCCCACGGGTTGGGTCATGACCGACGAATTTCTGGAATTTTGGCCCGGGCACCGTCGTGTGCGGGAAACTCCGCCTTCGCCCCTGGGCCGGAAACTGCTTGGCACCCTCCTGGCGTTTTGCGCCACAATGCTGGTCTGGGGCATCTTCGGGCAACTGGATATCGTGGCCGTGGCCCAGGGCAGGCTGGTGCCCAGAACGTATCTCAAGATCGTGCAGCCTGCCGAGAGCGGCATCGTCAAGGAGATTCTGGTGCGGGAGGGCGATGCGGTCCGTCAGGGGCAGCCCCTCATGCGCCTGGACGGCACCGACGTGCGGGCGGACCGCGCGACCCTGGTGGCGGACAGGCACCGCCTGACTTTGACCTTGCGCCGCATCGACGCGGAGTTGGCGGATTCGCCGTTTTTCCGGCACCAGGACGATCCGGCGGATCTCTTTGCCGGGGTGCAGGCCCAGTTCCAGGCCAATCGCCTGGCCCTGGCCAATGCCGTGGCCGAACAGCGGGCCCTGCTGGAAAAGGCCCGGCATGAGCTGTCCGGGGCGGTGGAGACCAGGACGCGCATGGTGGACTCCCTGGCCCATTACCGGGATCAGGACGAGGCATACGGCCGTCTGGGCCGGGACGGGCATGTGCCCCGCCTGCTGGTCACGGACAAGCACCGGGAACGCCAGGAAAAGGAGCGGGAGCTGAACGCGCAGGAGTTCGCCGTGCAGGGCCTGAAGGCCGACATTGTGCGGGTCGAAAAGCGGATTATCCAAGTCCGGGCGGATGATCAGCGCAATCTGCGCGCGGAACGGGTGGAGACCATGTCCAGGCTGGCCGCGGTGGAACAGGCCCTGACCAAGGAGGATCGACGCAATGAACTGCTGGAGCTGACCGCGCCCCAGGACGGGGTGGTCAAGGACCTGGCCACCCATACGGTGGGCACGGTGGTCAGCCCCGGCACCATTGTCATGACCCTGGTGCCCGGGAAAGAGGAATTGCTGGCCGAGGTGTGGATCCAGAATGAGGACATCGGGTTTGTCGCCCCGGGACAGCCCGCGGTGGTGAAGCTGGGGGCCTTTGCCTTCCAGAAATACGGGATGCTGGACGGCATGGTGGAACGGGTCGGGCCGGACGCGAACGCCGTGGGGGAAGGCGCGGGTCAGGGGGAGAGAGGGGAAGGGGCGCCCCTGGTCTACAAATCAACCATCGGCCTGGCCACGCAGCATCTGCTCCACGGGGGCCAGAGCTATCCCCTGCTGCCGGGGATGCAGGTTTCGGCCGAGATCAGGCTCGGCCAGCGGTCCGTGCTGGAATATCTGCTCTCGCCGGTGACCAAGGCCGTGCTGGAGGCGTGTCGGGAGCGCTGAGGCCCTGCGGGGGAACGCCGCACGCCTGCCCCCGCAAGGGGCCAGCTCTCGCCAGGGGGCCGGCGCTCGCGCGCGGAACTCACGCCGCCCACTCCCTGCACAACAACTCCGCCTGCATAAGCACCGTCTTCACCGCTTCTGCCTGGAGGTCCGGCGGATAGCCGTACTTGTTCAGGATGCGCTTGACCATCACGCGCATCTTTGCCCGCGCGCCTTCGCGCAAAGTCCAGTCAATGGTCACGCTCTTGCGGATCTGGGTGATGAGTTCCGTGGCGATGACCTTGAGCTTGTCGTCGCCCATTGCTTTCACGGCGGATTCGTTGGCGGCGAGAGCGTCGTAAAACGCAATCTCATTATCCGTCAGGCCGAGATGTTCACCCCGCTTTGTCGCGGCTTCCATTTCCTTGGCCAGGGTGATGAGTTCCTCGATAACCTCCATCGTCGAGATGGCCCGGTTATGATAGGAATTGAGCGTCTTCTTGAGCTTCTCGCTGAACACCTGGCTCTGGACGATGTTCCGCTTGGCGCGGACCTTCAGTTCATCCTTGAGCAGTTTCTCCAGCAACTCGGCGGCGACGTTCTTGTGTTTGAGGCCGCGCACTTCGGCCAGGAATTGGTCGCTCAGGATGGATATGTCCGGCCTCGGAAGTCCGGCGGCGGTGAAGACGTCGATGACCTGGCCTTCGGTGGTGATGGCCTTGGACACGAGCTGGCGGATGGCCGCGTCGATCTGCTCAGGGGTCTTGCGGCTGGTGCCGTTTTGCTTGTTCAGCGCGGCTTGCAGGGCCTGGAAGAAGGAAACGTCTTCGCGAATTTCGGTGGCTTCATCGCTCGCGGCGCAGAGGGCAAAGGCGCGAGAAAGTTCGGTCACCACCTGCACCCAGCGCTTCTTGCCGTCTTCCTGGCTCAGGATGTGCTCCTGACCGGCAGGGATGAGGGCCAGGCGCTCGGAAGGCTTGCCAGTGGTCCACAATTTCCAATTGAAACCGTGCATGATGTCGCAGGCGATATTGTGCTTTTCCAGCATCACGGCGATGGCCTGCCGAGTGTCAAAGGTCGGGTCACCCTTGCCCCCGCTCTCGGTGTAGTTGGCCAGGGCATTTTTAAGCTGATCGGCCAGACCCAGATAATCCACCACCAGACCGCCCGGCTTGTCACGAAAGACACGGTTCACGCGGGCGATGGCCTGCATGAGGCCGTGTCCCTGCATGGGCTTGTCGGCATACATGGTGTGCAGGCAAGGCGCGTCAAAACCGGTCAGCCACATGTCGCGCACGATCACGATCCGGAAGGGGTCTTTGCTGTCCTTGAAACGGTTGGCCAGCTTGCGGCGCTTGTCCTTGTTGCGGATGTGGGGTTGCCAGTCCGGGCCGTCTTCGGCACTGCCGGTCATGACCACCTTCACCACGCAGTCCTTACCCTTCTCGGCCTCAATGTCGTCATTCGTGGCGCTGGCCCAGTCTGGCCGAAGCTTGATGAGCGCTTCGTACATATCCACGCAGATGCGGCGGCTCATGCACACGATCATGGCCTTGCCGTCCATGGCCTCCACGCGCTTCTCGAAATGCGTCACCAGATCGGCGGCGATGAGGGCGACGCGCTTGGGATCACCCACCAACGCTTCCAGCGCTGCCCACTTGGACTTGAGTTTTTCCTTCTTCGTCTCTTCTTCGCCTTCGGTGATCTCTTCAAAATCCGCGTCGAGCGTCGGCAGTTCGCTGGCGTTCAGGCCAAGTTTGGAGATGCGGCTCTCGTAGTAGATCGGCACCGTGGCCTTGTCGGCAACGGCACGCTGGATGTCGTAGATGGAAATGTAATCGCCAAAGACCGCCCGCGTGTTGGCGTCGGTCTTCTCGATGGGCGTGCCGGTGAAACCAATGAAGGAGGCGTTTGGCAAGGCATCGCGCATATGCCGGGCCAGGCCGTCGATGAGATCGTATTGGCTGCGGTGCGCTTCGTCGGCGATGACGATGATGTTCCGGCGCTCGCTCAGGCAGGGCATCCGCTCTCCCCGCTCGGGCAAAAATTTCTGGATCGTGGTGAAGACCACTCCCCCGCTCGCCACGGCCAGCAATTCGCGCATCTTCTCACGATTCGCGGCCTGTACCGGAGTCTGGCCGAGAATGTCGTGACAGCGCTGAAATTGGCCGAAAAGCTGGTCGTCAAGGTCATTGCGGTCGGTCAAGACCACTAGGGTAGGGTTTTGCATCGCACTCTCGCGGATCACGCGAGCGGCAAAGAACAGCATGGTGAAACTCTTGCCGCTACCCTGCGTGTGCCAGACAACTCCCGCACGTCGATCGCCCGGCTTGCCGCCATGCATGCGACCCGCCCAGTAGGTGCCCGCGTTCTCGCTGAGCGTTGCGTTCTTTCCCGCGAAATCATGCGGAGTGAGCGAGGCGCGAATGGTCTCTTCCACCGCCGCGTTCACGGCATGGAATTGATGGTAGCCCGCGATGATCTTGTGCAACGCACCGGAGTCCGGGTCCTCCTCGAAAACAATGAAATGTAGCAGCAGCTTGAGAAAGCGTTCCCGCTCGAAGACGCCGTAAATCAACGTTTGGAGTTCGAGCGTGGTTTTGGGTCGCTGCTGCCCCTCATCCCCGGCCCTTCTCCCAGCGGGAGAAGGGAAATGGGAGGCGATTTCCTGAAGAACAGCGTCGGTGTCATTCAAGACCCGTTCGTTTGCAAACCGGACAACCGTAAGTCCCCGAGACCTGAGATAAGCATCCCGTTTGGCGTCGTGCTTCATGCGTGCGGCTTCGGAGTGCGGCTCGCCATCGCATTCCACGACCAGCTTTGCGTCGTGGCAGAAGAAATCGCAGATGTATTCGCCGAACTGGTGTTGCCTCCGGAATTTCGCCCCCATCAACTGTCGATCCCGCAGCAAGTCCCAAAGCAACTCTTCCGCCGAAGTTTGGTGCCGCCGCAATTTCCTCGCTTTGTCTGTCAATCCGGCAAAACCGAACCCTCCGCGATAATGTTCACTCCCTCTCCCAGCGGGAAAGGGTTGGGGTGAGGGTGGAGGCGAGACATCCGGCTCCCTCCATACCTTGAACCATTCCTGATTGGCCGTCAGCGAGCCCATGCGGGCCTGCAAGCCGTCACTGACCACAAGCAGCGCGTTGTACTGCAATAGTGATGGGATCTGACTCTTGTAGGTTTGGAGCTGTGCATACGCGCTCCAGATCGTCGCGTCCTCATCCGCCGCGTTTTTGAGTTCGATCAGACCCAGCGGCAGCCCGTTGACGAAAATCACTATATCGGGGCGGCGGTGCGCCCCGATACCCTCACCCCCGCCTCTCCCAGAGGTAGAGGAGAGCGCGCCCTCAATGACCGTGAACTGATTGACCGCCAGCCAGTCGTTCGCCGAGACGTCGTCGAAATCCACCAGCCGGGCGTGATCACCAGCAATGCTGCCATCTGGCCGGGAATACTCCACCGGCACCCCGTCGCGCAGCATCTTGTGAAAAGCACGGTTGGTCTGCGTCAAGGATGGCGTTGCCACCAGTAAAACCTTGCGTACGGCATCTTCCCAAGCCTCTTCGGGCATGGCCGGATTCAGACGCCGGATTGCTTCACGCAGACGTCCGACAAGCGCCACATCACCAAACGAATCCCGCTCAGTCGCCGGTTCACCGGGCGCGAGCATCGGGCCGTGCAAAGCGGCATAGCCCAGTTCCCCTAACCATTGGAGGGTTGCTTCTTCGATGAGGGATTCGTTGATGGTCATGGCTGTTGGGGCTTGGGTTTCTTCGGCTTCGGCAGTTTCTTGAGGTCTTTGGTGGCCTGTTCGAAATGCGCGTCCACGGGTCTTGGGGCACTGGCGGCGAGCGCCTTGAACTTATCGTATTCCAACTCGGCCTTGGTTTGCGCCATCTCGTGCGAAATACGTCCGGCATGGGTGAGAATATCGCGGTCATTCAAGGTCAGAAACCCGTTCAACTTCTCGATCCAGTCCGCCATATGCATCGGAACCCGCCGCATGGCCTGACCCTGGGCGAAGATCAGGTATTGCTCCACGAGATTGTTCAGCGCCTCCAACTCCGGCTCACTCAGATAGTTCTTGGCGATGACGACATCATGCTTGCGGACCACCGCGCCCCGCCAGTTCGTCAGGCCGAGGTTGGGCTTCGTCGCATCCACTCGTTCATGGACGATCTCGGCGGCCGTCTGCCCGGTGATGGCCCAATGAATCTTGTTTTGCACCGTCTTGAAAAATTGCAGGCTGACCTCTTGGGTGGGATCGTAGTCGATACTCGTCGCGTAGATGTCCGTGATTTTCTGGTAGAACCGCCGCTCCGAAGTGCGGATGTCCTGAATCCGCCGCATCAACTCCTCGAAATAGTCGAAGGGCTGGTCCGGATTCTTCAACCGCTCATCGTCGAGGATAAAACCCTTGACGATGTATTCCCGAAGTCGCTGGGTGGCCCAGATGCGAAAGCGGGTGGCTACGACGCTTTTCACCCGGTAGCCAACGGAAAGAATGGCGTCCAAATTGTAGAAATCCAAACGTCGCCGGACGGATCGTGCGCCTTCCTGCCGAACTGACAAGGATTCCTTGTGAGTTGCCTCAAGCTGCAGTTCATTCTCTGCGTAAATGTTCTGGAGATGCAGACTGATGTTTTGCTGGGTCGTCTGGAACAGCTCGGCCATGTGCTGCTGCGTCAGCCAGACGGTCTCGCCGTCAAACCGCACGTCGATCTTCAGCTTTCCGTCTTCCGCCTGGTAAACGAGGAACTGGCCGCCCGGTGGCGGTGGTGTCTCGGAATCTTTGCTCATGGGTTTTATTCCTTCCAATTCACAGCCCCAAAGGGGCACAAAGCGATAGCCCAGGGCAACGCCCTGGGGGCAATGTCACCAGACAAACCAAGCCCTGAAAGGGCGAAATCTTCTTTAATCCCAGACATATCGTTCGTCGTATTCAATGCCGTATTTGAGCAGCAAATGCCGGTATTCCTCTTGAAACGTCACCGCGCGGTGATGCTCTGCCTGATTTTCAATGTATTTCTCTAGTGTCGGACGATGGGACGGGCTGATCGAAAAAATGCCGTATCCACCCTGCCAGTGAAAAGAAGTGGAACAGGACGATTTTGTTTTCAGCCATTTTGACGAGCTGGTTTTGATTTCCTGAACCAGATCGGCAGGTGCGCAGGTGCGGGGCATGGCGATCAGCAGGTGGATATGATCGGCAACCGAGCCAGCTTTGAGCAGCGTCCCTTTTTGGTTTCCAACAATGCCGCCGATGTACGCGTGAAGTTCATCGCGGATGTCATCAGCCAGTGACGGTTCCCGGTTTTTCGTCGAGAAGACCAGATGTGCGAGGATTTGGGCGAGGGATTGCGGCATAAGATTACGCCCCTTCAGGGCTTGGAAATGTGTGTACCCAAATACCCAGGGCAACGCCCTGGGAACAAGAACATGGCGCATAGGAAGTCCCGCCCTGAAGGGGCGGAATATTGCGTGCCGATCCATCCATGGTCCCGTAAAACCATGCCGCCCCTTCAGGGCTTGGAAATGTGTGTGCCCCAATACCCAGGGCGTTGCCCTGGGCTATCGCATGGTGCCCCGTTGGGGCTGGAAACATGCGGTTCATTGGGTTGCCGCCAAATGATTCAATCGGATTGCCGATGTATGACGACACCCCATTGGGGGTGGAAACAAACCGTTCATTGGGTTGCCTCCAAATGGTTCAAAGCCCCATCGGGGCGTACGGTGAAAGCCCAGGGCAACGCCCTGGGAACAAGAACATGACCATACGAAGTCCCGCCCTGAAGGGGCGGAATATTGTGCGGGGGATCATCGGTTGATGCGAAAAACCATGTCGCCCTTTCAGGGCTTGGGAAATTGGTGGGACGTATATCCCATGAACCCAGGGCGTTGCCTTGGGCTATCGCATGATACCCCGTTGGGGTTGGAAACAGACGGTTCATTGGATTGTAGCCAAACGGTTCAATTGGATTGCCGTCGCATGATACCCCGAAGGGGTTGGAAGCAAGCGGTTCATTGGATCGCCGCCAAATGATTCAAAGCCCCAACGGGGCGTACGGTGAAAGCCCAGGGCAACGCCCTGGGAACAAGAACAAGGCCCATAGGAAATCCCGCCCTGAAGGGGCGGAATATTGTGTGTCGATCCATCCATGGTCCCGTAAAACCATGCCGCCCCTTCAGGGCTTGCGAATGGGTGTGCCCATGAACCCAGGGCGTTGCCCTGGGCTATCGCATAATGCCCCGTTGGGGCTGGAAACATACGGTTCATTGGGTTGCCGCCAATTTGGATTCCAAGGCCGCCACACTCAACTCCCCGCTCAGCAGCTTCGGCAGCAGCGTGTCGCGCAGGGTGGCGAGGGTGCGGGATTGGTGGAGGTTGGCGTAAATGCGGTCGAGCATCGGTTGAATGTTACGCGTGTAGGTGGTGGCGATGGACTTCGGCGGCAGGACGACTCTGAAGGAACTGATGTCTCTCCAGTTCGTACGCGGCATCTTAGTTCCGGTGGAGGCAAGATCGGTGAATTGAATCAGTTCGTCGCTGCTTGCGTGGCCGAGGAGGAAGCCGAACCACTCGGGACTTTTCGGTGCGAGGACGAGAATATCGGTGGAACAGACGCCATCGAACGGGGCAACACCGACTTTATGGAAGTAGGGCCGTAGCTTGCCGAAGAGGATTTCGCCTTTCTTAAAAATGGACTTGCCGCTTGCCACGGCGGGTGAGCCGTCCCAATCGCCGAGCGCGATGCTTCGGCGCGGCATGTGTTCCAAGGCGATGTATGGCGTGTTCGGTGCAATGTCGCTAGGCTGTACGCCGCGCCGTAAGTTCGTGCCAATGTCGCCGAGTCTGCCTGCCGCCCAGCCCTTGGGAATATGTCCGAGTGGTGAATCTTCCAAGTGCTCCGGAAACAACGCCGCCGTAGCCTCATCCATCCCCACAGGCTGGCGGCCATCAAGTTTGGCGCGGACGGGGTCGAAATCCACGAACCAGCTCTGGAACAGCGCCCGCGCCATCGCTTCCAGCGTCGCATTCATCCGCCGGTTCAATTCGATCTTGTCGTCCAGCGCCCCAAGCACGGCCGCGATGGTTTTTTGTTCGGTGAGCGATGGGAAGAAGATAGGCAAAGCCTCCAGCAAAGGAATCCGCAGATTGCTTACCGTCGAGCCAGTTCCTTCGTTCACTTTGATTTCATGCTGAACTACGTCAGATTGAATCGAATAGAGCAAAAAACGTGAATCGCACTTTTTCTGATCAGGTCTGAGCATGACCATACGTTGACCGAGACAGCAGCGCAGCCCTTCGGGAATTAGACATACCTCACCCATCGGTGCTTCACGCGTAAGTACGAGGTCACCAGCTTTCAATTTGGCTCGTCGACTTCGTTGCTCGAAATGAGCTTCGTCCGTGAAGCTTGGAGAACTGAGGTCCAGCCTACCATTGCGGATGTTTTGATTTCGCAAAACAATAACGCCGGAGTTCGTCCACAAGGGGGTCGAATGTGGGCAGTCAACAATTTGCTCACAGAGTTCTGAAAGAGGTGCTGTTTGCCAATCACCCGCCATGCCCAAATCTCCTAATGATTATTTCGGACTGCAGCATCATATTGTTGATCTCATTTTAAGAGTCTTCAACACTTCGTATTGCCTTGCCCATGAGCGAGGAGGACGCATGCACATTTTATCAGCCCGAACGAAAGCACAGACATCGAACAATTGATTGTTGGAACAAATATCGGGATTAGTATGTCGACATCCTTCGGTTTGAGTCGCAGTATGCTTCGGGCGGAGTGGTTCGTGGAACACCCCTCGTTGTCGTTGTTTCGGTGCACT
>JAAYCS010000082.1 GCA_012729655.1 Desulfovibrionales bacterium | reverse complement strand
TGACAGAAACCATGCTAATCGGTGTGAACTCATCCCAATTGTAAGGCAACTTACGAAGATTGGGTTGGATGGCCATGGTACCAACCGGAAAATAGCCTAGAGTGTAGCCATCCGGATTGGCTTTGGCGAGTTCGGCTGCGCCCATGGTGCCGCCGGCGCCAGTGACGTTTTTGACGATGAAGGTGTCTCCCAGTTCCTTGGACAGGAGATCAGCCAAGGCGCGTGCCATAATATCCGTGGCTCCACCGGCGGCGAAGCCGAGAACGACGGTGACAGGGCGTTCCGGATACTCGGCCTGTGCCGGAGCAGAAACGAATACAAACGCAATGCAAAAAGCCATGAGACTCAGCAGTATGCGGCGCATAATACATTACTCCTTGAGGGTTGAGGATGACGGTGAGCATTTTTCAGCCATTATCACCTGCGTTTCGAGTGATGCCGACTCGCCCGGCGCCATCTCGTGTCACAGTTTTCCGAGAAGCCGAATGTCTCGGAGACCGCATGCCCTGTTTCAGGCCTCGCCACATCGTGCGCGGTCTTTCCTTCGAATCAGCAAAAAATGTTCCAAGAGAAAATAAATAATTATATCTTTTAAATATAGTATATTATAAAAAAATTGAAAAAAATGTTTCCTTAATTTAGAAATTTTTCTTAATTTGGCAAAATTCCAGTTTTTAGAAAAAACTGAAGGAGCCATGTCATGTCATTTAACTACGACGCGTTCCGAACCCTATTGCTTCTTAGAGAATTTCCGAATGGACTAACTACGGCCTCTCTTAGCCAGTTTCTTGGCTTGTCACTCGAAACGCAGAACAGTCTGCTCCACGACATGGTTGAATTCGGAATTGCTGAACGTGACGAGGAACAAACGCACTGGCTTCTGGCGGCATCCTCGTCCAATCAGGAACTGGTCGGCGGATTCAAGAAATATTTCCCGCGCGAGGATGATCTTCCGGGACGCACCCTTGTCCTGCTTGCCGACTCGCGTGTTTTCGAAGCCTGCGTCCTGTTGCAGACGCTTTTGCAACGGTTGATAGTTGCTTCGCATCTTAGCGGGGCGGCAATCTGTCTTGAACTGCTGGTGCACCGCCTGCAAGACTGTCCGTATGGAAGCATGAGCGATCTTGAGAAACGTCACTATGTCAGTGTAATCCTTATGGCTCAGAGCGACGCTTTTTCGCTGGGAGTGTGTATGACTGCGGCGCATGCGCTCTCGGAACGGGCGCACTGCGTAGCCAAGATGCTGGGGGATCAGCGGGCCCAGGCTCTGATCAATCTTGTGGGAGGCTGCCTGGAAATTCTCTCCGGAGTGGAAGATCCAACAAGCCTGAACAGTTTGCTTGAACAGGGGCTCAACGCCATCAAAGTGCTCGATGATGCCGACATGGAGGGACAGGTCAGCTACTTTTTGTCCTTTCTTTACTACGCGCGGGGAGATTTTCGTGCGTGCTACTCTGCCTTCGATCTCGCGCATAATTGTCCGCAGATGCTCAACTGTATGTATTTCAATGAAATGTATCCGTTGTACATGGCTCCGGCAGCAAGCCGACTTTGCCAGTATGCTCAAAGTATAGGAATTTGCGAAAGTGCCCTGCACGAAGCGCAGGCACGCGGAGACAGGCATAAAATTCTGTGGATGAAGATCTTGCTAGCTGTACATTTTCTGCAGATGGGAATTACAGAACAGGGGTTGGAGTATCTGTCCGCCGTGATTGATTGCGTGGATACCGAATCCTCTCCCAAACTCTTTCTTTGGGCTTGGCGTGCTCTGGCACTCCATCATGCCCAATCCGACAAGCTTGAAGTTTCGCACCGCATCATGATGGAGTGCATGCGTTCGCGTTTTCGACATGGAATAGGGCGGTTTGCCTACACGGCGACATGGGTGCTGGAGCTTCTGGCGAGTTATGAGGCGAAGGGCTTGCCCCCCATCCCCGGCTATCGACTAGATGAAGAAATAGAAAATGTGCTTGGCAGACAGAACAGGCATCTCCACGGCATGGCCTTTAGGCTGAAGGCGCTTCGGCTTGCCGGGGATGATGTCGAGAACGGGATAAGCCTGCTCCGTAGTAGTCATGAGGCGTTTCGCAGTTGTGGAGATAGGCGCGAGGCCGCCCGAAGCGCCCTGCTTCTTGTGCCGCTGCTGAAACGGTGCGGCCGGGTTGCAGAGGCCGAAAAGCTGGAGGTGTCGGCGCAGGCGGATTTTGCATCAACAACGCTGCAACCCGCCAATGCTTTTGTGCATCTTATGCCATGGCAGGGACATGTTTTTCCGGCTTCGGTGGCGGACTGTCTGGAAAGCTGCTTCAACCTCATTGGAAATATTGGGCCCGCACTGCCTGTTGAGGCGCAGATAGGTGCATTGCTCAATGCCGTACAGCGCGAAATGGGGGCTGAGCGCGCTGTCCTGTGTAGGCTACTTCCGGACGGCAAGGCGGGGTATGTACTTGGCTGCAATGTCCAGGCTCAGGAATTTGACTCCCAGACGTATGCTTCACGGCTTCAGGAGTTGGCGTATCCCGGTACTCCGGATTGCCTGCTGTCCTGCACGCAGGAAAAGGTTTCTCTCCGTCTAAGGATTTCCAATTGCGGAGAAGGCACGCATGGTTTCTTCATGGAGAGTAGCCATATTGCCGGCGCGTTCGTGTCCATGGATGCAGAGGCGCAAAAGCGTCTTCATCGAGCGATGGAGCGCGAACTGAAGATTCTGTCCCGGATGAACATGGTTCGCACGCGTAATCTGCAGCAAATGGGCGATATCGAATTCTCCATGCCATATGATTCCGCCATGAAGTATTACGATGGGGTCGGATTTCGTAGAACGCTGGAACAGGCCCGTCATGCTGCTGCGTCCGATGCAACCATACTGATTCTTGGTGAAACCGGCGTGGGGAAGGAGGTCTTGGCCAGACGGATTCATGAGTTCAGTGGCAGAACAGGTGCTTTCATTCCCGTCCACCCTGCCAGCACCCCGGAAAATCTATTTGAAAGCGAGTTTTTCGGCCATGAAAAAGGCGCTTTTACCGGAGCTGACAGGCAGAAGCCTGGCCTGTTCGAACTGGCGAACAATGGGACTTTCTTCATCGATGAACTGGCGGAAATCCCTTTGTCATTTCAAGTAAAGTTGCTACGCGTCCTGCAGGAGCATACTTTCATGCGGGTGGGAGGGACGCGAAATATCGAGTCGGATTTCCGCCTGATCGCCGCAACGAACAAAAATTTGTGGGATGAGGTTCAGGAAGGACGTTTTAGAGAAGATCTTTACTATCGTGTTTCCGTCATCCCCATCACGATACCGCCGTTGCGTGAGCGCAAAGATGACATTCCAGGGCTGCTGAAGTTGTTTATTGAACAGTTCAGCACGCGATATGGACGCCATTTTGCCCCATTGGATCAAACAGTAGTCGAAAAATGCAAGCATTACCCTTGGCATGGCAATATCCGGGAGATGAAAAACGTGGTGGAACGTTCAGTTATTCTGAATACTGGAGGCCCTTTGGATCTTCTGCTGTTGGGGCAGCGCAGACAGGAGTCCCAGCCTGAGGAGAGCAACGAGTTCAAGACGTTCTATGCGGATTTCCCCACAGTGGAGGAACTGACGATCCGATATATGAAGCATGTGCTGGAGGTAACCCAGGGCAAGGTGATCGGTCCTGGCGGCGCGGAACAGATCCTTGGCGTCAAACGCTCTACGCTCTACGCGAAATTACGCAAGTTTGGTCTCAAAAAGAGTTTACCATGACCTGCTATCGCAATGGTGGAAACGTCTTTTTTCTCGGTTCATCCGGTTTGAGCGTCCGCGGGTCTATGGGTCTCGGTCTCTCTGCACTTGCAAAAGACGGGGCACCAGCATTTGAATTTTATCATAGCGAGGAGTCAGCGACGAAGCAATCCAGATTTTCGGTGAATGAAGACGCACCGGTTTAATCGGACAAATCATAATGGATCGCCACGGCGAAGACGCCTCTCGATGACGAATCAAACGTCATGTTCACACCGGTGCATTCTGTCGAAAATTCGAAGTATTGCTGTAATAACCCATCTGTGCGCGTTCGCTCAAACCGGATGAGCCCAATAAAAGGGCCTTACAGGTTGTTGACTGTAAGGCCCGAATTTGTCTGGTGTCGAAGGGGGGACTCGAACCCCCACGGGATACCCCACTACCCCCTCAAGATAGCGTGTCTACCAATTCCACCACTTCGACAACTCTCGAATTTTCCGTATCTTCCCGGCGCAAACCGCACCCCCGACCGGAGATGCAGTGTTTAGCCATGCCCACCATGTTTGTCCAGTGTTTCTTACTGTGATTTTTCCTGGCCTGCGGGCTGCTGGGCGTTCTGCTCCTGCGCCGGGGCGGTTGCCGGCCCTGCCGGGGCCTGGTTCACAGGCATGTCCAGGACGATGGATTCCCTGGGGGCGGTGTGCTTCTGAGTGCTGATGTAGGTGAAGACCATGGAGGTAAGGAAAAACACGGTCGCCGCACCTGCCGTCAGTTTGCTGAGCAGGCTTCCGGCGCCGGAGGATCCGAACAGGGACCCGCCGCCACCGCCGAAAATGACCCCCATGCCTTCCTTGCCGGACTGGAGCAGGACAAGGACCACAAGGGTGACACAGGCAATGACGTGTATGGTAATGATTAAAGAATTCAAGGAAGTACCTCCTGGGAATTAGGCCAGCACGATCTGGCTGAAGCTGTCTGCTTTGAGACTTGCGCCGCCTACCAACACACCGTCCACGTTGTCAAGGCGGATGATGGTGGCGGCGTTGTCGGGCTTGACCGATCCTCCGTACAGGATCCGCACCTGGTCTGCCTGGGCTGGGAGCATGGCCTTGAGTTTGTCCCGCACGCAGGCATGGGCGGACAGGATTTCCGCAGGGCCGGCCACCTCGCCCGTGCCGATGGCCCACACCGGCTCATAGGCCACGGCCAGGTTCTCGGCCGTGGCGGCGCCCAGGCCGCCGGACAGCCCCGCCTCCAGCTGGCGCTCCAGGACGTCTTCCACCTGGCCGGCCCTGCGCTGGGCAATGGTCTCTCCGATGCACAGGATCATCTTGAGGCCGGCCGCGAGGCCAAAGGCCACCTTCTGGCCCACGAATTCATCGCTTTCGCCCATGATGTGCCGCCGCTCGGAATGTCCGGCCAGGGCAAAGGTGCAGCCCAGGGCCAGAAGCTGGTCTGGCGCGATCTCGCCGGTGAAGGCGCCCTGGGCCGCAGGGTAGAAGTTCTGGGCTCCGGTGGAGCAGCCTGGGGCGTCCGCCAGGACGCGGGACACGCCCTCGAGCATGGTGAACGGGGGGCAGAGGAGCACCTCCCTGTCGCTGGGCAGCCGGCCGGCCAGCAGGCGCACCAGCTCCTGGGCCGTGGCCACGCCCTGGTCCACGGTCTTGTACATCTTCCAATTGGCGGCCATGAGCTTCTTCATGACTTCTTCTCCAGGGCGGTGAAGGCCGGCATTTCCTTGCCCTCCAGAAATTCCAGGAAGGACCCGCCGCCAGTGGAAATGAAGGAGAATTTGTCCGTCAGGCCGGTTTGTTCCACAATGACGTTGGTGTCGCCCCCGCCCAGAATGGTCATGGCGTCAAGGGCGGCCACAACGCGGCAGAGGTTGATGGAGCCCTGGGCAAAGGCCGGGTTTTCGAAGGCGCCCATGGGGCCGTTCCAGATCACGGTCTTGGCGTTCTTGATCACTTCGGCAAAGAGGGTGTGCGAGGCCGGGCCGGTGTCGAGGATCATCTCGCCGGCCGGGATGTCCTGGTAGGTGCGCACGCCCGAGGCGATTCCGCCCTTGGGATCCGTGCCGAGGATGAAGTCCACTGGCAGATAGAACTTGACGCCTTTTTCCCGGGCCTCGACCATGATGGCCATGGCGTCCTCGAGGAGCTCATCCTCCACCAGGGATTTGCCCACTTCGAAGCCCTGGGCCTTGCGGAACGTGTTGGCCATGGCCCCGCCCACGATCATGGAATCGACCTTGTCCATGAGGGCCTTCAGGATGCCGAGTTTGGAGGAGACCTTGGCCCCCCCGATGATGGCGGCAAAAGGCCGTTGCGGGTCTTTGAGGGCCTCGCCGAGGTATTGCCATTCCTTTTTGAGCAGCAACCCGCCGCAGCAGTCGTCGATGAATTCGGTCACGCCCACCACAGAGGCATGGGCCCGGTGCGAGGCGCCAAAGGCATCGTTGACATAGACCTGGCCCAGTCCCGCCAGTTCGCGGCTGAAATCCGGGTCGTTCTTGGTTTCTCCGGGGTGGAAGCGCAGGTTTTCCAGGAGCAGGACCTGGCCTGGGGCAAGGCTTTGGGCCATGGCCTGGACCTGGGGGCCGATGCAGTCCGGGGCCATGACGACCTGCCGGCCCAGCAGCTCGGACAGTCGGGCGGCCACCGGTTTGAGGGAGAATGCCGGGTCGGGTGCCCCTTTGGGACGGCCCAGGTGGGAGCAGATGACCAGGGAGGCCCCGCGGTCCAGGGCCAGGTTCAAGGTCGGAAGGCTCTGCTTGATGCGGTTGTCGTCCACTATGACATCGCCCTTCAGGGGCACGTTATAGTCCACGCGGATGAGGACCCTTTTGCCGCTCACGGTCATTTCGTCGAGAAATCGCATGGTATCTCCTTGCGCTGGCGTGTGATGGTTATGTTGACATGCGCAAAACAGATAATTTTTACTAGAATACGAAAGGAATGACAATGCCGCCCACTGCGCCGCGCCGGTCCTTGATTTACATTTGCAAAGCGTTCAGTGTGTGCCCACTGCTCGCGAGACCGGGCGGTCGCCATACTTTCCAGGACAGGGGGCTCAATGACCACGGGACTGCTGGCCCAATGCCAGGCGGATCTGGAATACGTGCGGGCCATCCGCAGGGAGCTGCACCGGTTCCCGGAAACCGGGACAGACCTGCCCCGGACCAGGGCACTGATCCTGCGGGAACTGCGGAACCTGCCGCTGCTGGTTCGCGAGGACGTGGGCGGCGGCATCGTGGCCGATCTGAGGGGGGGGCGGGGGGCCCGCATCGCCCTGCGGGCAGACATGGACGCCCTGCCCATGCAGGAGGAAACCGGGCTCGATTTTGCCTCCGAGATCCCCGGCCATGGCCACATGTGCGGTCACGACGCCCATGTGGCCATGCTTCTCGGTGCGGCCCGCCTGCTGGCCGCCCGGAAAAGCCGGCTGCGGGGGGATGTGCGTTTCCTGTTCCAGCCCAACGAGGAAAACCACCCCGGTGGAGCGCAGGCCATGATAGAGGCTGGCTGCCTCGACAGGGTGGATGAAATTTTCGGCCTGCATCTTTGGCCGGGAAAGCCGGTGGGTTGGATCGGGACCCGCACCGGGGCGCTCATGGCCCGGCCGGACGTCTTCACCATCATCCTGACCGGCAAGGGTGGGCACGCCTCGGCTCCGCACCTCTGCGTGGATCCCGTCCTTGCGGCGAGCCGCCTGGTCTGTGAGCTGCAGTCCATCGTTTCGCGTCGCGTTTCGCCCCTGGAACCGGCGGTGCTCAGTGTGACCAGGTTCCACGCCGGCACGGCCTACAATATCATTCCGGAGACGGTTTTCCTGCAGGGCACGGTCCGCACCCTTGCGGACGACGTGGGCGCGCTGGTGCGCGGAGAAATGGCGCGTCTGACCGATGCGGTGAGCAGTTCAACAGGGACAGCGGCCAGCCTGGAGTATGTGCAGGGGTTCCCGGTTTTGGTGAACCATGCCGGAAGCGTGCAGAGCCTGGTGCAGGCCGTGCGCGGGGCGGGCATGGAGATAGACAGCCACATTCTCCCAACCATGGCCGGGGAGGACTTTTCCTACTATCTGCAGTTCAGACCCGGCTGTTTCTTCTTCCTGGGCTGTGGCCTGCAGGGGCCGGACGGTTCGGGCGGTCTGCACAACGCCTGCTTCAACCCTGACGAGGGGTGTTTCCCCTACGGCGTTGCCGCCCTGACCGCCCTGGCCCTGTGCGGAGGCGCCGATCCGGACCGGGCCTGCTGATCAGGACCTTCCTGTGTTCCGGCCCTGGCGGGCATGTCCACGGCCTCTCTTGTGAAATTTTGAACGCAATTCCTTCCCCCTCACGCCGGAAACTGGGGTTTGCCTGGTGAAAAACGTGACGAAAAGATCAAACCACCGCTCCCTCATTCATGGTTTGCCTTTTTGTTCTGAAAAATGCTATCAGCCGCCATTCCTCCGGGCGCAACAGGCCGGATCCGCCCGGGGATACATGACCTGAATTTAAAAAAATGTTTATTTTCAACCGGGTACGAAAGGGAGGGTTTATGTCAAAACGTTTGCACCTTGCCGTTGCAACAATTCTTCTTCTGCTGGCCAGCGCAGTGATGCCCGTGTGGGCCCAGGACAACGCTTCCGCACCCGCCGCCGCTGCGGTGGAAAAGGCTTCCGAGGCGGTGTCCACTGCCGTGGAAAAGACCACCGAGGCGGTCAAGCCTGCGGTGGAAAAGGCTTCCGAGGCGGTGTCCACTGCCGTGGAAAAGACCACCGAGGCGGTCAAGCCTGCGGCGGAAAAGGCTTCCGAGGCAGCCTCCACTGCCGTGGAAAAGACCACCGAGGCGGTCAAGCCTGCGGCGGAAAAGGCGTCCGAAGCAGCCTCCGCAGCGGCCCAGAAGGCTTCTGACGCCGTTGCCCCTGCCGCCCAGGCCCCCAAGGCAGCGGCTACCGGCAGCAAACTGCAGCAGGCCATTGCCAAGGCCCCGGTGGGCACGGAAAAGGGCCAGATCGATCCCTCCAAGCCCGCGGGCTTTCTCGGCATTGCTGGAGCACCGCAGGTCAACATCATCCTGGCCCTGATCTGGGCCATCTGGGTAGGCTGGATTTTCTCCACTGTCGGCGCTTTCGGCGGCGTCATGGCTGGTGTCGGCCACATGACGGTTTTCGGCCTGGGTGCGTATGCCAAGACCTTCAAGACCACCGCCCCTGAGCTGAACAAGAACGTGACGGACTCCATCCGCGCCTCCAACCAGTTCCTGGTCGGTCTGTCCGCATTGATCACCTCCATCAACTACGGCAAGATGGGCCGCCTGGTATTACCCCTGGCCCTGGCCCTGGGTCTGGGCTCCCTGCTGGGCGCCTGGGGTTCGGCCACTCTGACGGCCGGCAAGGTGTCCTTCTCCCAGTACCAGGGCTGGTTCGGACTTTTCGTCCTGGGATTGGGCTGCTTCCTGTTCTGGGACACCTCGGCGGCGGGCCAGGCCAAGAAAAGCAAGGCCAAGGAAGCTGCCAAGGCATTCGAGGCTGCGGTCAAGGCCCAGAAGACCGGCGGAGCTCCGGCCCCGACAGGCGTGAAGATCCTTGGCATGAGCCTCGGCAAGGTTGACTTCACCTTCTGCGGAGTCCAGTTCAGCTTCAACCCCCTGCTGCCCATCATCGGCGGCGTGGTCATCTCCGCTGTGGCCGCCTTCCTGGGCGTCGGCGGCGGCTTCCTGCTGGTCCCCTTCCTGACCGCCATTTCGCAGCTGCCCATGTACCTGGCTGCCGGCACCTCCGCCCTGGCCGTTCTGATCAGCATGATCACCAGCATCCTGACCCTGATGACCAAGGGCACGACCATAGACTGGGCCCTGATCGGCACGGAGATGGTCGGTGTGGCCATCGGCTCCATCGTCGGCCCATACACGTCCAAGTACTTCTCGGATACCTGGCTGAAGCGCCTCTTCATCGTACTGGCCTTCTACGTGGGCATCGATTACGTCCTGCGGGGCTTCTTCGATATCCGCATGTTCGGCTAGCCGCACTGGCTGGCAGAGGGTTCTGGACAAGGCCCCGGTTCGCGCCGGGGCCTTTTTTTTGCCCTCTCCGGAATTGCTCAAGACCGGCAGACTGGGATAGGGGGACGGGAGAGGCCATGGACGACCGGTGGGCACGCACTACCGGGCACAGTCCCCGAACCCAAAGTGCCTCGAAAACGGTCTGAGCCGGCCTGTTCCGTGGGCCGCGTAACGCCCCGCGGCAGATCTTCTGCAAGGATTTATAACGGTATGGATATCCTCCGCAATTTCATCCTGGCCCTGGATCCCTTCATCATCTGGGCCTTCCGCCTGGTGGACGACCCGTGGGTCGGCTTTTTCCTCGGGATCTCTGTCCTCAATCTGATCTGCGTGATCATGGGTGATGTCACCTCGCAGCTGGCCCGCAGGCTGAACCGCAATCTCTACGGCCGGTATCGCGACGAGATGGTCCGCCACCACAACCTTTCGGTGCGGGCCCTGCGCCACGCCGACAAGGAGGCGTACAAGGCGGTCAACAAGCAGGCCCACGAGGCCTTCGGGAAGTATTTTTTCAGCCAGGCCGGGGCGTTCACCCTGTCCATCTGGCCCGTGCCCTTCGCCATGGCCTGGATGGAGCTGCGTTTCGGGGGAATCCCCCTGGCCCTTCCGTTCTCGCTCCCCGGCGTGGGCCAGAGTGTGGCGTATCCGTTCTTTTTCATTCCCGTATATATCGCCGCGCGTATTCTCTACGGCAAGGCCATGCGCTGCTTCCCGTTCTACCAGCGCATCCTGGCCTGGACCAGACATGGCGACGGCACGGAAATGGTCCCCTTCGTGGACCTGCTCAAACCTTCGCCGGACCAGGATGCGTCAGAGTCGACACAGGATGCTCCGCCCCCGGACACCACCGAAGACAAGGGCCAGCCATGACGGTATCGCGTCGGCGTCGGGCCACGACAGCCGGGGAAAACCCGAAAATATCGCCCCCGCGCAGGTTTGGGCCGGCTTCGGAGGGGGGCATGCCATGATGCGCGAATTCGAGCTTTTTTCCCACTGGACCTTCGAGTCGTTCGCGCCTGGATCCATCCCGCGCCGGAAATACAACGCCTTCAGTGCCATGCAGCGCCAGACGGGCCAGAGCCTCGAACTGCTCGCCCAGGTGGAGGAACTGGCCGGTGGCCGCTCGGTGGTGGACTGGTGCCGGGTCACAGACCTGGTGGCCAGGCTGATCGGGGTCATTGCCAACCTCGTGGAGCAACTCCGGATCATGAACCCGGTGGAGTTCATGGACGTGCACGAATGGTCCGCCAAGCTCGGGTTTTATGCCCGCCTGGCCACGGACCAGACGGATGTTCCGGCCGCCCCCCCGTATCTGGTGCCCTTCTCCCTGCTGAAGGGGCCTGCGGCATTGAAGTGGGTGCCGGACCATCTGGTGGCTCCCGGGGGACGCTCTCCGGCCCTGGCCGTCATGCCTGCGCTCTACGCGTATTTCGTGGAGGCCAATGACCTGCGTCCGCAGCTCGATGCCGTGCTGCGCGAGCTGGATCTGGGGTTATGCCCCGATGCCAAAGGCCCAGTCCGGCAGGCCGGGGAATTGATCCAGGCCGGCCGGCTGCCGCAGCTCCTGGAGGACGAGCTGGAGATCGCGGCCGTGGAACTGGCCCCCAAGGGAGGGCTCCTGGACCTGTGGGCATTCACGGGTTCCGGGAGCACCTGGCGCCTCATCGGCCAGCAGCAAGCGGTCCGGCCCCTGGGGGTTGTCGACGCCTGGAAGAAAGCGGCCGCCTGCAAATTCTCCATCCCGGCTCTGTGCGGTCGACTGTCCCTGGGCATGGCCGACGGCGAAGAGCTGTTCGCCGTGGTGGCCACCCCCGCAGGGCAGGTGGAGCCGCTGCCGGCCTCGCCGTTGCCGTGCATCCCCGATGCCACGGCCCTTGTACGGCGCCTGGAGCAGGTCCTGCCCCGGGTGACCCAGCTGCACGTCTTCCAGGCCCAGGGGCTGATCCTGAGTCAGAAGCACTGCCGTTCCCTGCACGACCTTGTGTGTCTGTGCCTGGAACGGGGCCTGTCCCAGATTTTCGCCTTTGCCGGCCTTCCGGCCCGGGGTCTGGCCGGGATCAAGCAGATGCGTCTGGAGATCCCCGTGGTCATCAACACCTTCAACCTCGGGGGCGGGCTCTTCCCCTCGGCAGCGGAGCGCAGTGTCATCACCGTGGAGGATGTGCGTTCCATTCCGGCCTGGTCCCTGCTGCTGGGGCTGACCTGCCCGGACATCCTCTGGGCAGGGGCCAGGCGGGACGAAGAAGGGGACATGCCCCATTCCAGCAGTTATGCCGTGCTGTCCCAGTTTTTCATGCACTGCACCCTGCGCCTGGGCCAGAACCTCTATGTGGCCGAGTGCCGGTGCGAGGATGGGGTCGAAAAATACGTCCACTTCCGCTTCAAGGGCGGGAATGGGGACAAGGCCGCGCGGGCGCGCCGGCTCGAGATCATGCGCCTCGTGCTGGAGGGAGAGGGCTTCGCAGTGTCTTCGTGCGGGGATTACCTGGAGGCGTTGCGGGTGGGGGAGAAGGATGTTTTGCTGCAGCGCAACCTGGTCAGCCTGGGCGTCCTGGTGGCCTGGATCCAGACCACGGGCGTGGAGGTTCTGGGAACGTTCAGGGCGGAGCAGGGGCTGGCCCGGTTCAGGAACCTGTTGACCAGCTCCCTGTCCAGCCCAGCCTAGTCCTTCCGGAAATGGCAGCCGCGGCTGTTCTTGTTGCGCAGGGCCGCCGTGGTCACAATATAGGCGGTCTGACATCCATGAAAGAGGTCCACGGATTCCTTGCAGATGCGGATTGACTTGTAGAAGGAGTGCAGCCGTTTGTTCAGGTTGCGCAGGTCCTCGAAGGCCCGTTCCAGACGAGACGTGGTGCGCACGATACCCATGTAGTTCCACATGGTGCTGCGGATGGTGGCCCAGTCCTGGTTGATGAGGGCGGGGTCCTCCATTTCGGTCTTGCCGGAGGTGACCCAGTCGGGGATGGAGTCCTGCAGACGCTGGTCCAGGCGTTGCCCTTCGTCGTAGCATTGGTGGATGTCCTTGGCCGTGCCCATGCCCCAGAGCAGTCCTTCCAGCAGGGAGGACGAGGCCAGCCGGTTGGCCCCATGCAGTCCGGTGCAGGCAATCTCCCCGGCCGCGTAGAGCCTGTCCATGGTCGTCCTTCCGCGGTTGTCGACCAGGACTCCGCCGCAAAAATAGTGGGCGGCCGGAACGACCGGAATGGGCTCCCTGGTTATGTCCACCCCGTTCTCTTTGCACTTCTTGTAGATGGTCGGGAATCTCTTGCGCAGGTTCTTGTCCACGTAGTTGGCCGCGTCCAGAAAGACGCAGTCCTCGCCGGTCTTCAGCATTTCATCGACAATGGCCCGGGCCACGATATCCCGGGGCGCGAGTTCCATGCGCTCATCGTAGCGGGCCATGAAGCGTTCGCCCTTGATGTTGAACAGGCGGGCGCCCTCGCCGCGTACGGCCTCGGAAATGAGGAATTTGCGGTCCGAGCGGTGGAAAAGGGCAGTGGGATGGAACTGGATGTACTCCAGATTCATCAAGGTCACGCCGGCGCGGTAGGCCATGGCCATTCCTGACCCAATGGAGGACGAGGAGTTGGTGGTGTGCAGGAATATCTGCCCCAGCCCGCCGGTGCAAAGCACCGTGTAATCGGCCAAAATCGTGTTGGGTTCATCCGTTTCCGCGTTGAACACGTAGGCCCCGACGCACTGGTTCACGAGCTGGTACCGGAATTCGATCTGGGTGGAATGATGGCGTGTGGCCAGGAGATCGATGGCCGTGCAGCTGCGCAGGATGCGGATATTGGGATGGGACTCCACGGCCTTGGTCAGGCAGTCCTGGATGGCCCGGCCCGTGTAGTCTGCGCAGGTCAGAATCCGGTGCAGGCCGTGGCCGCCCTCCTTGGTCCGGTACAGTTCCCCATGCTCTGTATGGTCGAAGGGCACATGCACGCGCTCGAAGAGGATTTCCTCCACGGCCTTTGGACCCTCTTCGCAGAGGTGGCGCACGGCCGATTCGTAGTTGTAGTTCCATCCCGCGGTGAAGATGTCCCGGGCGAGCTGCTCCGGACTGTCGTCCGTGCCTTTGTAGATGATCCCCCCCTGGGCCAAGGCGGTGTTCCCGTTGTCCAGGGTCATGCCCGAGGAGAGCAGGGTCACCTCGTGCCCCTTGTCTGCCAGGCCGAGAGCCGCGGTGCAGCCGGCAATGCCGGAGCCGATGATCAGGATTTCGGTTTTGATGCGTGTGGCGGTCATGTGATTCTCCTAGCGGCAGACATGCAGCATGCGTTCCAGGGCCAAGCGGGCGGGGGCTGTGACTGTTTCATCGACGCGCACGGGCCGGGCCGTGTGCAGGCGTTGCAGCGTGGCGAACAACCCCGCTTCGGTGATCTTGGCCATGTTTGAGCACAGGGCCTTGACCAGGGGGAGGATGACCTTGTCCGGGTGCTGTCCGGCCAGCCGGTTGACCAGATTCCATTCCGTCCCGACATAAATGGCGCTACCGCTGGGGGCCTGGTTCACGCGGCGGATCAGGTAGGAGGTGGAACCCGCCCCGTCGGCAAGTTCCACGACCTCCGGACTGCACTCGGGATGGACCAGGATGCTGGCCTCGGGGTCGGAGCGGCGCACGGACGTGATCTGTTCCGGGTGGAATTTGGCGTGGACCGCGCACAGGCCTGGCCAGAGATAGAGCTGCACCGAGGGATCGGCCGGTTCGACAAAACGGCCCTGGCCACGGATGTCCAGCATGCGCATGGTGTGCGGACCGAGACCCAGGTTTCGGGCTGTATTGCGGCCCAGGTTGGCGTCGGGCAGGAAGAGCACGCCGTCACCCTGGTCCAGGGCCCAACGGAGCATGGTTGGGGCGTTGGCCGAGGTGCACACGCTGCCGCCGTGGCGGCCGCACACAGCCTTCACGGCCGCGGAAGAGTTGACGTAGGTCAGGGGAATGATCTTTGCCCCTGTGCGGGTCAGGGCCGTCATGACCGCCTCGACCAGGAGGGTGGGGACCATGTTGGCCATGACGCAGCTGGCGCCGGGGTCGGGGATGTGGACCTTCTGTTCGGGGCGGGCCAGGATGGCCGCCGTCTCGGCCATGAAATGCACCCCGCAGAAGACGATATGCTCGGCCCCAAGCCCATCGATCTGACGGGCCAGTTCAAGGGAATCGCCCAGGATGTCGGCGTGCCGGACCACGGCGTCGGGCTGGTAATGGTGGGCCAGGATGGCGAGCCGCGAGCCCAGATCCTTTCGGATGGTCATGATGGAGTCACGCATGCTCCCTCCCTTGTGCCGGGGCCAGGCGCATGGAGAAATCCGCGACAATGGCGGAATGGGTGATGGCGCCTGAAGAAATGAAGGTCGGCCTGAGTTCGGCCAGGCCGCGGATTGTGGCCAGGGTCACGTTGCCGCTGATCTCGGACTCGATGTGCCCGGGGATGAGCCGCAGGGCCTCGGCCGCAAGCTGGGGGGGCATGTTGTCGAGCATGATGCGCTGGGGATTGAGACCCACGGCTTCACGGACATGATCCAACGTCCGGCATTCGATTTCCAGGGGCGGGCAGACGGCATAGGCTTGGCCAAGGCGTTGTACGGCCGCGGTGATGGAGCCGGCCTGATCGATATGGTTGTCCTTGAGCATGAGCATTTCTTCCAAGTTGGCGCGGTGGTTGTGCCCACCGCCCATGCGCACGGCGTATTTCTCCAGGTAGCGGTGCCCCGGGGTAGTCTTGCGGGTGTCCAGCACACGCACCGACGTTCCCTGCACGGCCTGGACGAAGCGTCTGGTGGCGTTGGACACGCCTGACAGGCGACAGATGAAATTCATGACCACCCGCTCGGCCTTGAGCAGGACCGGGGCCGGGCCGCTGATGCGGGCCACCTCCTGACCGCGCACGACATCCTGCCCGTCGGCGGCCAGCAGGGTTATGCGGTGTTCGGAGCAGTGCATGCGTTCCAGGATGATGGCGATCAGGGGCAGTCCGACGACCAGGGAGTCCTCCTTGGCCACGATGGACGCGTGCAGAATGGATGTCCTCTCGAAGAGGGCCTCAGAGGTCAGGTCCCGGCCATCCTCGTCCAGGGCCAGGTCCACAAGCCGGTGCACCAGGGCCAGCCGGTCAGGACGGAAAAAATCTGCAAACATGAACGATTCCTTGTATGGTGTTTGTTCTCCCTGGGAGTGTGACTAGGAGATGCCTCCCACCCCGTCAAGGAGGCGTTTTCCCGGGTCACGGATGTGCGGGCCCGAGGCGACGTCCCCCAGATGCATTGGGCATGACTGCGTCCTGGCACGGCTTTTGTTAGCGCCACGGCATGCGCACCGTAGTCATCAATCTGACTCGATTCGGCGATTTGCTGCAGACCCAGCCCGCATTGAGCGGCCTCCGGGCCCGTGGATCCCGGGTGGATCTGGTCTGTCTGGACGCATTCCAGGGCGCGGCATCCCTGCTCAGTGACGTGGACCGGATTTTTCCCCTGCCAGGGGCCCGTTTTCTGGCCGGACTGGATGCCCACTGGCCCTCAGCCGTGGCGGATTTCGCATCCTGGACTGTCCAGGCACAGGATCCCATGCCAGCGCGGGTCCTCAACCTGACCCCGACCTTGCCCGCCCGTCTTCTGGGGCGGGTCCTGGGCCAGAACGGGGACGGCGGTTTTGGACTGGATGCCTTCGGTTTCGGGCAGCATTCCTCCCCCTGGGCCGTCTTTCTGCAGGCCGCTTCGGCCTACCGGGGCTGCAGCCCGTTCAATCTGGTCGATGTGTTCCAGCGCGTGGCCGGTCTCGACCCCGGTCCTTTTGCCTTGAAAGCCCCGGATCGGGAAGCGCAAATCTGCGCCGGGTCTTTGCTTGAAGGCTTGCACGGCCCAGGGCTGGTCGCGCTTCAATTGGGAGCCAGTCAGGGCGCCCGGCGCTGGCCAGTGGCGGCCTTTGCCCGGGCCGGCGGGGTTGTGTGGGAAAAAACAGGGTGCACGCCGGTTCTGGTGGGCAGTGCCGGGGAGGCCCACCTGGGCCTGGAATTCGCCAGGCTGGCCCAGTATCCGTTCAGGGATCTGATCGGCCGAACAGACGTTCCCACCCTGGCAGCGGTTCTCCTCCGCGCCCGGCTCCTGCTGACCAACGACACAGGCACCATGCACCTTGCTGCAGGACTTGGCGTACCCGTGGCGGCTGTCTTTCTGGCTACTGCCCAGCCCTTCGACACGGGGCCCTACCTGGAGGGGAGCATCAGCCTGGAGCCGGATATGGCCTGTCACCCCTGCTCCTTCGGGCAGGTCTGCCCCAACGGCATGGCCTGCCAGAGACGCATGGACCCCGAAGCGGTGGGCCTGTTTGTGGAAGGCTTCCTGCGTTCTGGAGACTGGACCGTTCCCCCCGGACTCGGTGCGAGGGTGTGGCAGGGTCGCCGAGACGGCTACGGGTTCATGGGCCTCGTCTCCCTTTCCGGACACGAAACCGAGGATCGCAGTCGATGGGTGAGCGTGCAGAGGGATGTCTACCGCCAATTCCTTGACCAGAAGCCTGTGGGGGAAATGGTGGGGCAGTCATGGCCGTGCGGCCAGTTCAAACGCCGGCTGAAGCAGGACCTGCAGCGCGGTCTGCTCCTGCTGGCCCTGGTGCAGGAGCAGGGCCGCCTGTTGACCATGAACCCGGGCGCACCGGTACGAAAAAAATTCCTGGCCAACTGTCAGAACGTGCAGGATTTTTTTGCGGGCAGTCCGGCCCTTGGGGCGCTGGGGCCCATGTGGAATCATCAAGCCCAGGATCACGGCAGAGACATGGCCATGTTCCTGGGCTTGTGTGGACGGTACAGCGAGCTGCTGCGTGTTTTTCAGCAGTGTCTTGGCTTGGCATGATTGTTGATAATCCCGAGTGCTACGGCAAATTCATCCCCATGCGGAGGGCGAAAATATGATCATTGTCGACGGTCAACCCAGTCCCCTGGAAGTCGTACATTTCCAAAACCTAGAGCAGATCATTGAGGAAGTCCTGGATGGCGAGCGCATGCGCAGCCGGATCGTGACCGACGTCTTCGTCAACGACGAGGCGTTTTCGGAGGTGTATCCCCATCAGGCCCAGGATGTGGAAGCGCACGACATAAACCGAGTGGAAATCGTGTCCGTGCCCGCCGTGGAAATGGCCCGGAACATTGTCGCCGAATTGCATAAGGTCGTCTCTCTGATGGCCGCGGCGGGTCAGCAGGTGGCCGATTTCTTCCGCCAGGCCGACGACGCCCAGGCCCTGGAACTCTACTCAGACCTGCTGGACGTGCACCGGGATTTTCTGGCCATGGTCGGCGTGCTCAGGAATGAATTCGGCGTCAGCGCGCCGGCGGAGTTCGCATCGTCCCTGGAGGGTCTGTCCGTGTTGTTCACCGAACTGATTGAGATTCAGGAGAACCAGGACTGGATCCTGCTCGCGGACCTGCTGGAATTCGAATACCTGCCAATGGTGGACAGAACCAAGGCCCTCATCGTCCAGTTGCACAACAGCGTCGAGGAATCGGCCAGGAAGGACAGCCATGACTGAAGGGAGTGGTGGATTCGAGGGGATCATGGGCCTGGGACAGGAGGAGATGGGCCTTGTTGCCGCCCGCGACACGGAGAGGCTTTCCGGCGTGCTCTTGGCCAGGGAATCGGCCATCCAACGCTTCCTGGCCAGCGACGCAGCCCGCAGGGATGAGGAATTTCTGGACAAACTGGCAAGGATTTCGGCCATGAACGGCCAACTGCAGCGGGAGGTCAGGGCCCTGCACCAGTCCTTGAAGGAAGAGCTGCTCAAGCTCAGGTCCGAGAACCGACGCATGGGCGGCTACCGGAACGGGGCCCTCATCACCCCTCTGTCCAGCCGGCGGATCATGAGCCGCAGGGGTTGAGCCGGGAGGGTCCCATCAGGGGGACTATTCCATCCAGATGATGCCGAGCTGACGGCCAGTGACCTTGTCCCGGCGGTAGGAGAAAAACTGGGAGGATGAGGCCGTGCACAGATCCAGGGAGTAGATGTTCCTGGCCGGGATGCCTGCCCCCATGAGCTGGTTGCGGGTCAGGGTCCACAAGTCCACGCTGCGGGTCAGGGGATTGAAGTAGGATCGGAACATGGGGTTCCACTCGGTGTTGAAATTGACGAATTCGCTTTTGCCCGGTCCGAGGCTCGGTCCCCGCACCACCAGGACCTCGGTCGGATCCACTCCGTAATGGGCGCAGAATTTGCGCACTCCGGCGGCCGGAAAATTCCCGGCGTTTCCTCTCCATCCGCAGTGCAGGGCCGCCACATGGCGGCCGGCCATGTCCGCTAGCAGAAGAGCCTGGCAGTCCGCGGTCTTGACGACCAGGGCGTGGCTTGTTCTGCATGTGCACAACCCGTCGCCTTCCAGGGTGGCTCCGGAAAAGAAGTCCTCCTCCAGGTCCATGAACACGGACTGTTCGTGCACCTGCCTCAGCTCCTGCCAGACCCGGATGCCGAGTTCCCGACGCAGTCCGGCCCGGTTAGCCCGCACCGCCTCCAGCGCATCGCCCACTTCGAGGGACATGTTGGCCTGGGAAAAATCACCTGTGCTGTGTCCTCCATGGCGGGTGGTGAAAACGCAGCGCACGTTGCTGAGTCCGGGGAAGTGAAAATCAAGATAATCCACAGACATTTATGACTCCGGCTGAGGTGTGATGGCTGCCTTCGGGGTGGCGATCAGGTGGACCGGGATGTCCCACGGATCAACAGGCAGGAGGTCCAGAACCTGAAAATCATAGGCAGGCCCGATGAGCAGGGTCAGGGCGGACAGGGTGGGCAAAAAGCGGTCGTAGTAGCCCCCCCCAAAGCCCAGGCGATAGCCGCGCCGGTCAAAGGCCAAGGCCGGGATCAGGACAACCTCCGGATCTGGCTGCGGGATCAGCCGGGCCAGGTCCGGGCGCGGTTCGGTCAGGCCAAAACTCCCTTGGGCCAGGTCGTGTCGCGAAGTCACGGCGTACGCGTCCATGATCCCGGGTTCATGGGGACGACAGCGGGGCAGAAGGACCTGGTTGCCCATTTTCCAGAAATGGTCCAGGAGAGGCCAGGTATCGACCTCCCCGCTGGTGGGCAGATACAGCAGCACGGACCTGGCCTGCCGGAACCGGTCAAGGTTCAGCAAGCGCTCGCGGACCATGGAGCTGTCCGTTGCTGCCTGACCTGGATCAAGGTGCTGGCGGAGTTGGCGGAAGGCAGTCCGCAGGGCGCTCTTGGATCGCTCTTGCATGACCGTGGATGCTCCTTTACCATGAAATCGCCTGCGACACGTAATCGAATTGAGGGCTGGAGGCAAATGCGAAACAGGTTCTGGATAGCTTTCGGGGATATTCACGAGAGGATCGAGGCCGTGACCGCCATTGAGGATCTCGATCAGGCCAGCGGGGTGCTCCTTTCCGGGGATCTGACCAATGTCGGGGGCAGGGAACGGGCTGAACGCATCCTGGCTGTCGTCGAGGGGTTCAACCCCCGTATTTTTGCCCAGATTGGCAACATGGATACCCGGGCCGTGGATCTGGCCCTGACCGAAAAAGGATGCAACGTGCATGGCCGGGTCGTGGACCTGGGCCAGGGCGTGGGCCTGGCCGCGGTGGGGCTCTCCACCCCCACCCCCTTCAAGACCCCTTCCGAGGCCAGCGAGGAGCAGATCAGCCAGTGGGTCCGCGATGTGCTGGAATCGGCCGCAACCTTCAAGCAGGTCATTCTGATGGTGCATACCCCGCCGCGGGGTAAGGTGGTCGACAGGGTGCCTTCGGGCGCGCACGTGGGCAGCCCCGGGGTGCGGGCCCTGATAGAGAAATATCAGCCCGCCATCGTGGTAACCGGACACATCCATGAAGGACGGGGCCAGGAGCGCATCGGTCGCTCTCATGTCCTCAACCCCGGGAGTTTTGCCCAGGGGGGATATGTGCGCATCGAGGAGGCGTCTGAGGGGCTGGTGGCCAGTCTGCGGGGAACGTCATGAGAATTCGCCTGTATTCCTGGAATGTGAACGGGTTCCGCGCCGTGCTGGGCAAGGGGTTCCGGGACTGGTTCGAGGGGACCAGGCCCGATGTGCTGGGCCTGCAGGAGGTCAAGGCCTCGGAGGAACAGCTCGGGGATGAGCGCTTCTTCGACGGCTACCGGTGTTACTGGAACGCGGCCAAGGCCAAAAAGGGATATTCCGGCACGGCCTGCTATGCGCTTCAGGAACCCCTTTCCGTGCATTTCGGCCTGACCGATGCCCGCTTTCAGGGTGAAGGGCGGGTCATCCGCCTGGAATTCGAACATTTTCATTATTTCAACGTGTACTTCCCCAACGGTCAGATGAGCCAGGACCGGCTGGACTTCAAGATGGGCTTCTACGAGGCGTTCCTCGACCATGCCCAAGCGTTGCGCAAGGAAAAACCGATCGTGGTCTGCGGGGATTTCAACACGGCCCACCGCGAAATCGACCTCAAGAACCCCAAGGCCAGCGAGAACACCTCCGGGTTCCTGCCCGTGGAGCGGGCCTGGATCGACCGCTTCATCGCCGCCGGCTATGTGGACACCTTCAGGCACATGCACGGTGACGTGGAGAATGCCTATTCGTGGTGGACATACCGGTTTGGAGCCAGATCCCGCAATGCGGGGTGGCGGATCGATTATTTTTTTGTCTCCGAGGAGCTGCGCGGCGCAGTCAGGGATGCCTGGATCGAGGCGGACGTGCTTGGATCGGACCATTGTCCCGTGGGCCTGGAACTGGAATTGCCATGAGAAAAAGGGACGCGACAGCGGACAGGGACGGAGCGGACGTGAGCAAAAGGGACCGGATTTTGGCGGCAGCACAGGAGCTTTTTGCCGATTACGGCTATGCGGGCACAACCATGCGCATCATCGCGGAAAGGGCAGGCGTGGCGTTCGGGCTGGTCTCCCACTACTTCGGGAACAAGGAGAACCTGTTCCTGGTCGCCGGGTACGAGATGATAGATGCCATGCTGGCCGCCATCCGCAGGGATGCCGAAAGTGCACGCAACGGACTGGAGGCCGTGGACATCTTTGTCGGCTCCTATTTCGCCTTTACCCAGGCAAACCGGACAACCTTTCCCACCTTGATCCGCTGTTCGCCCTTCAGCGATGACAATCCCCATCTGGATCGCCAGAAGATCGGGGCCAAATTCGAAGAGCTGATCGCGGAGATCGAAAAAGGCCTGGAGAGGGGTATGAGGGACGGGACCATAGCCCTTCTCCCGGTTCGGGACACTGCCTTCATGATCTATGCCGCCATCGTAGGGGCGGTGCGGACCGTTTTCCTGACTCCGTTCGGAGACCCCGGACTGTTCGCCGAAGCGAGGCGTTTCATACTGCGGGCCATTGCGGCCCGCTGAAGGGATTGGGCAGGCTGCGCTGTCTGGTTCCCCAGGGCTGCAAGCCTCGGGCTGATCCCGGGACCCCAGCCCCGCTCGGGGCAGCCATCCGCTGGAGCTGCCTGAGGCCCGCCAAGGATCACCTATGCCCTCAAAACGAAAAACCAATCTGAGAATGCCTTTTCGCCTGTCTGCGCTGGGGATGCCCGAGGCCCTGCAGGACGCCGTCCTGGCCTGTGTGCGCGAGCTGGAACAGGACGGCGTGCGGGGAAAGGCCCTGCGGCGGCTTTTCAGGGGATTGGCCGAAAATCCGGCCTCTTTTCTGGAGCATCCTGTTCTCGGGACCTTGGCGGCCATGCTGCGGGGAGCTGTTTCGCAGGACACTCCTGTGCCCTTGCCGCGGGCTCAGTTCAAGCCTCACGCACCGTGGAGGGTCTGGGGCGAGGACCTCGATCCCAAGGCCGTGGAGCAGATGAACGACGGGTGCTCCCTGCCCGTGGCCGTCAGCGGGGCGCTCATGCCCGATGCTCACGTGGGTTACGGTCTGCCCATCGGTGGGGTTCTGGCCGTGGATGAGGCGGTCATCCCCTATGGCGTGGGCATGGATATCGCCTGCCGAGTGAAAATGAGCGTGTTCGCGGTCACGCCGGATCTGGTGGACACGCACCAGAGGGACCTGATCCGGGCCATCGAGCAGGAGACGAGTTTCGGTGTGGGGGCCAGGTTCCGGATCCCCAAGGACCATCCGGTCATGCATGAGGATTGGAAATTCTCGTCCGTCATAGCCCGGATGAAAGAGACGGCCCGGGAGCAGCTTGGCACGAGCGGGGCGGGGAACCATTTCGTGGAATGGGGAGTGCTGGACGTGCCTCTGGGCCTGCCGGGCTTGGCCGCCGGGACGTATCTGGCTTTTCTGTCCCACAGCGGCAGCCGGGGCACGGGAGGGGAGGTGGCCAAATACTATTCGGCCCTGGCCCGCCGCCTGCATCCGGAACTGCCGCGGAGTCTCGGGCATCTGGCCTGGCTGGCCCTGGACACGGACGCGGGGCGGGAATATTGGGCCGCCATGGAACTCATGGGCCGCTACAGCGCGGCAAACCACGCCTTGATCCACGCAGCCGTGGGCGGACATCTGGGGTTGAGTCCTGTTTGGGGCGTGGAGAACCACCATAATTTCGCCTGGAGGGAGATCCACGGAGGAAGGCAGGTCATCGTCCACCGCAAGGGCGCGACCCCGGCCGGGGCCGGGGTTTTCGGCGTGATTCCGGGGACCATGGTCCACCCCGCCTATGTGGTCGAGGGTCTGGGGAATCCCCTCGCGCTGTGCTCCGCGGCCCACGGCGCTGGTCGGGCCATGAGCCGGCAGGAGGCGTCCAGCAGGTACCGCCGATCCGATCTCGATGAGGTCCTGGACAGACACGGGGTGCGCCTGCTTTCAGCCGGGCTGGACGAGGTGCCCATGGCCTACAAGGATATCCGTACGGTCATGGCCGCCCAAAGTGATCTGGTCCGCATTGTGGCCACGTTCATCCCGCGCATTGTGAAAATGGCGAACTGAAAGGAGAAATCATGGCGCTTGTCGTCCAGAAATACGGCGGGAGCAGTGTGGCCACGCCGGAGCAAATCCGGGCCCTGGCCCGGCGCATCGTGGCCCGGCATGACCAGGGGAATCAGATCGTAACCGTGGTTTCAGCCATGGGCAAGACCACGGACTCCCTGGTGGCCCAGGCGCGGACATTGGCTGAACATCCCGACCCCAGGGAAATGGACATGCTCGTCTCCACGGGGGAACGCATTTCCATCGCCATGATGAGCATCGCCATCAACGGCATCCGTCCAGGTCTGGCCGTGTCCTTCACCGGTTCCCAGATCGGTCTCATCACCGATTGCAATCACGGAGACGCCCGGGTGCTGGAGGTCAGGGGGGACCGTCTGCGGCAGACCCTGGACCAGGGGAAAATCCCGGTTGTGGCGGGATTCCAAGGCGTTTCCACGACCCGTGAAATCACCACCCTCGGCCGGGGCGGTTCGGACACCACGGCAGTGGCTGTGGCCGCGGCCCTGGGCGCGGATGTGTGCGAGATTTATTCCGACGTGGACGGGGTGTATACATCGGACCCGCAGCTGGCCCCGGCAGCCCGTCGCCTGGACACCGTGGACTACGATACCATGCTGGAAATGTCCGCGGCCGGCGCCAAAGTCCTGAAGGACGACGCCGTGGAATACGCCCGTCGACTGGGCGTGCGCATAGCTGCAGGGTCCAGCGGTTCCGGACAGATCGGGACCATTGTCTGCAATGAATGCCTGAACCGCGACACCCTACAGGCCATGGTCTACTACGAAAGGCTGCGGTGGGTCGCCTATGACGCGGGTGTGCCCCTGCCGGCGGATTGCCGACTGTGCCAGTCCATTGATGGACGCACTGTTGTGGTGGTTGACGCCAAGTATGCCGGAGGAATGGAAGGAGTGCCCTGCTGCAGTCTGTCCCTCATCGGGTCGCGGGTGGCGGCCCAGAAAGAGCGGGTGGATACGGTCCTTGACATGCTGGAGCGGGCCGGAAACCGCGTTCTGGCCATCAGCAGCACGGTCCTCAAGTATGAGATCTTTCTGGAAGACCCCCTCCCGCAGCCCCTGGTCGCAGCCATTCACGACGTTCTTTTCGGCGCCGATGCAACGTGAGGCTCGCCGGGACGGCTGGGAACATCCGGATGCGAAGTGGAGGGCACTTCCGCCCTGCCTTTGCATCCATGGCCGTCAGCGCTGAAGGTCCCCGTATCCCGACCTTCGTGACTGTGGAGCCGCCATGGTCTCAGTGGCTGATCCACAACGTGGCGAAATCCAGGTTTTTGAGCATGTTCATGCTGACCGAGCCCAACAGGTGCAGGGACCTGGTTTCTCCCCGGCCTGTGCGGCCCATGGCCACCACTCCGTATCCGCCTTCCTGGGCCAGCTTGACGATTGCCTCTGCGGAGTTTCTGCCCTGCACGGTTTTTTCTTTGATCCGGTTGGCCGGAATACCGTTCTCGTTCAGCATGTTCCTGGCGCTGGCGATGGCCTCCGCAGGCGTGACCGAAGACATGCCGGTGACGATGTGGAGGATGGTGATCTCATGCAGGGGGTCGTCCTTCAGCATGAAGCCCACGTGGTCGGCACAGCGCAGGCTGGCCGGAGAGCCGTCGGTGCACAGGAGGACATGGGGCGCAGGTTTGGCCTGGTTGCGGCAGATCCACAAGGGGATGTCCATGGGCGTGTTAAAAATCTGATTGCTGACGCTGTCGTGGATAAGCTCTTCCAGGCGGGAAAGGCCGCGTCGGCCCAGGGCGATGGCGTCATACATCCCGGTCAGGCCCTCCTGGATGATGTCGTGGGCTGTGCCGAGCTGCTTGAAGGTGATTTTTTTGTGGATGTTGTTATGCGGAAATTTTTTCAGGATCAGCAACTCTTCGGCCTTGTCCAGGGCGGATTGGGCCTGCTCCTTGGTCTGGGCTTCCCTGCGGTTCAAATTTCCGTAATTCTGGATGATCTCTGATTCCGAAAGCCCGGCCTTGGGATTGGATGCCACATAGAGCAGGGTCAGGTGCAGGGACTGGGTGTTGCCGAAGAAGCCGGCGGCGAAGCGTACGGCCTGCAGAGCGCTGTAGTCGTCGCTGATGGTCATCAGGATGTGCTTGTCCATGTCTGCTCCTCACGGGATTCAATTTTTTGGTGTTCGTGGGTAAATGTAGATCAAAGGGACTGTCCTGGCAACGTTTCACGTATCAGGCTTCATCCCGTGGTTCACGGTGTCGTCGAACCGGCATGCAGTCGGGTTTCAGATCCGGCTTCGACGCTGAAGGACGCTAGGTTCACCCTGGCCCGGTTTCCCGTTCGCATGGCGGTGAGGAGGACGTACGGCCCTGGTTGCAGGGCGCAGTGCAGACCGTCTGCAGTCTCTTCCCAGGGCAGATCGTCCAGGGTGCGCAGATATCCGTCCTGGATTCTGGCCATACCGAAATCCTTGAGCGGGTTCAGAGGTTCGGGGGACAGGATGCGCACACTTCCGCTGGCCTGGGGTCTGGCATCGAATTCCCAGAATTTCCAGGTCCGGCCGTCATGGTACTCAACCCCGCCAAAATCGGGCTGGCAGCGGGCCGCAATGCCCAGAACGCGCAGGGCGGCCGTGGCCAGGACTATTTTGTCCTGTTTCAGGCCGCAGTAGCCACCGGCGTGGGTCTGGCCAGGAGTCAGGGGAGGGCCGAAAAGTGCCGGGCGAAGCGAGCCCAATTCATTCAGCCTGTTGTGCAGCAGGGCCAGCTTCTTTTCCAGGTCGAGTCCAAAGCCCTGTCCAAGCCAGGACCGGAGCTGGGCCCTCCAGGGGGACCAGGGTTCCAGGAAAATGCGTGGAGCCAGGACATATTCCGTGAAGAGGGCGTCGGGATAGACAAGTCCAGTGGCGGCGGCCTGTTCCCTGGCCTGCAGGGCCATGCCGACCTCCCTGGCCAGCCCGGCCGGGTCTGCTTCGAGCATGTCCTTGTCATCCAGGTTCAGGATGCAGGCCTCAAGCCAGGAACGCAGATCGGAGGACGCCCCATGCAGGGCTTGCAGCCATCCGGGAGTGCGCGTTCCGGCCAGGAGCAGACGGTTTAGCAGGGCCTGGGGCAGGTCTCCCAGGAGGGGAGCCCATCGGGTGGACCGCTCCTGCCTCAGGCGGACGAGTTCGGGTCGCGGGGTGGCGTCGAAGCCGTCCCTCGCTGTCTCTGGCCAGGAAAATTCCATCGATTCCGGCAGGGGCATGGCAGTGCGGGCATCGAGGGAGAGGCTGACCCTGTCCTGCCCGTGGGTGTTGATCAGGGCCCAGGCCAATCCTTCTTCGGCCCGGGTGGACACGAAAAAGACCCCTGGACCCAGTGTCGTCCGGGCCTGGCCTTCCGGGTCCATTCCGGATCTGGTCACGGGCCGCAGGCCGCCCAGGGAGAAGACGGAAAAGTACACGTCACCGTTGTTGACGGGTTCCGTGCTGACCACCCGAACCTCAACGTCGGTGGCCGGGGCATAGGCGGCCGTACTGTCCACCAGGGCAAAGCCCGGTCCGGTGCGGTACACTTGGGGGTCCTGGGGATGCCCGAGAACGTGGGCCACGACTTTGGGCATGCGCGGGGCCTGGGCCGCAAACCAGGTCCGGTTCAGGGCCGAAAATTCCGTTCCGCTCTCCAGGAACCGCCACCCTTTTTCCGTCCAGGCCTCGATCCAGGCATGGTTGCCATCTGCGTGCTGCCACCAGGGCACCATGGCCTGGCGTACGGGCAGACCCACGGCCCGGGCCGCAGCCAGGAAGAGGATGTTGGTCTCCTCGCAGCGGCCATAGCCCCCGTCCAGGATGGCTTGCACTCCCAGGTCCCGGCGGGAGGTGGGTCTGTATTCGGCCCTTGCCGCGCACCAGCCGCCGACCCGAGACAAGGCCTCTTCCATGCTCAACGCCGTGGCGCAGAGGGGGGCCAGTTCCGCGAAGAGAAAGGCCCTGTGAGGCTGGAAAGGCTCCTGGCTGGCACGGTGGGGCAGCACGTAGTGCAGGAAGACGTCCCATGGAACCGTTTTTCCCCAGGGCATGAGCTGGCGGGCCAGGAAGGCATGGTCCAGATTTTCGCGCAAGTCTGCAGCGGTCAGGGAAAGGGCGTCGGCCAGGGGCAGGTTTTCGACCAGGAAACTGGCTGCACGGGCTTCCTCTGAGCCAGGGGCGTACCCCTGGGCAAAGTCGCGCAGGGCAGCAGCATTGGGATTGGCCCTGTCTGGGATGGCTGGCGGGACAATGGGGTCCGGGACAGGATGACGGACTCCACAGGCCCAGAGGGTCAGGGCCAGGGGGATCAGCAGCAGGAATTTCAAGGGCGCCAGGGTTTGCATTGTTTGTGTATATGGATCAACCAACCTCAATGTCCAGCCGTGATGCCGGTTCTGCGTTGATGGATGGGTGAACGCTCACATGACGGTGGACGGACGCGCCAGGGCCGGATACGAAGGTTTCCGGCCCTGGCGCGATTTGGCGCCTCCAGATTTGATTTCATCCCCAAGGACGTTCTGCGTGTCCACCCAGAAGACCATTGTTCGCAACGCCTCCATCGTCTCCGGCGCAACCCTCCTCAGTCGGGGGCTGGGACTGGTCCGTGACCTGATCATGGCCTACACTCTGGGGGCATCCGTGCTGGCCGACGCCTTCTTTGTGGCCTTCCGGGTGCCCAACCTGCTCCGCAGTCTTTTCGCTGAGGGCTCCCTGACCATGGCCTTCGTGCCCACCTTCGTCAAAATCCGGCAGCAGCAGGGCGACAGGGCCGCCTTTGCCCTGGCCCGCTCCATCCAGTTCTGGCTGCTGCTCATCCTGGGTCTTTTGACGATTCTGGTTCTGCTCTTTCCCAAGGCCGTGACCCTGCTCATCGCCTCCGGCTTCGCGGCCAAGCGGCCCGAGCTGTTTGAGCTGACCGCGAGCCTGATCCAGATCTGCTTCCCCTACATCCTGTTCATCTCCGGCGTGGCCCTGTGCATGGGCATCCTGAACAGCATGGGCCATTTTCTCCTGCCCGCCCTGGCACCGTGCATCCTCAACATCGTGCTTATAGGCGCGAGCCTCCTGGCCATCAACGTCGGCGGGAACGTGGCCGTGTACCTGGCCTGGGGCGTGCTCGTGGCCGGGATCGGGCAGTGGCTCCTGCAGCAGCCGGTGTTGCGCTCCAAGGGGTTTTCCTGGATCGGTCCGCTGGAGCCGACGGGGCCGGCCGTGCGCCGCATCGGCACGCTCATGCTGCCGACGGTTCTCGGTTCGGCCGTGTACCAGATCAATATCCTCATCGGCACGGGCATGGCCTCCTTTCTGCCCGAGGGTTCCGTGTCGTACCTGTATTACGCGGACCGGCTCTTTCAGTTTCCTCTCGGCGTTTTCGGCGTGGCCGTGGGCGTGGCCACCCTGCCGTCGCTCTCGCTTCTGACCGCCCCGGAGCGGCGCCCCGAGTTCAAGGACACCCTGGCCACATCCCTGGGCCTGACCCTTTTCATCAATCTGCCAGCCGCCGCCGGTCTGGCCGGATTGTCCCTGCCGTTGGTGGGCCTGCTCTTCGGTCGCGGGGAGTTCTCCGAGGCCGCAGTGCACGGCACGGCCATGGCCCTGCTGGGCTATGTCGTGGGCCTGCCCGCTTTTTCCGGTGTGCGCTCCCTGGCCTCGGCCTACTACGCCCTGGGCGACACCAAAACCCCGGTGCGGGTGGCCCTCTTCTGTCTGTTCATCTACGTGGTCGTCGGCTTCAGCAGCTTGCACGTCCTGGGCCATGTGGGACTGGCCGTGGCCTCGTCCGTGTCGGCCTGGGTCAATGTGTTGCTGCTGGGTTTTTTTCTGCGCCGCCACTGCGGGGTCTGGTTTCGGATCAACCGCGATCATGCGCTGTCCTTCATGCTGAGCCTCGGCATGCTGGCCGGATGCTGGCTGAGCACAGGACTGGGTCAGGCCAGCCTGTTGCTCATTCCGGTCTGGGCGGCTCTCTACATGGGGCTCGCCCTCGTGCTGAATATTTCCCAGGCCCGGCTTTTCGCCGAGGCCCTGGGCCGACGCGTGAGGCGCAGCCGATCCTGACTTGAGCTGTGCGTCCTTTGACGGTACGGCCACGTTTCTACACAACGCAACCAACCCATGAGGAATGCCGATGATCCGCATCAACGAACATTACCTGAAACTCAAAGCATCCTATCTTTTTGCCGATATTGCCCGCCGTGTTGCGGCCTACCAATCCGCCAACCCGGACAGGAAGATCATCCGGCTGGGTATCGGGGACGTGACCGAACCCCTGCCCGAATCCGTCATAGCGGCCTTCCATGCAGGCGTGGATGAGATGGCGGTGGCCGGGACCTTCCGCGGTTACGGCCCGGAGCAGGGCTATGACTTCCTGCGCGAACTCATCGCCAGGGAGGATTTCCAGTCCCGGGGCGCAGACATCTCCGCGGATGAAGTTTTCATCAGCGACGGGGCAAAATGCGACACCGGCAATATCCAGGAGCTTTTTGCCGGAGACATCCGCATCGCCGTCCCGGACCCGGTCTATCCCGTCTATGTGGACACCAATGTCATGGCCGGGCGCACCGGACAGAATGTCGGCGGCCGCTACGAGGGTCTGGTGTACCTGGAGGGGACCAAGGCCAACGGCTTCATCCCGGCCCTGCCGACGGAGTCGGTGGATCTGATCTACCTCTGCTACCCCAACAACCCCACCGGCGCGACCATCACCAGGGACCAGTTGAAGACATGGGTGGATTTTGCCAGGGCCAACAAGGCACTCATCCTTTTCGACGCCGCCTACGAGGCCTTTATCCGGGATCCACAACTGCCCAGGTCCATCTACGAGATCGAGGGTGCGCGGGAAGTGGCCATCGAGTTCCGTTCCCTGTCCAAGACCGCCGGGTTCACCGGCACCCGCCTGGCCTTCACCGTGGTGCCCAAGGACTGCATGGCCTTTGATGCCCACGGCAATCCGCACAGCCTGCACGCCATGTGGAACCGCCGCCACACCACCAAGTTCAACGGGGTGTGCTATCCGGTGCAGAAGGCCGCAGCGGCGGTGTACACGCCGGCCGGCAAGATCCAGTCCAAGGCCCTGGTGGACCATTATCTGGCCAACGCGGCCATCATTCGCGCGGAGATGACGGCCCTGGGCTTCGATTGCGTGGGCGGCGAGAATTCGCCCTATGTGTGGATCGACGGCAAGATGGGGTCCTGGGAGTTCTTCGACATGCTTCTGAACAAGGCTGCCGTCGTGTGCACCCCAGGGGCGGGCTTCGGGGCCTGCGGCGAGGGCTTCATCCGCATTTCGGCCTTCAACAGTTCGGCCAATGTGCAGGAAGCCATGGATCGTCTGCGGTCCGTGCTGAAATAGCCCCGGTTCACGTTCATCTCCAGCCCACTCATGATGCAAGAGACACAAGCCGTGAGCGCAGACCGGGCCGGGATGTCTGATCCGGACCAGGCGCGGGCCCGGGACATGTTTCCGCGTGGCCTTTCACAGCCCCGGCAGGGATTCCGCTTTTCCCTGGACGCCCTGCTGCTGGCCGCCTTTGCCGGGCAGTGGGAGGTGCGGGGCAGGGTCCTTGATTTGGGAACAGGATGCGGTGTGGTGGGGCTTGCCGTGGCCCTGGGCCATCCCGATTCCGTTGTGGTCGGCCTGGACGCAAGTCCGGTCATGCTCAACCATGCCCGGGAAAACGCCCGCCGCCTTGGGCTCGAAAAGCGCTTTGCGGTGCTGCAGGGCGATGTGGCCAACCCTGGCGGACTGAGGCCCGGGAGCATGGACCTGGTCGTGTGCAATCCCCCCTACCGAGATCCAAGAACGGGCCGGGCCTGCCCCGATGCTGTGAAGAACGCGGCCCGCTTCGAGACTGGTGCAGGTCTGGCCGACTTTATCCGCGCCACCGCCTTCTTCCTGGGCAACAAAAAACCCTACGCTTTTATCCATCTGGCCGAGCGGGCCGACGACCTGCTCGTCCTGCTGCGGGAAAGCCGCCTGCGGCCCAAGGTGCTCTGCTTTGTGCATCCCCGGGCCGAAGATGCGGCCCGCATGGTGCTGGTCCGGGGAGTGAAGAACGGCGGATCCGGACTCCGTGTGGCCCCAGGTCTGGTCCTGCACGAGGGACAGGGAGAGGCCTCCCGCCTCACGGCAGGAATTCTGGATTTCTGCCCGCATCTGGCCTGCAACGCAGTGCAGACTTGAGCCGGACCGCTCATGGCCCGGACAAAAAGAACCGGATTCCCGTCCAGGGCGGGAATCCGGTTCGTGAAAACGGGCGGTTGGAACCTATTTGCTCATGCGACCAATGATGAAGGACAGAAGCGCCGTGGCCACCAGCAGGCCAATGACGTAATCCGTGTCCAGAGCGGCCTGCAGGGTGTTGACGATCTCGTTGAACGTGTCCTTGATGGGATAGCTGTCTTGCATCGGTGCTCCTTCAGTACGGCAAAGCCCGCTGGTCATGCCTGCGGGCTTTGCATGGCGCAGCGTCGTCTAGTTGATGGGATTGATGCTGTCCCGCACCAGGAAGGTGAGGCCATGCTTGTCGGTCAATTCCTGCTTGAGGTCGTTGAGGGTGGCCTTGTCCACGTCCTTGATGCGGATGAAAACCTCGCGGAATCCCTCCTCGACCTTGTCGTAGGACGTCAGGATGGAAATGACCCGGGTTTTGTAACTGCGCAGGCAGTCAAGGGCGTCCTTCAGGCTGCCTTTTTCGTCCGGAAGCTTAAGTCCGATGTGCACGCCGCCGTGGTAGACGCCGGTGATGCTCAGGAGAACCCGGTACACCTCGTTCTGGGTCATGATGCCGACCAGTCGGTCGTTGTCGTCCAGGACGGGCAAGCCGGAGACCTTCTTGTCATGCATGATGGCAGCACATTTGAGCACCGTGTCCGAGTCTCTGATGGTCATGGGATTGGGGGTCATGATGTTTTTGACCTTGATTTCGGACAGAAGATAGTAGAGCTCGTGCACGTCCAAAGTCGTGGCCTTGGAGGGGGACGCTTCCTTCACATCACGGTCGCTGAGCATGCCAACCACCTTGCCCTTGTCGTCGACGACGGGCAACCGGCGAATGCCTTTTTCCTTCATCAGCTTGGCCGCACGCATCATGGAGGCTTCGGGGTCCACCGTGATCACGTCCTTTGTCATCCAATCCTTGATAATCATGTCAGTTCTCCTTGGAGGGGCGGCATGCCCATTGTGAGATACACTGCGTTTATCACACCATGCAAGCGCGTAAGTTGCCAGACTACTAATATCTTTTCTTTGGTCCGTCAAAGAGAGGATGGGCAATAGGACAAGCCTCGCGCGTACAGATCCGGACGGCGGTGCGCTAGGGCGGGAACGGCATTCCGGATCTCGCGCAGCTCTTCCGTGCAGACCGAGCCGTGGACGAGACATTCCTGCCGGGGGTCTGCCTCTGTCGTCTGACCTGCGGGTGTGACAAAAAGGGAGGCTCCTCCACAGGGATACATCCCCTGATCACCGACGAGGTTGGCCCCCACAAGGTAGCATTGGTTCTCCACGGCCCTGGCAATGCAAAGAGGCTTCCAGACATGGATCCTTGCCCTGGGCCAGGCCGCGGCCAGCAGCAGGACGTGACATCCTCCCAGGGCCAGGGTGCGGAACAGCTCCGGAAAGCGCAGATCATAGCAGATGGACAGACCGAATCTGATCCCATCCAGCTCGAAGCAGGTTGCCGCGTCTCCGGCCCGGAAAACCTGGGTCTCGTCGATGTCTCCGGCCCGGAAGAGATGGGTCTTGCGGTAGATGACCAGGATCTCCCCGTCCGGTCCCCAGGCCACCAGGGCGTTGGCATGGTTGTGGCCGTCGGCCAGGCAGACGCCACAGACGAGGCAGAGGGAGAACTCCCTGGCCAAGCCGGCCAGGACGCCCTGGGAGGTTTTCCAGGTTGCGGGTCCGTGACGGGGCACAGCGCGCAGGTCGTAACCCAGGTCGGTCAGTTCCGGGAACAGGAGGAGTCGGCATCCAGCTGCGGCCCCTTTTTGGGTGTGGATCCGGATTTTTTCCAGATTGCCCTGGACATCTCCGGGAATTCCGGAGACCTGAACGGCTGCGATGCGCATGTGGTGCCTGCGTGTAAAAAATTGACGGTGAGGAAGAAAATGCCCGAGTTGTATCTTGATTGTCCAGCCGGGATTGCCGGGGACATGTTTTTGGCGGCCATGGCGGATCTGGGAGTGGATCTTGCCGTTCTGGGCGCCACGTTCCGCCACGCCGGGTTGCAGGTTGATGTTGCGGCCGTGCAGGCGCGCAGCCAGGGCATTGCCGGGACGCGCCTGCACATCGAAGGGCCGGCAAAGCAACCTTTGCGCCATCTTCATGATCTGACCGGTATTATCGGGAAATTGCCTGTTTCTGAACAGGTCCGGTCCCGGTCCCAGGCCGCGTTGGAACGCCTGGGTCAGGTGGAGGCAAAAGTGCATGATGTGGAGCTGGAGCAGATCCATTTCCACGAAATAGGGGCCGTGGACACCCTCGTCGATGTAGTCGGGGCTTTCTGGGCCGTGGAGTGTCTCGGCGTGACCCGCGTGACGTGTTCGAAGCTGCCCTGGTTTTCCGGAACCGTGCGCTGCGCCCATGGCCTCATGCCCCTCCCTGCCCCAGCTACCCTGGAACTTTTGCGCGGGAAACCTGTGTACGCGTCGGAGTATGTGCAGGAAGTCATCACGCCCACAGGCGCCCTCCTGGTCGACCAGCTTGTGGACGAGTTCGCATCCGGCCCCGTTGGGCGGATCGAACGTACGGGCCTCGGGCTCGGGACCATGGACCTGGGGACGGTAAATGGGCTGCGGGCGATGCTTTTTTCCGGCAGGGAGCCGGGCACAGAGCGGGTCATGGTGCTGGAGACCAATGTCGATCACCTGACCGGGGAGGAGTTGGGCGATGTCTTTTCGGTGCTTTTGTCGCAGGGGGCCCTGGATGTTCTTTTTCTGCCCGGGGTGATGAAGAAGAACCGGCCGGGCGGGCTGCTGCAGGTGCTCTGCCGGCCCGGAGACCTGTCCCGCATCCGCGACCTGGTTTTTGCCCAGACCATGACCCTTGGTTTGCGTATCACTGAGACCCTGAGGGCAGTGGTGCCGCGTGAAGCAGCAACGCAGGCCTCGCCCTGGGGGCAACTCCGGGTCAAGGACATGGTTCTGGACGGGCGGCGCTACAGCCGGCCGGAGTTTGAGGCCCTGAAGGACCTGGCCGCGAAGACGGGTAAGAGCGTGGCCCAGCTGCGGTATCTGCTCGGAGAAAGGGAGTAGGGTCCGGCCAGGGGTGCCGCGTCTATCCGTGCGCCGATCACCTGGACCGCAGAAAGAGCCCAGTCCTGAGATCTGGGTGATCGCTGCGCAGCACAAGGCGCAGGCCGCTGTGCACCTCCCGGACAAGGCTGCCGTCCTGCCTCTCCACCCCATACGTTCCGGAATCCATGACCGGACGTCGCAGGCCAGGGACAAGGATTTCAAGGGGGTCGCCAGCCAGGAAGCGGTGTTTGACATCCATGGCCCACAGGCCGGGCCGGATTTCTTCGCGTACCCGGGCGACAATGTTCTTGCGTTGGTCCCGGGGCAGGGGCAAAGCCAGTGTGCGGCGTACGGGCGTGAAAAAACCTGTGGACAGGGGCCGGGTGGCTGTCTGGCGGAGTTCGTCCAAATACAGGGCCGGCCGACACGTCCGCTGCGCCACGTCGTCGAGGGCCGTGCGGTACACGTCCGTGACCTGGGCCAGGTAGGAAGACGTCTTCATGCGTCCCTCTATCTTCAGGCTGTGCACGCCAGTGCGCTGGAACCAGGGCAGATACTTGACCAGGCAAAGATCCTCGGCGCTCATGATCTGGGCATATTCCCCGCCCTCCACCAGTTCCCACATATCCCGGCCTGGACGCAGTTTTTCCTCCAGGCGCAGTCCCGTGACCCTGTAGTCAAAGCGGCAGGGATGGGTGCACTGCCCCAGATTGGCCGAGCGCTCGTTGACATGGGCCGAGAGCAGGCAGCGGCCTGAGATGGCCATGCACATGGCGCCGTGCACGAAAACTTCCAATTCAAGGCCACTCACATTTTCAACCAGGGTCCGGATCCGCCGGGCTCCCAGCTCCCGGGCCAGATTGACGCGAGTGGCGCCCTGATCCCTCCAGAAGGCCGCGGAGGCCGAATTGGAGGTGTTGGCCTGGGTCGAAAGATGGATGGGGATGTGCGGGACGCGTTTGGCGGCCATGGCCAGGACGCCAGGGTCGGCGATGATGATCCCGTCGACGCCGGAGGCTGCCAGTTCGTCCAGATAGCGGGCCACGGCCGGAAGATGCTCCTCCCAGGCCAGGAGGTTGAGGGTGAAATAGACCGCGCACTGGCGGGCGTGGGCCTGGGTCACGGCCTGGGTCAGCTCTGCAAAGGAGAATCCCCCGGACTTGGCCCGCAGGTTCAGCTCCTTTCCTCCCACATACACGGCGTCGGCCCCGTAGGTCAGGGCCGTGTCGAGTTTATCCGGGTCGGCGGCTGGAACGAGAAGTTCAGGCAAAGGGAGCATAGTCTGTGTTCCGTGGAAATCAGCTGCAGGAAGGGATTGAGAGACCTTGGGCGGCGCGTCGTTCCTTCATCCGCTCCACCAGGCGGTATGTTGGTCTCAACCCTCCCTTGCCCCGCCCCAGGGAGATGTTCGGCTTGTTGGCACCATGGAAGTCCGAGCCTGCGCTCTGGAGCAGGTCGAGCTTGCGGCATAAGCGGGCATAGGTATCGGTCTGAGCCTGGGTGTGCATGGAGTAGATGACCTCCACCCCGTCGAGCCCCCAGTCCTTGAGTTCGTGGAGAAGACCTTCCAGTTCGGGCCCTTCCAGGTGCAGGGTGCAGGGGTGGGCCAGGATGACAGTCGCTCCCTCCTCCTTCAACAGATCAATGCCTTCCCGTGGGTCCAGCTTTTCTTTCGGCGCGTAGCCCTTGGTCCCGGGCCGCAGCCAGTTGATGAACGCATCCTGCAGGTTCAGGGCGACCCCCTTGCTGACCAGAAGCTGGGCGATATGGGGCCGGCCAATGATCCCCCCGTCCGCTATCCGTTCCAGCTCGTCGTACGTGGCCTCAACCCCGTAATGGTTCAGATTCCGGAGGATGGTTTCGTTGCGGGACCTGCGCAGGGAGGACAACCTGTCCAGGGTGGACTGCAGCCGGGCCGGATGCAGGGGAATCCACAGCCCGAGGATGTGCATGCTCCCTTTGGGGAAGTTGACGCTCAGTTCACATCCGCTGATGACCTCCAGGGCGAGTTCCTGCCCAGCTGCACAGGCTTCGGGGAGGCCCTGGATGGTGTCATGATCCGTCAGTGCGATGGCCCTGAGTTTCATGGCCGCAGCTGCAGCCACAAGGGCTGTCGGGCTGAGGGTCCCATCGGAGGCCGTGGAGTGGGTGTGCAAATCGATTTCCGGCATGGCTCTGTGGTTACGGCAGGCAGCCGGGGATGACAAGGATGACAAGGCATTGTGTCGCCCCAAAAGGAGGAGGGGTGGCCCGGCTGACGAAGGGCTGCCTTCCGCGCCGTTGCGCACAAAATATTGGCAGTTCCGCCAATATTGGGTTGCCCGGGACGCCCGAGAAGAGTATGGGAAATATTATATCGTACAGGAACGAGAGATAGGCGCTGCCCGGTGCAGTGAGATGTCTGGGTTTGCGAATAGGATTTTTCAATGATTCAGGATTGTCCCATCAATCCATTCGATTTGTGATGTCCTGGGAATATGGAAATGGAAAAACGAAGATACCCCCGGAAAGCAAGCTTTGAGCCATGCAACGTGGAGATTTTTTTTCTGGAGGAATTCACGTTCGGTTCGAGGGTTCTCAACTACAGCACGGGCGGGGTGATGCTTGAATCGGACTACCTGCTGCTGGAATGGTCCCCTGTAACCATCAAATTTGATGCGGAAAAAAAAGGGGATTCAGGCCTCGACAAGGCGTGCTACGATGGGATCGTGCGGTGGTGTTCTGCCCAGGAAGGCAGCTGCTCCGGGTTTTACGGAGTGGGTGTGGAATTTGTGAATTGATTTCGCATTTCACTGCGCAATCAGACAATCATGCCCGTGTATTTTGTTCTTGGTCAATGGTGGCATCCTTCGGGATGCCTTTTTTTGTCCGGGAATTCGCCAGGTGATGCACTTCGGAACACGCGGCCTCTTTCATGCATTGAAGAGGAAAGACCGGCAGCCTCCCTGCGCAACGGCTGGGCAGGCAGACTGCGGCGTTGTCGCGCACAAGGGCACAACGTCTGGGAATCCCCATCGTGGCAAGTCTTGTGGCATTTGAGGAGAATGTGAAGCAGTGTATTTCATATGATTCTGGAGCGTCCTGCCAGGACCGCAAGACACGCGGGGGCGAATCGACATGCATGTGATCATTCTCTCTCGTGCGTTCTTCCTGCTTTGCCTCGTCATCCTTGCGTCTTGCGCTGCAGTGGGTCCTGACTACACTCCTCCGGCAATGGCCCCACCAGCAGGGTGGACCAACCTCGATACGTCTGCCCGTCCTGTGACGCATCCTGATCCGGTGGCAGACATCAGCCAGTGGTGGGAAAACCTGGACGATCCCCTGCTCATCGCATTGGTGGAGGAGGCCTTGCTGAACAGCCCGGATGTGCGCAGCGCACAGGCCAAGTTATGGGAAGCCAGGGCCCGCCGGGGAGTGGCTGTGTCTGAATTCTTTCCCAACCTGGCCGCATCCGGCAATGCCAGGCGCAGCCAGTCGAGCAAGGAAGTTGGCAGTGGAACCACGCGTGAGCTGTTCAACGCGGGATTCGATGCAGCCTGGGAGCTTGATCTCTTCGGCGGGGTACGGCGCAGCGTCGAGGCTGCCGGGGCCTCCTTCGAATCGTCCATAGCCCGTTTGCACGACGCGCAGGTTACCCTGACAGCCGAAGTGGGCCGGAACTACATGGACTTCCGCACCGTGCAGCTTCGCCTGCGCATTGCCCGGGAAAATCTTGCCACCCAGTCGGAGACGCTTCAGCTCACCGAATGGCGCGCCCAGGCCGGCTTAGTCAGCAGTCAGGACGTTGAGCAGGCCCGCGGCAACCTGGAGCAGACCAGGGCGCAGATACCCAACCTGGAAACCAGCCTGGCCGAGGCGGGACATCGGCTGGATGTCCTTTTAGGGCAGACTCCCGGGACGCTGCAGGCCCGGCTCACTCCGTCAGGGGATCTCCCGGCCGTGCCCGAGGGGATCGCGGTTGGCATTCCGGCGGACATCCTGCGCCAGCGGCCCGACGTGCGTGCGGCTGAGCGCACATTGGCAGCGGAAACCGCCAGGATCGGCGCTGCCGAGGCAGCGCGCTATCCAGCTTTCAATCTTTCCGGAACCATCGGATTCGAAGCGCTGTCCCTGGGCGCTCTCGGAAGCAGCGGGACAGGCACGTCGTCGCTTCTTGCCGGCATCTCGGCGCCCATCTTTGACGCCGGCCGCCTGCGAGGTCAGGTCGAAATCCAGAACGCTGTGCGGGAGCAGGCACTGGTGGCTTACGAACAGGTCGTCCTGGAGGCACTGGAGGAGGTGGAGAACGCCCTTGTTGCCCTGGCGCGCAACCGGGAACGGGTGAGGGCGCTGGCCAATGCCGTCGAGGCTGAGCGCAATGCCGCAGAAATGGCGCGGCAACGCTACAGCAGCGGATTGATTGATTTCCAATCGGTGCTCGACACCGAGCGCAGTGTGTTGTCCGTGGAGGACAACCTCGCCACCGCCCGTGCCGACGGGGTGCTGACGCTCATCAGCTTGTACAAGGCGCTGGGCGGGGGATGGTCGTGGCAGACCGAAGCCGCCCGGCCGGAAAGGACATCCCATGAATGACGCCAACTTTTCCCGGGCCAAGCAGGACATGCAACTCAAGGACCTCCTGGAAACCCAATCCGCCAAACGATTCCCATGGCTATGGGTCTGGCTAGCCGGAGCGCTGATGGTGGTGGGGGTCTCGGTTTGGTTGTGGCTGCGTTCCGGCAACGAGAAATCGGCCCCACGCTACACGACCGAAGCCGCCGCACGCGGCACTCTGGTGGTCAGGGTCTCGGCCACCGGCAATCTGCAGCCGACCAATACAGTGGATGTTGGCAGTGAACTGTCCGGAATCGTCGACAAGGTCTTTGTGGATGACAACGACCAAGTCACAAAGGGCCAGGTGCTGGCGCGGCTGGATCTGTCCAAGCTTCAGGACACGGTGGCAAAGTCGCGCGCCCTGCTTGCGGCGGCCGAGGCGCAGGTGTTGCAGTCCCAGGCCACCGTGTCCGAAGTGCATGCCGTGCTGGCTCGTTACCGCCACGTTTCCCAGCTTTCCGGAGGCAAGGTCCCGTCCAAGGCTGAGATGGACACGGCAGAGGCCAACCTGAAGCGGGCCAAGGCCAATGAGGCAAGCGCGCATGCAAGCGTTATTCAGGCAAAAGCCGCGCTGCAGTCCGACGAGACCAATCTGTACAAAGCCAGCATCCGTTCCCCCATCAATGGCGTGGTGCTGTCGCGCGAGGTGGATCCGGGCCAGACCGTGGCAGCTTCCTTCCAGGCACCGGTGCTGTTCAAGCTGGCCGAAGATCTGACCAAGATGGAACTGCAGGTTGACGTGGACGAGGCCGATGTCGGGCAGGTGAAGGAGGGTCAGAACGCTACATTCACCGTGGATGCCTGGCCCGGCCGCGAGTACACCGCCGTCATCACCCGGGTTGGCTTCGGATCCCAGGAATCGGGCGGGGTGATTTCCTACCGCACGGTGCTTGATGTGGACAACACTGATCTCAGTCTTCGTCCAGGCATGACCGGCACCGCCGAGATCACCACCCTGACGCGGGAGGATGCCCTTCTGGTCCCCAATGCTGCACTGCGTTTCACTCCGGCCCTGGGCGATGAGGGTGAAAAAAAACCAGGCACCAGTGTCGTCGGCACCCTGTTGCCCCGCATGCCGAGACAGGAAAAGAAGGTCCGAGTGACCGGAAACAGCGTCGCTTCGCGCGTATGGGTGCTGCAGGAAAGCCAGCCCGTCGCCATCGATGTGCGGACAGGGGCCACCAACGGCCGCATGACTGAGATCACGGACGGGGAGCTCAAGGCCGGCATGCAGGTCATCACCGAGGCCCTGAGAGCCCAGCCATGAGCGATGCGGCCCTCATCCGGATGTCGGGTATCACCAAGACCTACGGCAGCGGAAATGTCGCCTTCCAGGCATTGAGGGGCATCGACCTCGCCATCGAGGCGGGTGATTTTGTGGCCATCATGGGACCCAGCGGCTCGGGCAAGTCCACAGTCATGAACATCCTTGGCTGCCTGGATACGCCTACCAGCGGGAGCTACGAATTCGAGGGCATCCGGGTCGAGCAGTTGACACGCAATGGGCGGGCGCTGCTCAGGCGCAACTATCTCGGTTTCGTGTTCCAGGGGTTCAACCTTCTGGCGCGCACCACAGCGCTGGAAAACGTTGAATTGCCGCTGATTTATCGTGGCCAGCCCACAGCCCATCGCCATGCCGCGGCACGCGCGGCGCTCAGGCAGGTCGGCCTGGAAGATTGGGAGCACCACACCCCGGGCGAGTTGTCCGGAGGTCAGCAGCAGCGGGTGGCCATTGCCCGCGCCATTGTCACCCGACCCCATGTGCTGCTCGCGGACGAACCCACGGGAAATCTCGACACGCGTTCCAGTCAGGACATCATGGACTTGATTCAGACCCTCAACCATGAGCTGGGCATCACCGTGCTCATGGTCACCCACGAACCCGATATGGCTGAATATGCCAGGAGGGTCATCCGCTTTGTCGACGGCCGCGTGGAGAGCGACCGCCGCAACGATGGAGAGGGAGTCTGATGCTCTGGAACACTTTGCTGCTTGCCCTGCGTTCCATTCGGCGCAACCTGATGCGATCCTGTCTGACCATCCTCGGCATTGTCATCGGTGTGGCCGCCGTTATCACCATGGTCACCCTGGGCAACGGCGCCACAAAGTCCGTGGCCGATCAGATTTCCAGCATGGGCAGCAACCTGCTGATGGTTTTGCCGGGCCAACGCTTCGGCCCGGGGGCTGTGCCGGGGGCGCCCTTCAGGATCGCCGATGTCGATGCTGTGCGCCACCAGATCACTGCCGCGAGAGCTGTGGCGCCGGTTGTGAGCAAGTCCGCGACTGCCGTGTACCAGGCCAACAACTGGGCCACGGCTGTAACCGGCAGTTCGAACGAGTATTTCGAGGCTGGCAATTGGGAAATCGCCTCGGGCCGCAACTTTACCGAAGTCGAGGAACGTTCAGGGAAGGCCGTTTGCGTCATCGGCGAGACGGTGCGGGAGAAGCTTTTCGGCCGTCAGAATCCGGTGGGCAGCCAGATCCGCATCAAGCAGTTCTCCTGCGAGGTCATCGGCCTGCTGAGAGCCAAAGGCCAGGCGTCCATGGGACAGGACCAGGACGACACGGTGGTCATGCCGCTGCGTACGGTGCAGCGCCGCATTGCCGGGAACCAGGACATTGGCCGGATGACGATTTCTGTGAAGGAGGGAGCCTCCATCGACACGGTCAAGGACCAGTTGTCCCGGCTGCTGCGGGAACGGCGCAACATTGGTGACAACGAAGACGACGATTTCCGCGTCATGGACACCAGACAGATCGCCGAGGCCTTGACCAGCACGACCAAAATCCTGACCATGCTCCTCGGCGCCGTGGCCGCGGTCAGTCTGCTCGTGGGCGGCATCGGCATCATGAACATCATGCTGGTTTCGGTCACCGAGCGGACCCGCGAAATCGGCATCCGACTGGCCATTGGCGCCCTGGAACGGGAAGTGCTGCTGCAGTTCCTGATCGAAGCCGTTGTCCTCTCCAGTCTCGGAGGTCTGGTCGGCATCGCCCTGGCCACCGCGGCCTCCATTTCCCTGGCCGGCCTGATGGACATCCCCTATCTCTTCGATCTGGGTATCAACCTGCTTTCCTTTCTCTTTTCCGCGGCCATCGGCGTCATCTTCGGCTATTTTCCGGCCCGCCGGGCCGCAGGGCTGAACCCCATCGACGCCTTGCGCCACGAGTGAGCGGCGTGGGGGCAGCGTCGGACCGCGCACCCTTCCGGACGTCCTGGATCAGGCTGTTCTTCGGAGTTGCATAGCGGGATTGAGCACGCCTGCGGCACGTTTGCGGTATTCAGCCACGATCTTGCCCACCTTTTCATTAATACGATATTCCCCCTCCAATCGGGCCAGGCAGATCAGGGCATCGCCGCCCCTGCCCAGCTCAAGGCAGGCCAATGCCGCATAGAGATAATCAGATACATCCCGGCCGGTTGGGGCATTCAGGCAGTGCATGAAGGCGGTCGCGGCCTTGAGATGGTTCCCTGCCTCCAACTCTGCCAGCCCCAGCTCCCTCCAGGCCACTGGGGGATTGCCCTTCAGGCGTGCGGCCAACGTATACGCGCTTCTGCACCGGGCAAGATTCCCCTCGGCTTTGAACTTCCTGCCACGGGCAAGCAGAAACTCGTGCCGCGCTTCATTTCTGAGTCGTTCCCACGTGGGCCATATGGGTGAATCGTGCGGGATTGGAAGCCGCTTGCTCAGGACTCGAAGCCGATTTGCCAGATATCTGGGCGGGTCGGATTCCGCCATGCGGGTGATCTGTCCCCTCCCCGAGATAGCGGGACATTTGCGCAGGTAGTATTCAGCCGTCGTCGAGGAGACATGGTAGGGGTACGTCAGGGATACCATCCTGCGCCACAGGTCGAAATCCAGAAGTGCGGAAAGGGTTTCGTCCAGCCCTCCTGCCTGGGCAAAGAGTCCGCGATCGTGCATGACGGACAGCCAGGTGATCTGGTTCCTTTCAAGCAGGTCGCCCAGATTGATTTGCCGGTGATAGATAAGCTCCCGCTTGACCTCGCGGAATTCACCGCGCTCGTTTTCCTCAAGGGTCACTTTCTCGGTGTTCGAAACCACCATCCGGACAGAGGGCACATTTTTCAGAAAAAACAGGAGTTTTTCCAGATGAATGGGATGGAAGATGTCGTCGTCATCGAGATAGGCGATGAACTGGCCTCTGGACTCCCGGAAGGCGCGGTTGATGGCGTGCCCTTTGCCTCGCCGATCTGCCATGTCGATCAGTCGTATGCGCGCATCATTGGCCCGGTGCACAATGTCACTCACCGGGGCGCCGCCATCGCGGACAAGGACGAGTTCCCAGTTTTGATAGGTTTGGGCCTGAACGGATGCAATGGCGGCAGGAAGAAATTCGCGGCGGTTGTGGGTGCTCATGAGCACAGACACCAAGGGCTGTTCGGCTGACGGAGGATCCAGGGCGCGCCGTTTTGAGGATTTGATTCTCTGAACAACCGGTTCGGTCCGGTTCGATTCGACAATGTCCAGAAGCTCTGCAACCCGGTGGTCGAAAGTGAATGAGGCGAGGACCTTCTCCCGCAGCGCAGAAGCTGCCTTCTCCGTTTTGTTTCTGTTTTTGAGCAGCTCTTTCAGCGCGCGGCGGAGGTCTGCTGGGTTGGTATAAAAGCGGACGGGGAGCACATCCTCCATGCCCTGGACGTAGTCGGAAAGCACGAGGGCCCCGGAGGCAATGGCGTCATAGGTGCGGTTATTGATGAACCCGGACTCGCGCATCTCCGGCTGATGATCATTGAGCACCACTCGTCCCTGGGCATAAACACGCGGGAGTTCCTCCCAGGGGACAAATTTGCCTTGCCAGACACCTTCCGGGAGCAGGCCTGCCCACCCATCCCCCCAGACGGCCAAGGAATAGGTGGTGGGCAGGAGGTCGGCGATTATTTGGCGCATTTTCAGCCTGCCGACTCCCCTGTTGTTGCCGACAAAAACAAGATCGAAACACTTCTTTTCAGGGAGGGGACGGAAATGCTCGTCATCAGTGGCCTGCAGAAATGCATACACGGGAACGGGCAGTTCGTCCTTGAGCCTATCGGCATGGGTGGTGGACGCAACCAGGACTGCGTCGTAGCGGGAGAGTTCTTCTGCCGTATGCCGCGACGGATGGTTGAGCATCCACAGGATGTTCATGTTGTACGGCTTGGGATGGTATTCGGAGAGGCCCTTCAAATGGATGACGACATCGATATCGAGATCCTCGCGGCCCCACTCGTTGAGATAGTCAATCCGGCATGCATGCCCCCGGCGGATCATGGCCCGGGCCAGGCTCTCGGCAAAGTAGGTATCACCCCAATTGGTTTGCGACCTGTCCGGAGGTCCGATTTTTATGGCGAACCGTAATGCTTTTGCAGGGTTGCCCCGCGAGGCGGCGGTGCAACAGAACAGGAAGTCATCCTGGAGGAGGCTGTAACGCCATTTTCGCATGGTCCGGGCCAGGTTGTGCGGCCGGGAGGCCATCCGCCCTTCACTCACACTTTCGTGATGGATGACCATGCAATCGGGACGGTACACGACCTCTTTGCCTTGCGCGCGGTATCGGAGGCAGAGGTCAATGTCCTCGTGTCCGTTGATAAATTCTTCATCAAACATGCCCAGTGCATAGAATTCCTGTCGCCGGACTGCGGCGCAGGCTGCAGTCACAATGGGGTAGGTCCGTCGCTCCATGACAAGTTCGTGATCCGCGGGAAGTCCCCGGTGCACGTGGATTGGCACCATGTCTCTGCCGATGGCGACTCCGGCGTGCTGTACTGTCCCATCAGGGTACAGGAGGCGGCCGCCGACTATACCCGCGGCTGGATTCGAGTCCAGTTCTTCGACAAGCGCCTGCAGCCATCCTGGGCGCACCTCGGTATCGTTGTTCAGAAAGACCACGTACTCGCCCCTGGCAAGCAGCGCCCCCTGGTTCGAGGCCTTTGCGAAGCCCAGGTTTTCACTGTTTCGATGGAGAACGACATCTCCGCTCAATTTCCGGAGGGCCCTGGGCGTCTCATCGGAGCTGGCGTTGTCAACCAGCACGACTTCGTAGTCGGCCTCTTCCGGCGTGTTCTTCGCGATGGCGATCAACGCCTGCAGGGTATAGTCGAACCTGTTGAAGAGGGGGATGACGATGCTCACTTTTGGCTGCCTGCGCCGTGGCCTGGGTCGGCGGCACACGGCCAGCCAAAACTCCGCTTCAGCCGGCAGGCCTTCATGGACGTGGTAGCGATCTACCACGTCGCCGTGGATGTCCCGGCCTTGATGGTAAAATTCGACCTGTTGGAAGGCATCGCGCAGGATGAGCTTGAAATGATCCGGGGTGAAGTTGCGTTTGTGGTACGGGTTGAGCTCTTTGCCGTGCAACTCTGGACAGGGCACTGACACGATGAACACGCCGTCATCGGTCATTCGTTCCCTGGCAAGGTCCATGAGTGGCGCATGGTCCTGAAGATGCTCCAAGATCTCAAAGGCCGTTACTACACCATAGCGCCCGGTCAAGCCATCCGCATCAGCGGCCGCCTCGATGGGGGCATGAACAAAATTCCGATTGTCCGACTGGTACACACCTCTGGCCCAGGCCAGCGCTTCAGGGGAAACGTCCACTCCCGTCCCGTGCAGGCATGACATCAGCCCCAGGCCGTAGCCAACTCCGCAGCCAAGATCGAGTCCCCGCTCCACGCCACGAGCCATGGTTTCGGCAAACTGATAACGCCGGATGTGCGCGAGCAAAGTTCCCCATGGAGACTGGCCAGGCAGAACCCTCTCAGCGGGTCCGTCGGATGAAAGCGAGACTCCAGCGGCATCAATCAAAAAACGGGGAGGGAGAGCGCTGTTCGTGCATGATCGACCGAGGGCTTCCGCCATGGCTCCTGCCAGAGCCAAGGCAAAGCTGTCGCCGGCTTGAGCAACAAGGGTCGGAAAGCGGAACACGACTTCATTGCCGGCCTGGACTTCCGTCATCATGATGACGCCAACTGTTCTGCCATGACACGATAGCGTGGCGTCTACTGCCAATGTCTGTTTGCCATGCAGGCGGATCCCTTCTCCGCGTAGTAATTGAATATCCCATTGCATTTTTGCAATATTTTGAATTTCATCAGTGCCTAAAATTTGATATTTATCCGTATGATGCGTGAATTCAATGCGAAAATCTGAAAAATGAAGTTTATTCTTTTCAATTTTTGATACAAAAACGACAGAGTTGTACATAAAAAATTTGCGTTGTTCCCCGTTATTTCTCAATTATTCATAACGTTTCCAGGATGCTTCGTCCATGACGGATGGAATTTCAGATGGTGTGTAGAATCTTTCGTAGGAGACAGATTTCGTAACATATCCCAACGGTCCAAGAATCTGTGGGATGTCGTCCCCGAAATCCGTGTAGACCAAACAACCTGAAGGGCGCAGGGGGTCACCGTGATACACCTTGGGGAGACAAAAGACAGGTTTTCCGGATTGTGTGTCGACCCGGACAACGGTTTTGCGTCCCTCGTGAACGGGCACGGTGAAGATATGCTTGCCGCCGGGCCGCAACACCCGGGCAATTTCCCGAAACCCTACAATCGGCTCGGCGATGTGCTCAAAAACATCCTGTGTGACAACAAGATCAAAGGAATTGTCGGGGAAGGTCAACGCCTCGAGGTTTTCGCATCGCACACCGTCTTTGGACAAGGCGCCAGGAGCTACTCCGACGAGGAATTCAGAGCACACATACCCTGGAAGATCCATGAGTACCTTGTGCAAAGCACCATCTGCCTGGGCCTCATAGATTTTCAATTCGGGTATGGATGGAATGTATTGGCGAAGTGAAAGGCAGTCATGTTCACCGAATTCATGAATGATGCATCGGGCAAGATCGCTGGTTCGTCTACTCGCTCCGCAAGCAAGACAGCATGCCTCTCTCAAGCTGAACCCATTTTGCGTATGGAAATTATCATTATTTCCGCAAACGTAACATCTATTTTCAATGCTGTTCATGGTGTATTCTCTTGAATGATTTCAATTCACGTTATTCTATGCGAGAATCTACAATGAAAGTGTACTATGCTGAGAGATGCACAATATGGAATGAGAATGGATGATGATGGAGGAAGGATGACTTCGCAACAGGACTGCATCTGGGATAGCGGGATCTGCTCCAGTCCCGTTCACGTGTTTTCACGTCCATTTTCCCCCTGCAGGCAAAACCATGGAGCCACGCTGAGTCCGTTTTTTGCCGGCGTCCAAAGCAAAGCAGCTAGCGTGCCAAGAGAAGAGGAAAAGGCGGGGATTGTTGGATATGCGGAGACGGCCTGCCTGAAATCGATGTTTCATCACAGGCCATGACGCCCGGCAATGGGCTGGTGGCGCGTTGCTATCGGAATATATAGAACTGAAATGATAGGAAATTTTTCCGCTATTCCCCCATCTGCTTTGTGGCGAACAGTTTCATTTTCCTTGCCTCGACAAAGTCGGGGTTGATGGCCAGGGCCCGGTCAGCGGAGGCGACGGCATTTTTCCAGCGCTTCATGTCCACGTAGACCCGACCCAGATTGAAATGGATATACTCATCCCCTGTCTGGCGCTCCAGGGCCTGGATATAGAACTTTTCAGCCTCCTGGAGTCGTCCGGATTTGCGCAGGAGCATACCCAGCTTGTTGAAGACATGGGCTGATTCTGGGTTGTCCGCATGGGCCGACATCAGATATTCCAGGGCGTCGTCGTATTTCCCGTATTGCAGGAAAAGATCGGCGATGGCGACTTTCAGGTCCGCATCGGTGCGGGCCCCATCGACGAGATGCCTGAAAATCTGGCGGGCCTTGTCCGTCTCCTCACCTTGCAGGAAGTTCCTGCCCGTTTCCAATTGTCTGCGCCGGTACTCGGCCAGGGCGGCCAGGTGGGCATTGGCCTCATCGGCAAGATTTTCCTGCAGGAAGGCATAGAGGTCGGTCAGAGCGGTGAAGAATTCCCTCTCCTGGCCGGGCTTGTAGAGGAGCTGCAGGGGATAGATCTTCTTGAGTCCGCGATCGTTGACCAGCAGATACGCGGCCTTGTCCAAGGCTTCGGTGAAGGACTGCAGTTCATGTTTCATGAGGGCCGCGGTCAGGATGAAGTTCACGGCCTCGTGCAGCGTGGCCACGGCGGCAAGGAGCTTCCCCTGTTTGAGCAGCATGCTGATTTCCCCAAGCTGCTTTTTGGCCTTGAGAATATCTGCGGACATGGACGCTCCCTGCCTGGATCGCGGTTGTTACTGGACCTGGCCCGTCTCCAGCATGCGTCGGAATCTGCCGAAGAAATACTGGCTGTCATGGGGGCCTGGCCCGGCCTCGGGATGGTGCTGGACACTGAAAATGGGCTTTGTCCGGTGCCGGAAACCTTCCAGGGTCTGGTCGTTCAGGTTGAGGTGGGTTTGCTCCAGGAAGGCGAGGCGGGAAATGTCGACGCAGAACCCATGGTTTTGTGAAGAAATCTCTATTTTTCCGGTTATGTCGTCGCGGACGGGATGGTTGATGCCATGGTGCCCGAACTTGAGTTTGAAGCTTGATCCGCCCAGGGCAATGCCCAGGAGTTGATGACCGAGGCAGATCCCAGCCACGGGATAGAGTTCGCAGATTTCCTTGATGATGGCGACGGCCTCGGTCAGTGTGGCCGGGTCGCCGGGCCCGTTGGACAGGAAAATACCGTGCGGCGACAGCTTTTTGACAGCCTCCACCGCAAAGTTCGGGGGGACGACCAGGATGGCCAGATTCTGGGCTTTCAGCAAGCGCAGGATGTTCCACTTGATGCCATAGTCATAGACAATGACCCTGAAATCTCCGCCACCCGCGGGCCAGAGCGGCATGTCGCCGTCCATGTGCGCCGGGGCCGGGCCTGCTGCGGTCCAATAGTACGGCTCCGTGGGGGCCACGAAGTCGATCAGATTGGCCCCTTCCATGGAGGGCAGGGCCCTGGCCTTGGCCACCAGGTCCCCAGGAGGCACCGCGGTTGTCGAAATGATCCCGCGCATGGCCCCATGGATGCGCAGGTGCCGGGTCAGGGCGCGGGTGTCGATCCCTTCCAGTCCCATGACGCCATGTCTGGTCAGATAGTCAGGCAGGCTTTCCTTGGCCCGCCAGTTCGAGGGCTTCTTGCAGCACTCCTTGACGATGAGGGCCGGACAATGGATGCGCGACGATTCAACATCCTCCAGATTGACGCCGTAATTGCCGATGAGGGGGTACGTCATGCAGACCATCTGGCCATAATAGGAAGGGTCGGTCAGAATCTCCTGGTAGCCGGACATGCCGGTGTTGAAAATGACTTCTCCGCCTGCCTCGCCATGGCCGGTGAAGGACTGCCCCGTGAACCAGGTGCCGTCCTCGAGGGCCAGAATTGCTTTCATATATGCTGATCTCCTCACATCAATGCGATGACTGTTTCCAGGTCTTCAGGGCGGTCCACGCCGTGGCTCTTGTGCCGGGTGGTGACCACGTGGACGGGCACTCCGGCTTCCAGCAGGCGCAACTGCTCCAGTTTTTCCAACCGCTCAAGGGGACTTTCTCCCAAAGCGTTGAATTTTTCAAGAACGCGCATGCGTAGTCCGTAGATGCCGATGTGCCCCAGAAAATTGGGCTGGTCGTCACGTCCATAGGGTACGGGGGCACGGGAAAAATAGAGGGCCAAGCCGCTGGCCGCGCGGACGATCTTGACCCGGTCCGGGCGCAATGCTTCCTCGGCTGAAATGGGGTATCCCAGCGTGGTGACCTGCGTGGCCGGGTCCCTGAAGGGGAGGATCAGTTCGGAAAGCATTTCGGGATTGAGGGCCGGTTCGTCACCCTGCACATTGAGGATGACACTGTCCGGACCGGCCTGCAACTTGCGCGCGGCTTCCAGCACCCGGTCCGTGCCGCTGGCGTGGTATGGGCTCGTCATCAGCGCGGGCATGGCCAGTTCCTGGGCAGCGTTCAGGATGCGTTCGTCATCCGTGGCCAGGACCACGGACTGGACCTGGGGGCAGAGGGAGGCGCGGTGCATGACGTGCCAGAACATGGGCTTGCCGTGGATCAGGGCCAGGGGTTTGCCTGGAAATCGCGAGCTTTCATATCTGGCCGGAATGATGGCGATGACGTCAGGCATGGGAACTCCGGGGAAAATGGTGAATA
>JAAYCS010000081.1 GCA_012729655.1 Desulfovibrionales bacterium | reverse complement strand
TCGATGTGCAGCTGACCCATGCCGGAGAGGAGCATGTCGCCGGTCTCGTCATTGCGGACCAGGTGCAGGTTGATGTCCTCTTCCAGCAGCTTCTGGACGGCAGCAAAAACCTTGTCCTCTTCGCCCTTTTCCTCGGCAGCCAGGGCGTACGAGATGATGGCCGGACTCAGGGGCGGCTTGGGCAGGACGAAGGGGGCCTTTTCCGCACAGAGGCTGTCACCGGTGGTGGTGTTCTTGAGCTTCGCCACAGCCACGACGGCGCCGGGCCCAACTTCCTGCTTGCAGGGGGTCTGCTTTTTGCCTTCCAGGAAGAGAATCTGACCGATTTTTTCCTTTTCGTCCTTGCCTGCGTTGAGGACCGTTGCGTCAGGAGCGAGGGTGCCGGACAAGATGCGCATGACCGAGAGCTGGCCAGCAAAGGGGTCCGCGATGGTTTTGAACACAAAGGCGGCAAAAGGCGCTTCTGGGGCCGAGTCACGCTCGTTGCCGTCGCCATCCAGCCAGGGTTTATGCTCCAGAGGAGAAGCCATGATGTCCAGCAGGGTGTCGAGCAATGGCGCTCCCCCCTTGTTGAGCATGGCCGCGCCCACGCAGACAGGGACCAAGGTCCGGTTCAAAACGCCGGTGCGCAGGCCCGAGAGCATCTCCTCCTCGGTCAGAGCGCCTTCCTCCAGGTATTTTTCCATCAGCTCTTCGCTGCTTTCCGCGATATTCTCTACAGCGATTTCCCGGGCCATGGTCACTTCCTCGGCCAGGTCTGAAGGCATGTCCATGGGTTTGAGCTCACCCTTGTCGCCGAAGGAGTAGGCTTTTTCGCCGAGGACATCGATCACGCCGCGGAAGGAGGCTTCACTGCCGATGGGCATGTACAGGAGCACGGGCTTCATGCCCAAAATCTCGGACAGTCCCTGGTAGGCCTGCTGGAAATCGGCCCGTTCCCGATCCATCTTGTTGATGAAGACCATGGCCGGAATTTCGGCCTTGACCGCCTCAGACCAGATTTTCTTGGTCAGGGGCTTCACGCCGTCAATGGCGTCGATGACCAGGATGGCATTGTCGGCTGCCTGCATGAGGAACGGAAGGTCACCAATGAAGTTGTTGTCGCCGGGCGTGTCAATCAGAAAATTGAGGTTCTTTTTCCAGGCGAACTGCGCGAATCCGGGCTGGATGCTCCCTCGGCGCTTGATTTCCTCGGGTTCGTAATCAAGGGCCGTGGTCCCCTCGTCAATTTTTCCCAGTCTGGAGAGGGAACCGGCGTTGAACAGCAGCATTTCCGCCACCGAAGTCTTGCCGGTTCCGCCATGCCCTATCAGGGCGAATGTCCTCTGTTTTTGAAGTTGATCCCGCATACAGCCCCCTTATGCAAAGTATTACGCAACCATAATGGCCACAGGGTATGAAACCGTCCCGGTCCTGCATGTCAAGCCACCGGGAAATTCGCTTGCAAAAGAGATGAAATTGGATGAGTGTCCCAGACTCCGCAGTCCAGAGGACGATTCAAACCCGCTGCTATCTTGAGCTTTTTTCAAGAAGTACCCCTATAGGGAGGGGGCTTGGAAGTTGTCAAGTGTGCCTGAATTTTTCCGAATTCCTAATCTATGAAAATCATTGAGAGAAAATTATGAGCACGGACGCCACGACCGTCAATTTTTCAGCTGGTTCCCGCATAGTGCGCTGCCCCGCGGGACAGATAGACGCCAGTGGACCCTGGCTGTTTTGGACTGCGCAGCCCCGTGCTGTTTTACGCCGCAGCGTGGAGCGTCACGGTCAGCTGCTTCCTGTTCTGGTAGATTGGAGCGGCCAGGGGCCGGTCCTATTGGCCGGCGCGGCGCGCACGGCGTGCCTCGTCGGCCTGGGCCGGGATGTGGCGTGTCTGGACATGGGCAGGCTTGACGCCTGGGAAAAGGGGCTGGTCTATGTGCGGTCCAATGCGGACCGGGACCTGAGCGATGGGCAGATCGTCAAAGCCCTCCGCTATTTTCAGAGGCTAGACCCCGGTAGAACCGGCGATGTCCACGAAGAGCTCGGTCTGGAGCCCCGTTCCAGGCGTGAGCGTCTGGTCGTGGAGTGGTTGAGCCTGCCTGTCATGTGGGACAGGTTTTTGCAGGAAGGACACGCGCCACTGGCCTGCGCGGACTTGCTGGCCGGGTTTGGGCCAGATGGGTTGGAAATGCTCGCGCCCCTCTTCGAACATCTCTCCTGGTCCAGGGGCAGCGCGGTCAACCTGCTCACGTGGCTTCAGGAATCCTCGGTTCGCGACGGCAGGACGATTCGAGAGCTCATGGATGAGGCGGGGGTGGAGGGAATTCTCCGCTCTGATCTTTCGCCCAAGGACGCCATGTCCCGCATCACAGCCAATGTCCGCTGCCTGCGTTTTCCCCGGTTGAGCAGGATGGAGCAGGATTTCGCGGCCACGGCCCGGACCATCGCAGCGGGTACGCGCTGGCGCTTGATCCAGCCCGATCAGTTCGAATCAGGGAAGGTGGAATTGAGCGTGGCTGTGGGGGGCTTGTCCGGTTTGCACACCGCCGCGCAGGACCTGGTGCGCATGGCCAGCCATGAGGGATGGGGCGCTCTTTTTTCAGGAGATGACCGATGAGCGTCTTGCCCGCCCATCTGCGAGGGATCAGCCGGGTGGTGGTGGACGCGGCCGTGGCGAGGAGCCCCGTGGCCAGCCGTGTGCACCAGCGCCTGTCTGATCTGCCCTGGGAAATTCTGGCCGATGGGGAGCGCCTCACGCCGGGTCTCAGTCGCGAGGACATCCTGTATCTGAAACAGTACCGGGGAAGGTTCCTGCGGTTTTGTCCCGGGACCAGTCATTACCGCTGCTGCGGTTACCAGATCATCCATATAGGCGAAAACTGTCCGCTGCGTTGCTCCTACTGCATATTGCAGGCGTATTTCCAAGACCGGGTGCTGAAGGTCTGGG
>JAAYCS010000080.1 GCA_012729655.1 Desulfovibrionales bacterium | reverse complement strand
TGTTGTGTGGTAACAAAAGAACTACTACAGAAGGAGGATCCCCTCAATCAAAATATTCAATTATTCTCGATAGATTTCTGTTTCGGCGACTTTACTAACAACCCCGAAAGTCGAGTTCGTTACGTAAAGGAGGCGGGCCTTATTTTTGATTTTTGTACTGGTGTATCACTGACAAGATCAATTTTTACACGCAATACTGCTGTTTGAGTAGAGAGAAAAGAAATTCCTCGTTTTGAAAGAATATTACTTCTTATGTATTGTTTTTATATTTTTGCGTATTTATTTTTTATGAAGACTATTTGTTCCTGTAGTGAATCAATTTTATTGTTATAATTACGATTTATATGAACATATTTGCGTATGAGCGCGTCTCCTCCTCAACTCGACGCATGAACAGATATATTCTAACCCAAGACCGGAGGAAAAATGGTTAAAAAATTCTTCACATCTTTGCTCGACCATTTTGAAAGCTATATTTGCCAAGTACTTCTTGTTTTCTTTGTGGTCATACTGTTTGTTCAGATTGTTCTGCGGGCCATCAACATGTCGTTGTCCTGGACAGAAGAGATCGCACGCTACGCCTTTCTGTGGTTCATCCTGTTTGGCGCCTGCTACGCCACCCGTCTTGCATGCCTGAACCGCGTCACCATGCAGTTCGCCAAATTTCCCAAATGGGTCACTTCAGCATCTCTTCTTCTCAGCGATTTTGTGTGGTTCTGCTTCTGCCTGGCCATGGCCTGGTACGGGTACAAGGCGTACATGGACCTGGTGGAATTCCCCTACAGTACCCCGGCCCTGGATTGGGACCTGAGCAGGATTTACCTCGTATTTCCCATCAGCTTTCTGCTCATGGCCATCCGGATCATCCAGGTCAACGTCATCAAATATGTGCTGAAGGAAGAACTTGTCGACCCGGAACAGGAGGCCCTGAAGGAGAGTCAGAAAACCCTCATCGCACACGAAGGAGGTGAGTAATGGGCGCGATATCCCCCGCCGAAGTTGCATTGGTGCTGTTTGGCGTTTTCTTTGCTGTGCTTCTCATCGGCAGTCCGATCATGGTGGCCCTGGGCGTCGCGGCCATGGCCTCCTTTGCCATGGTGGGAACGGACCTCGGGGCCATGATCGAAATGGCGGCTTCATCCTTGACATCCTTTCCGCTCATGGCGCTGCCGTGCTTTGTGCTGGCAGGGTCGCTCATGGAGGCCGCCGGAGTTTCGCGAAGGCTGGTGCATATCGCCGAGAACATCGTCGGCCCGATTCCGGGCGGTCTGGCCGTCTCCACTGCGCTGGCCTGCGTGTTTTTCGGGGCCATTTCCGGCTCGGGCCCGGCCACGACCGCGGCTGTGGGCATGCTCATGATCCCGGCCATGGTCAACCGCGGGTATGACAAGGGGTACGCGGCCGCCGCAACGGCAACTGCCGGCGGAATCGGCATCATCATTCCGCCGAGCATACCCATGGTCATTTACGGTGTTTCAGGTCAGCAGAGCATTGCCAAAATGTTCATGGGCGGGTTCATTCCCGGCACAATGATCGCTCTGGCTTTCAGTGCCGCGCATCTGTATTTTTGCAGAAATCTCGATACCAGCGGGCTGCAGCGCTGGTCTGTATCCAGCCTGCTGCGGGCCTTGAAGGACGGCATTTGGTCCATGCTGGCGCCCATAATCATCCTGGGCGGCATTTACGCTGGGTTCTTCACGCCGACCGAAGCCGCCGTAGTCGCCATTTTCTACACCCTCTTCGTGGGCGTGTTCATTCACCGGGAATTGAAATTCCATGAATTCATGAGCGCATTGAAGACAACGTCGTGGCTCACTGGCCGAGTCCTGGTCATTGTCTTCACCGCATATGCCTTTGGCCGTCTGCTGACCGAGTACCGCATCCCCATAATGATTGCGGACTGGATACTGGGATTTACAACCCAGGTGTATGTGGTGTGGTTCTTTGTTGTCGCTCTGCTCATCTTCCTGGGCATGTTCATGGAAACCCTGGCCATAATCCTGCTGGTGACCCCGGTGCTCCTGCCTGTCATGGTCGCCTATGGAGTTGATCCCATTCACTTCGGTGTTGTCCTGATCTGCTGCGTGGCTGTTGGCTTCTCCACTCCGCCCCTTGGGGAAAACATATTCATCGCTTCCGGCATCTCGGATATGTCTCTCGAACAAATCGCATTGAAAGCCCTGCCCTTTGTTTTGATCAACATTGCTGTCATAGCGTTATTGATCATCTTCCCTGATCTTGTCCTGTATTTGCCGAGTCTGATTGATGTCACTCTGCAATAATGGTGTTGGTGTTTTGTGGAATGGAGACATGCGCAGGCTCAATTTCGGGAGTGGTTCTCGACCAGCGGCCTTGGCGCAAATAACTGCAAGGAGATTTGAATGAAAAGAAGCATCGTTCTCATCATGATGGCATTGTTCGTCGTCTGCTCAACGGCCGCATGGGCCGCTCCGAGTTTGGTCCTCAAAATGGCTGCCGGCGATCCCAAGGACTCGGAAATGGGTGTGGTCGGGGATGCGTTCAAGAAGTACGTCGAAGAGAAATCCAACGGCGCCATAGAGGTTCAGACTTTTTATTCCGGAGCCCTTGGCGATGAAACCGAAACCATCCACAACGTGCGGCGCGGCACTCTGGACTTGACCTGCGTGGGCATTGCCAACGCCGTTCCTTTCGTCAAGGAACTCGGCATGCTGACCCTGCCCTACATGTTCAGCAATCTGGATGAAGTTGTGGCGGCCACGAATGGCGAGTCGGCAAAAATCCTGACGGACTACGCCCTGAAGGGCGGCTTCCGCCCCCTGACCTGGACCTATACCGACTTCCGCTACATTTCCAATGCCAAACGTCCCATCACGAAAATGTCTGATGTCGTTGGCTTGAAGTTCCGCGTGCCCCAGAGCGCCGTGCTGCTTGCCGCCTACAAGTCCTGGGGCGCCAGCCCGGTTCCGATCTCCTGGGCGGAAACCTTCACCGCCCTGCAGCAGGGCGTGGTCGACGGCCAGTGCTATGGCTACATTGGATTCCGGGCCATGAAGTTCAATGAGGCCAACCAGAAGTATATCACGGAGATCCACTATACCTATCAGCTGCAGCCGCTGCTCATGAGCGAACGCGTGTTCAAGAAGCTGACCCCTGAGCAGCAGCAGCTCATGATCGATGCGGGCAAGGCCGCGCAGGATGCAGTGCTCAAGTACCAGATCGAACAATCCTCCAAGGCCAAAGAAGACCTTGTCAAGGTGGGGGTTGTGGTCTCCCAGCTGGAAAATGAAGAGGAGTGGAAAAAGGCGGCTGTGGGAAAGGTGTGGCCAGAGATGGCTGATTTTGTCGGCGGCAAGGACGCCATCAATGCATTCCTGAAGAGCTTCGGCAAGCCGGAGTGGAAGCCTTAATTCACTGAAGAACTTGCCGGTCCGACTTCGCAGGAAGCAGGACCGGCAAGTTTCGTGGGAGAATGTATGTCGCACGTCCCTTCTGAACAGCCCTTTTCCTGTTTGCAGGCAGTCGTCATGGACTGGGCCGGCACGACCGTTGATTTCGGTTGCCAGGGTCCGGTGCAGGCCTTTGTGGAATGCTTTGCTGCTTTTGGGGT
>JAAYCS010000079.1 GCA_012729655.1 Desulfovibrionales bacterium | reverse complement strand
TTATGAGCACCATTACCGGAATTTGGGCCAGGGAAATTCTGGATTCCAGAGGCAACCCCACCATCGAGGTGGAAGTTACCCTTGAGTCCGGGGCCACGGGCCGGGCCGCTGTCCCTTCAGGCGCCTCAACTGGTACCCGCGAGGCCCTCGAACTGCGTGACGGCGATGCCGAACGCTATAATGGCAAGGGCGTGGAACAGGCTGTCAAGAACGTCATGGAGGAAATAGCGGCCGAGGTGGTCGGGCTGGAAGCCATCCGACAGGTGGAAGTGGATCAGGCCCTTATTGACCTGGACGGGACGGATAACAAGTCCCGCCTGGGAGCCAACGCCATGCTCGGTGTGTCCATGGCCACGGCCAAGGCAGCAGCGGAGTTTCTGGGTCTGCCCCTGTACAAGTATCTGGGCGGCATCAATGCCAAGGTCCTGCCTGCGCCCATGATGAACATCATCAATGGCGGGGCCCACGCGGCCAACAATCTGGACATCCAAGAATTCATGATTCTGCCTTTGGGCGCGGCCAGCTTCAGGGAAGCTCTGCGCATGGGCGCCGAGACGTTTCATGCCCTGAAGAAGATTCTGCACAAGGATGGCCTGGCCACATCCGTGGGCGACGAGGGGGGATTCGCGCCCAACCTGGCCAGCCACGAGCAGGCATTCAAGTACATCACCAAGGCCATTGAGGCCGCCGGATATGAACCTGGCAGCCAGATTGCCCTGGCCATCGACGCGGCAGCCTCGGAATTCTACAAGGACGGGAAGTATCATTTCTCCGGGGAGAACCGGATCCTGACAGCCAAGGAGCTGACCGACTACTATGCTGATCTGGCGGACAAGTTCCCCCTCGTGTCCATCGAGGATGGCCTGGCCGAAGGGGACTGGGATGGATGGGAAGTGCTTTCCGACGTCCTGGGCGACAGGCTCCAGCTGGTGGGAGACGACATTTTCGTGACAAATCCCTCCCTCCTTGCCGACGGTATCATGCGTGGCGTGGGCAACGCCATTCTGATCAAGCTCAACCAGATCGGAACCCTGACCGAGACCATGGACTGTATCGAGATGGCCAAGGAGGCCTCCTACGCCACGGTTATTTCGCACCGTTCCGGCGAAACCGAGGACAGCTTCATCGCTGACTTGGCTGTGGCCGTGAACGCTGGCCAGATCAAAACCGGCTCCCTGTGCCGTTCGGACCGCATGGCCAAGTACAACCAGCTCCTGCGCATCGAGGAAGACCTGGATTCCCAGGGCGTGTACTTCGGACCGGCCATGGCGGCCAACTGGTTCGACGAGAAGGAGTAATCGGCAATGGCGCACTCCGGTGCGCCTTGTTTTTTGGAGTCGAAGAGAACATGCTCATTCTTGATGGAAAGATGACGGCCGCCACCATCCGCGGGGAGTTGCGGGGTCAGGCGGCCGCGCTCAGAGCCCGGCATGGACGGGCCCCCGGTCTAGTGGTCATTCTGGTCGGGGACAATCCGGCCTCCCAGATCTATGTCCGCAACAAGGAGCGGGCGTGCGAAGACGTGGGCATCGCTTCCCGCTGCATCCGACTGCCCGCAGACATACCACAGGCCCAGCTGGAGGACACCATCCTCATTCTGAACAGGGATCCGGACATCGATGGCATTCTTCTGCAGCTGCCCCTGCCCAAGGGGCTGGACAGTCAAAGATGCCTGGAGTTGATAGACCCATCCAAGGACGTGGATGGGTTTCACCCCATGAACATGGGACGTCTGACCTTGGGCCTGCCCTGCCTGCGCTCCTGCACTCCGGCCGGGATCATGAGCCTGCTGGCCCGCTACGATCTGAACGTGGCCGGCAAGAAAGTCGTGGTCATCGGGCGGAGCAACATTGTGGGCAAGCCCCTGGCCCTTATGCTGCTGCAGAAAAATGCCACGGTGACGATCTGTCATTCCAAGACCAACGATCTCAGGAGCGAGGTCAGCGGCGCGGACTTCGTGTTCGCCGCCGTGGGCATCCCCAAGTTCGTGACCGCGGACATGGTCAAGCCTGGGGCCGTGGTCATCGACGTGGGCATCAACCGAACGGAACGCGGTCTGGTGGGCGACTGCGACTTTGCCGGCCTGCAGGGGGTGGCTTCGGCCATGACCCCGGTGCCGGGGGGGGTCGGACCCATGACCATCGCCCAGCTTCTGGTCAACACCCTGGACGCTTACGTGGAGCACGTCTCGGGCTGTTGAAAGAAGAGTCTGTGCAAGCCCGGATTTCATTTCAAGAGGACAAGCGCAGGGACCGGCTTCCGGCCCCTGCGTTTGGTTGCCAGCTGCATTTTGCTGCCGGGCTATTCCATGATCACTCCCGCATAGCCTACCACCCTCGAGAGGTCCCCGTTCACATCCCCGGATGTCGCATAGGCCACCAGTTCCGCGCTCTTGGCTCCCATGATGTTGGCTAGGTGCATGCCCAGGGTCATGGGCAGAACCCCGCACATGGAAATGCCCTTTTCGCGGACCACACCGTAAAAGCCCATGGGATCCAGAGCCAGGACACGCTCCAGGGCCAGCTTGTCAATTTCGCGGGTTTTGGCGTCGGAAGCGAAATGGTTCATGTCCGAGCTGACGATGACCGAAACCTGCCGGCCGAGGCCGTTCAGGACTTCCGCGATCTTGGCTGCGGCCCCGCCGAGTTTGTGGGGCCGGGGGTCGCCCACGGCGACCGGCACGATGCGCATGGCGGGGTTGAGGGCCCACAGAAATGGCATAACCACCTCCAGTGAATGCTCCTGCAGGTGCGCAACATAGTCGGCGGTCAAGGCCGGCTCGGCCTCCAGGATGGCCTTGGCCAGTCCCTCGTCCACGGCCAGGGATGCCCCAGGCAGATGCCAACGCCCGTCAGGCCAGACGGCCAGGGGCGCGCCCATGCCGGTATGGTTCGGGCCGAGGAGGAGCACTGTGTCGGTCAGGTGGGCCTGGGCCAGGGTTTGCCCGGCGACCCCACCGGAAAACACATGACCTGCATGAGGGACCATGACCAGCTTGGTCAGCTTCTCCCGCCGCGTGGCTCCATGCATGCAGGCCCTGGCAGTGGCCAGCCACTGGTCATGACGGCCTGCATAAAATTGGCCCGCCACAATAGGATCTCTGTCACGACTCATCACGTCCTCCTAACGCATCCCTTCGGCTTCCTGTTCGAGCCGCACTGCCTCCAGCTCTGATGAGGCCATGCGGCTGTACAGGGAATCCGGGAAGAGCTGCCTGATGGCATGCAAGCTGGCCCGCCATTGGGCCATATTGCTGTTTTTTTTGAACAGGATTGCCTTCCGGTAGGCGTGGGCCGGCCATTCTGGGTCAGTTTCAGGGATGTACCCGTCGTACTCCAGGCTCCAGCCCAAGGCATCCTGATGACGCCCGCTCTTGTCCGCGGCCTGGATCAGGAGTTCCAGGCAATCCTTGATCTTCGGAATATCGGTATTGTCTTTTTTCAGCAGATTCAAGGCTTCCTGGGCCACGATGTTGGCCTGTTCGAGGTCCCCGCCGGCCATGGATCCCTTGGCCAGAAAGTAGAGGGCGTAGCCCCGCTGGCCGTCGTTCAGATCCATGTTCGTGCCCAACCGGGTCCACAGGGGCCTGGCCTGAGCATGCTTTTCCAGATTCTCCAGGGCCAGGGCCTGGGCGTAGTCGATTTGCCGCTGCCGATCGGGGCTCAGCTTCCACGGGCCCGTCTTTTCCGCCAGTTCCAGGATGTCAGCCCACCGGCCGTGGTCGGTCAGGACTGCCAGGAGCAGGTCCAGGGCTGGCTCCGCATATCGACCTGGAGAGAGGCCTCCAAAGACCAAGGGTTTGGCCATATCCAACGCCTGCGTGGTCTCCCCGGTCTGCATCAAGGCCACGGCAGTGGCCAGCCGGATACGTGGATCCATATCCCGGCCTTCAAAAAGGCGGCCATGGCTGTCCCAGTTTTGGACGACACCCTGGAAATCGCCGTTGGCCAAGTCGCGCTCGATCCAGTCCCCCAGGGCCTTGTCCGCCACTTCCCTGGCCTTGGGCATGAGCTCGTGGCCGGGATAGTCGGCCTCGAACTGGCGGATGTCCTCCAGGCATTCGGCAAATCTGGATTTCCACATCCGCCACATGGCCAATTTGAGCCGCGCGACAGGGGCCAGGGGGCTGTCAGGATGTTCCAGGATGCGGGTGTAGATTTTTTCGGGGTCGCTCATGATGCGGCCGAAAACGGGACCCATGGCCTCCACCGAAGGCTGGTCCAGGATGCCTTCCTCGGCCAGACGCATTTGGGCGATGAGTCCCCCTTCAGAATCCGGAAACGCATTGGCTGCCCTGTTGTATATTTCCCGGGCCGCGTCGAGTTTTCCGGTTCTGACCAGGATGTCGCCGATGCGGGCCAGGGCCAGGTCCACATCTCCCGCCTTGGGCACGATGTTGATGTAGGCCCAGAAATAATCCCTGGCCTGATCCAGCTGGCCGCCCATCATGGCCGCGTGACCGGCGGTCATGAGAAAGGTCGGGTCCGCGAGATAGTACCGGGGCCAGCGCTTTTCGATCTTGCCGACAATCTCCAGGGCCTTGTCAAAGAATCCGAGTTCCGAAAAAGCCTTCAGCAAACCGAGGGTGCTGGGCTGCACGGCCTTGCTGCCTGGGAAGTTCTGCAGCACATACTGAAAATGTTCCACTGCCTTGATGAAGTTGCCGCGCCGCAGGGCGTGCTCCCCCCAGTAGTAGTCGATGAGGGGGACCCGCGGATGATCGGGGAATTTGCGGCGCAGGAGGTCGAAATATCCCTTGGCCTCGGGCAGGTTGCCCACGGAAAGATGCAGATAGCCGATACTGGCCAGGGCCTCGGGCACGTTGCGCGAATGGAGGTTCGCGTTTTTCGCGGTTTCGTACGCGCTGAGGATGGTTGTGAAATTTCCCTCCAGATCCCCCTGCCCCTGCTGCATGGTGATGTCGGCCAGGGTGTAGAGCAGGGTTTCGCGCAGGGAATCCGGTAAATTGGGGCGGCCGAGCATGGCTGTGACGATCTGGCGTCCCCTTGTCATGTTGCCGTCGGACAGGGCGGTCTGTGCTTCCTTGAACAGGGCTTCGAGCTCGGCAGTTGCGTTGACGGCTGTGGGGGGCGCCGGGTTGTCCAGCGTACTTGCATGGTCCGATGCTGTCTCGTTGCCTGGAGCCGGCATGGAGGAGTGGTTGTCCGGGAGAGGGAACGGGGTTGGCGTGTCAGGCGGCCCTGGGGCCGGCGACTGTTCCGGAGCAGGCTCAGGCGTGCCATTGCTGACATTGATGGACCATTGAGCCTGGGACGGGGGGGGATTGTCGGCCTCGGAGCTCTCCTGTCCAGGTCCCCTTGGCAATTCCAATGCGGGAGGAATCCCCCCCAGGTGGGAAACGGACTGGCGGATGGTAGAGCCCCCGGCTCTCCCGGGTTGGGCGTTGGTCTGGATTTCCTTCGGTGTCGGGGCCGTCAGGCGATCGCCAGCCTCCTGAACAGGAGGGGAGATTTTGCCGCGCAGCGCCCCCAGCCCAGAGATGAAGTCCGGCTCCCTGACTGACGGCAAGGCTGCATCTGGGGCCGGTGGGGCTTGCGCCGCCGCAGCCGGAGACTCCGGAGCGCCGTGTTCGGCAGGAGGCTCCAGGGCGAGGCCGGGAGTCCCGGGAAGAGAGGCTGCCGTGTTGTCGGGGGGCGGTATGTGGAGGGTGGCGTTGAGGGCGTCAGGGGCGGACAGGGCCCTGGAATCCACTGTGGGCTCGACGGGTTGCGAAGTCGTGTCCGTGGCCAAAGAACCCTCGGCTGTGCCGTTTTTGACCAGGGGGTCTGTCTGATTGTGCCTGGGAATGGCGTCTGCCTCGCGGTGGGTCTTTGCGGACGGACCGATTTCCAGGACCAGTTTTTTCTCCTTCTTGATGATCGAAGAGCGATGGGCAAAGTCAGGTGTGCGGATTTTGACGACAATGCCTTCCTGCGTGACGGTCACGTTGTCCACGAATACCGATGCGGAGAAATCCGGAGGGCGCGGCTTGCGCTCCTTTTGCCAGAAACTCCATGGAATGGGAACAAGGATCCGGGTCTGCCCATGCCGTTTGGGGGCATTGGACGGCAGACGGCTGTCAAAGGTGAAGACCAGTTGTTCCTCTTCGGGATGCTGTTGCCATGTCAGGGCAGCGCCGAAAGCGGCAGGAGCTGGGAAGAGGCCCAGGATGGCCAGGACAAGAAGCCAGGTCAGACTGGCGGGGGGATGGGCGTGCACGCGATGTTGCTAGCAAGATCCGGGCAAAAATCACAACATATTTTTTTTCTTTAATTTTTCGATCAATGTAGTGCGTTTGATGCCCAAAATTTCGGCGGCTTTGTTTTTTACCCCGTCGGCGTTCCCCAGGGCCTCGGTCAGGAGCCGCTCCTCCACTTGGTCCAGGAATTCCTTCAGGCCCAGTTCCTGTTCGCGCAGGTCCTTGAGTTCGGGCCAGTGGAAGCCCGCTTCATGAAGAACAACCACCCGCTTGGGCACCTCCACTCCGGTTTCGCGCAGGATCTTGTCCGGAAGGTCGGCCAGGCAGACGCTGTCCCCTTCGCAGAGGATGGACAGGCGTTCCATGAAATTCTCCAATTCACGGACATTGCCGGGCCAGGAATAGTGGGAAAGAATATCGAGGACGTGATCCCCTATGGCCAGCCCTCCCGGACGGTGCTGCTCACAGAACCGCTGCAGAAAGTGCTGGGCCAGGATCAGGACGTCTCCTCCGCGTTCCCGCAGCGGCGGAAGGACGATGGGAATGACATTGAGGCGATAGAACAGGTCCTCCCGGAATGTTCCCCTGCGCACCTCCTCCTCCAGGTCCCGGTTGGTGGCCGCCACCACCCGCACGTCGGCCTTGATGGTCTTGGTTCCCCCGACGCGATCGAACTCCCGCTCCTGCAGAACGCGCAGGATCTTGACTTGCAGGGACAGGTCCATCTCCCCAATCTCATCCAGAAAGACCGTTCCGCCCTGGGCCATCTCAAACCGGCCGATCTTGGTCCGTATGGCATGGGTGAAAGCCCCTTTCTCATGGCCGAAAAGCTCAGATTCCAGAAGTTCCCGCGGGATGGCCCCGCAGTTGATGGGCACAAAAGGCTTGTCAGCCCGCTTGCTGTTGCGGTGCAGGGCCCGGACCAGCAGCTCCTTGCCCGTCCCTGATTCGCCTGTGACCAGGACGGTGCTGTCCGAGGGCGCGACCCGAGCCAGGATGCGAAATACATCTTGCAACGCCGAACTCTTGCCAATAATTCCCGAAGGATCGAACGACATAGGCCCTCCTGAACAGGGAATGCACTGAATGCTGTCGTGATGTTTGTCCAACTGTCAAGAATATGACAGAAAAGCAACTCCAAATATGCGGATGCTGAATTTTTCTCCACAGAGCTGCACAGCCACCTTCCTGGGCC
>JAAYCS010000078.1 GCA_012729655.1 Desulfovibrionales bacterium | reverse complement strand
TCCGGATCGTGCTTTGTCCCCCTCCTGTTCCGGGCAAAGATGGCCTTTGCCCAGGGATATCAGCCGAATCTGCGTGTTTGCCGGGAGTGCGGCCGGCCCCTGGATTCTTCTCACAGGGCCGTTTTTGCAGTGCAGGAAGGAGGGCTTTACTGCCTGCGGTGTCCCTCTGGCCCGGGGTCCAAAATTTCCGCCTCCCGTGAAACCTTGAGCCTGCTCGAGCATCTGGCCAGAACTGGACCCAGGGAATGGTCGGAATGGATGCCGCCAGCCAAGGTCCGGGAGGAATGTGTCCATCTGGTGGACGCCTTTGTGCAATGCCACCTCGGTCTGGTTTGCTCCGGCAACCGCTTCGTGCGCTGTTGACGTGGTCTGCCATTGAATAGCGAGAGCATAAGGAGTTTGTGCATGAATTTTCAGGACGTCATCCGAAATCTGCAGGGATTCTGGGCCGACCAGGGTTGCGTGCTGCAGTTTCCATATGACTCGGAAGTGGGGGCGGGCACCTTCAATCCGTCCACCTTTTTACGGGTTCTTGGCCCCGAGCCCTGGAAGGTGGCTTACCCTGAGTCCAGCCGCCGTCCCACGGACGGTCGATACGGCGAGAACCCGAACCGTTTGCAGCACTACTTCCAGTTTCAGGTTATCCTGAAGCCCTCTCCCGCCAATGTCCTCGATCTCTATCTGGACAGTCTCGGGGTCCTCGGGATCGACAAGCATGTCCATGACATCCGTTTTGTGGAGGACGACTGGGAAAGTCCGACCCTGGGCGCCTGGGGCCTGGGTTGGGAAGTCTGGCTCAACGGGATGGAAGTGACCCAGTTCACCTATTTCCAGCAGGTCGGGGGCATCAATCTGGATCCCATCAGTTGTGAGATCACCTACGGTGTGGAACGACTGTGCATGTATCTGCAGGAAAAGGAATCCGTATATGATCTGGCCTGGAACAACCATGTGACCTACGGTCATGTCTATCATCAGGCTGAAGTGGAGCATTCAAAGTACAATTTTGATTATTCCAACGCCTCGATGTTGTTCGGAGTTTTTGATTCATACGAAACGGAATGCATGAGATTGTGTGAGGCGGGTCTGCCATGGCCGGCCTATGATTTCTGCCTCAAGTGTTCCCATGCCTTCAATCTGCTGGACGCGCGCGGGGCCATTTCCATCACGGAACGGGCCAAGTATATCGCCAGGGTGCGCAATCTGGCCTCTGCAGTGGCCAAATTGTACGTGGAGCAGCGCGAGGCCATGGGGCACCCCCTCTTGGCATCCTGTCCGAACGGTCAGCATCCCCTGCCGTAGGTGTCTTTCAAGGCTTTGCATAGGGAGTTTTTGTATGGCGCATTTTGTTCTTGAAGTCGGTGTCGAAGAGATGCCGGCCCGTTTTCTGTCCAGCCTGGATCAGGAACTGCATGACCTTTTCACGCTCCAACTCCGCGAGGCGGGCCTTGGTGTTGCGACAATCGGCACTGCCTCCACTCCCAGGCGCCTGGTCGTGGACATCGCTGGCGTGGCTCCCCTGCAGCGCACCGAGGAGATCGTTGTCTCTGGCCCGCCGGCCCGCATTGCCATGGATGCCAGCGGGCAGCCAACCAAGGCCGGCCTCGGGTTTGCCAAGTCCCAGAACGTGACATTCGACCAAATTTATGTCGAATCCACGGAAAAAGGTGACTATCTGGCCTTGAAAAAGGTTGTTGGCGGGAGGCCCGCCGCTGAGATCCTGGCTGAAGTGTGCGCCAGAGTCCTTCCGAGTCTGACATTTCCCAAGAAAATGCAATGGATAGGTAAAGATTGCACCTTTGGGCGGCCAGTTCGCTGGATCATGGCCATGCTCGACGACCATGTCGTGCCTTTCTCTTTTGCCGGACTGACCTCGGCAAACAAAACGCGGGGGCACCGGGTAATGGGCCCTGGGCCTTTCACGGTTCCCCATGCCGACAGGTATGCGGCAATCCTTTCCGAGCAGGGCTATGTCACTCTGGACAGAACGCTTCGCAAGGCTGTCATTCAGACCGGGGGAGATCGTCTGGCCGCTGAGGCGGGCGGACGGGTGGAATGGTCCCCCCTGCTGCTGGATCAGGTGGCCGACCTCGTGGAGACCCCCCGACCCATCCTGGGCAGATTCCATGAAAAATTTCTGGACCTGCCGGCCGAGGTGTTGCTGACCAGCATGGAAACGCATCAGAAGAGCTTCGGCCTGCGCGGTCCGGACGGAAGACTTCTGCCCTGTTTCCTGACTGCGGCCAATATCGAATCCCGTGAACCTGGCCTGGTCCGAAAAGGCTGGGAACGTGTGCTGCGGGCCCGTCTGGAGGACGCCCGTTTTTTTTGGGAGGCCGATTGCGCCGCGACGTTCCAAGGCTGGCTGGACAAACTGGACAAAGTCGTCTTCATCGGACCCTTGGGCACCATGGGCGAGAAAACCAGACGGCTGGAAAAGCTGGCTGCATCCCTGGCCTCCAGGATCGAGCCGCAACTGGCCGGGGACATGGCCCGCGCCGGACGTTTGTCCAAGGCCGACCTTGTCTCGGAAATGGTTTACGAGTTCGACGACCTCCAAGGCAAGATGGGCGGGATTTACGCCCGCCGCAAAGGTGAGAGCGAAACTGTGGCCCAGGCACTGTCCGAGCAGTACCTGCCCGCCGGGCAGGACTCCCCATTGCCCTTGAGTGTGGCCGGGGCCATTCTGTCCCTGGCGGATAAGCTCGACAACCTGACGGGCTGCTTCGGGCTGGGCATGATCCCCACGGGAGCGGCCGACCCCTATGCCTTGCGCCGCAGCGCCCTGGGTGTGATCCGCATTCTCCTGGAACTGGGGCGTTCTATGGATCTGCAGGTACTTCTGGCGGAAGCCCAGGCCGGGTACACCGGCGTGGCCTGGAAAATATCTCCGACCGAATCCGTGGACAAACTCATGGATTTTTTTGGCCAGCGACTGCGGGCCTATTGGGCCGGGCAAGGCATTGAAACTCTGGTCCTGGACGCGGCCATGGCAGCGGGATTTGCTGACATCGTCGACACCTGGCGTCGGGTCCAGGCCTTGGCCCATTTCAGCAGGGAAGCAGACTTCGAGGCCTCGGTGTTGACCTTCAAGCGGGCGGCGAACATTATCCGCAAGCAGGCCGAGCAGGAACTTTCCGGCTTGGTACGCGAGGATCTTTTTGAAGCGGAGCAAGAAAATGCGTTCTGGCAGAACCTGATCAGGGTGGAGCCAGTCTGGGCAAAACAGGCCCTTGAGGGGAAGTATGCGGACATGTTGGCGCAATTACGTGAACTCCGGCCAGTAGTGGACGCTTTTTTCGACAGGGTCATGGTCATGTGCGACGATCCGGCCCTGCGAACCAACCGTCTGAATCTGCTTTTTCGCCTCGTTTCTGCCCTGGGGGGCGTGGCGGATTTCGGAAAGTTCCAAGTTTGAACTTGACAGCTTTTCCCGGCTTCGGATAGTGGCACCGGATTGCAGAGACATCCACTACTGACTGACACACGCGTAGAATAAAGGAGAAATACCCTTGGCCAATCACAAGTCTGCCCTGAAGAGACACCGTCAGAGCCTGAAGGCCCGCGAACGGAACAGAATGATGAAAACCCGGGTGAAGAATGCCATGAAGGCTGTGCGCCTTGCCGTGGAGTCCAATGACGCCGACGCTGCGGCCAAGGCCTTGCAGGACGCCACTTCCGTTTTGGACAAGGCCGCCGGCAAGAAGGTCATTCACTGGCGTACTGCGGCCAGAAAAATTTCGCGTCTCAGTTTGGCTGCGAACAAGATCTAGTCCTCACGCACCCGCTTCAGTCACAAGGCCCGTCATGATGCTGCATGATGGGTCTTTTGTTTTTTGGCGATCCGCTCCATGCGTCTGACCCGAAATTTTGGCTTGGGCATTTTCTGCATTGTCGCCCCGGTGGGTTGGCGCCGCTGATTGACAAGCGAGGGGACGCCCGGGTATCGATTATCGGTCAGATGGGTTCTCCACAATTTCGGGAACATCAACACATCAGCTTGGCGGAGGTCTCCATGAAAGCGGCGAGATGGATCGTTGTCCTTTTGCTTTATCTCTTGTGCAGCGCCTCGGCTCTGGCGGAGAGCATCAAGATCGGGGCTGTTCTCTCCGTGACTGGTCCTGCCTCATTCCTGGGCGAGCCGGAAAAGAACACCCTCCTCATGCTCCGGGATCAGGTCAACAGCAAGGGCGGCATCAACGGCCAGCAGGTCGAGGTCATCGTCTATGACGACGAGTCCGACGTGAACAAATGTGTGATGGCCGCCAAGAAACTCCTGGATCAGGACCGTGTGTCCGTGGTTGTCGGACCGAGTATTTCGGGCAACACCCTGGCTATCGCCAAGTTTTTCTCCTCTGCCCAGGTTCCTCTGATTTCCTGTGCCGCTGCGGAAAAAATTGTTCGTCCTGTGGACCCCTGGATTTTCAATACACCACAGCTGGACCGCCATGCTGTGACCAAGATTCTGCTGGACGCTCAGTCCAGGAAGTACTCCAAACTGGCCATCCTGACCGTTTCCGACGGCTATGGACAGGCGGGCCGTGGCGTCCTGAAGGAACTGATCCCAGCTCAGGGTTTTGCCCTGGTGGCCGACGAGAGCTTTGGACCCAAGGATACGGACATGACCGCCCAGCTGACCAAAATCAAAGGCACGTCTCCGGATGCCATCATTTGTTGGGGCACCAACCCCGGACCAGCCGTAGTGGCCCGCAATCGGACCCAACTGGGTTTAACCACACCGCTGTACATGAGCCATGGCGTGGCTTCAAACAAGTTCATCGAGCTCGCCGGGGAAGCCGCAGAAGGATTGATTTTGCCTGCCGGGCGATTGGTGGCCGTGGAGCAAGTGCCGGCTGGCCACCCGCAGAAGAGGGTCCTGGAAGAATACGTGGCCAACTATACGAAAACCTACAACACTCCGGTTTCGTCCTTTGGTGGATACGCTCACGATGCATTTGCGCTGGTCAGGGAGGCCATAATCAAGGGTGGTTCCGCCAAACCGTCCGACATCCGCAACAACCTGGAGAAGATTTCCTCCTTTGCAGGCACTTCCGGGGTGTACAGCTATTCGTCCGACAACCATAACGGCCTGGATGAGAATGCCTTCATCATGGTCACCATTGAAAAGGGCGCCTGGAAGGTCATGCAATAAACGCTTCAGCCCAAGCCGGCGTCCCTTCGGGGCGCCGGCTTTTTTTCTGCACACATGGATTCTTCAAGCCTGCTTCAATACCTGATCACTGGCCTGACCTTGGGCAGCACCTATGGGCTGACCGCGCTGGGCTTCACGATCATTTTCAACACCACAGGGGTGATCAATTTCGCCCAGGGCGAGTTTGTCATGCTCGGTGGGATGATGAGCGTTTTTCTGGTCAGGGTTCTGGGGGTCACTGTCCCTCTGGCGGTTCCCCTGGCCGCTCTGGGGACAATGCTGACCGGTGCTCTGGTTGAGCGGCTGGCCATACGTCCCGTGCGTGGCTGCCCGTCTATCAATCTCGTCATCATCACCATTGGCGTGTCCATCCTCATCCGAGGTCTGGCCATGCTCTTCTGGGGCAAGGATACCCATGTGCTGGAGCCCTTCTCAGGTGACCAACCCGTAATGGTCCTGGGTGCCGCCATCATGCCCCAGGCCTTCTGGGTCCTGGCCATCAGCGTGATTCTGCTGACCGGGCTCAAGCTGTTCTTTTCCCTCACCACCCAAGGCAAGGCCATGTTGGCGTGTTCCTTCGATCCCAAGGCGGCGTCCTTGGTTGGCATCGGCGTTCAGCGCATGGTGATGCTGTCTTTCATGATTTCGGCTCTCATCGGGGCAGTGGGGGGCATCATTCTGACCCCCATCACCATGACCTCCTACGACAAGGGGATCATGCTGGGTCTCAAGGGTTTTGCGGCCTGCATCCTGGGCGGGTTGGGCAACCCTTTCGGCGCCGCTGCCGGTGGGCTCATCCTCGGGGTGCTGGAGTCCCTGGGGGCAGGGTTTGTGTCTTCTGCCTACAAGGACGCACTGGCCTTCATCGTTTTGCTGATCCTCCTTTTCGTGAAACCGTCGGGCCTCTTCGGTCAGAAAGATGCAAAACGGGTATAACGTGGCATATCGCAGAGATATGTTCTGGCTGGCCGGATTTTTCACCCTTCTCATGCTGGCCCCGTTCTGCATGCCGAACAATTATTATTTGACCATCCTCATCCTGTGCGGGCTGCACGCCATGCATGCCGTTGGCCTCTGCCTGCTGGTCGGCCACGCGGGGCAGATCTCTCTCGGGCATGCTGGATTCTATGGTCTGGCAGCCTACACCAGTGCCTACCTGAGCACCACACTGGGTCTTGCCGTGGGTCTGTCCATGGTGGCGGGAGTGGTCCTGACCGTCCTGATCAGCCTGCTGGTTGGCCTTCCTTCACTGAAGCTCAAGGGGCACTACCTGGCCATGGCCACGCTGGGGTTCGGTATCATCCTGTCCATCCTGTTCACCGAGACCGTGGACATCACAGGGGGGCCGTCGGGGTTTGTGGGTATCCCCCGGCTGTCCATCCTGGGCCAGGAATTGACCACGGACATCGCCGTGTACAGGGCTGTGGCCGTAGTGTTGTGCCTGATGGTCTGGCTGTCTTTTAACGTGCTGCATTCACGGATTGGCCGGGCCCTGCGCGCCCTGCACACTTCGGAAAAGGCGGCACAGGCCATGGGCGTGGACATCGCCCGCTTCAAACTGTTCGTTTTTGTCCTTTCCGCCGCATTCTCTTCCATATCAGGGGTTCTGTACGCCCATTATTTGACCTTCATCGCTCCGGTGTCCTTCGGATTCATGTTTTCGGTGGAACTCATTGTCATGGTTGTTTTGGGTGGAATGGTCAGTGTCCCCGGGAGCATCGTGGGTGCGTTTTTTGTCACGATCCTGCCGGAATTCCTGCGCGCTTTCGAAAACGTCGAAGTCGTTCTTTTCGGCGCTATTTTGATTTTGTGTATGATGTTTCTGCCCGATGGTCTGGCCGGTGGGTGGAATCGTCTGTGGAGCAGGTTCCGAAGGGCAGTCCATGAATAGGATTCTGCAGTGCAATGATGTCTCCGTTCGCTTTGGGGGGGTGCAGGCATTGGGGGACGTGCACTTCGACGCCGAGGAGGGGGGGATAACCGCGGTCATCGGTCCCAACGGCGCCGGCAAGACCACTCTCCTCAATGTGATTTCCGGCATGGTCCAGCAGCACGCCGGCTTTCTGATTTACGGAGGAGCGGACATCAGCACAGCTCCACCCCACGTTCGGGCCGGGCTGGGCATGGTCCGCACCTTCCAAAACCTGGAAATTTTCTCCAATATGACGGTTCTCGAGAACGTCATGATCGGCTGCCATGGCAGATTGAGCGTGCCTGCCTGGTGCAGCCTGCTGCGTACTCCCCGGTCCGTGGCCCTTGAACGGCAAATCCGTGAAGAAGCTCTGGAGGCCCTGGAATTTGTCGGCATCGCAGATCTGGCCGGGAGCACAGCAAAGGATCTTGCCTTCGGCAGACAGCGTCTGCTGGAGCTTGCCAGGGCCCTTGCGGCGCGTCCGCGGCTGCTTCTTCTGGACGAACCTGCCGCAGGGCTCAACATTGCCGAAACCCAGCACCTGGGAGAACTCATCCAGCGCATTCGGGACGCAAACTCCCTCTCGGTCATCCTGGTGGAGCATGACATGGATCTGGTCATGGGCATCAGCGATGCAATCATGGTGCTGAGCTTCGGGCAGGTCATCAGCCGGGGCACTCCGGCGCAGGTGCAAAAAGATCCGCAGGTCATCGCCGCCTATCTGGGTGTGGAGGAGGACTGACATGCAGCCGACGCTCCTGGCCCTCAAGAACGTGGATGTCTTCTACGGTCGCATTCACGCCGTCCGCCGGGCGACACTGCACGTACGCCAGGGCGAGATCGTGGCCCTCATCGGTGGCAACGGCGCGGGCAAGACCACCATGCTGTGCACGGTTTCAGGGTTGATCAGGCCGGGTCAGGGCAGCATCATGCTGGGTGACCAGGATATCGTATCCCGCACGCCCGAGCAGATAGTGCGTGCCGGCATCTCGCATGTGCCCGAGGGCCGTCTCGTGTTCAGCCCCCTGTCGGTGGAGGACAACCTGCGTCTTGGCGCCTACACGCGTCCCCGGTTTCGGCAACGTGAGGGTATTGCCACGGACCTGGAGGCCATGTTTGATATGTTTCCGGTCCTGCGGGAGCGTCGCGCCCAGCCCGCCGGGACATTGTCCGGTGGGGAGCAGCAGATGCTGGCCATTGGCCGGGCACTCATGGCCAGGCCCCGGCTTCTCCTCCTGGACGAGCCGGGCATGGGTCTGGCCCCGATGGTAGTCAAGGATATTTTTCGTCATATCGTGAACCTGCGGGATCGGCTTGGCCTGACAGTGCTCCTGGTGGAACAGAACGCCCGCAGCGCCCTGAAAATTGCCGACCGGGGCTATGTTCTGGAGAACGGGCGGGTCATCTTGCAGGGCACTGCTGCGGAGCTCCTGGCCAATCGGGACGTGCAGCGGGCGTACCTGGGCCGCGAACTGGACGAGTAGGAGGGAGAGTATGTTCTGGCAGGGCGAATATGAATGCATGGACCGTGGCGAGTTGGAGCTGCTTCAACTGGAGAGGCTGCAGGCGACTCTGAACCGCGTGGCCCGCAATGTGCCACTGTACCGCAAGCGTTTTGCCGAGCTGGGCATTGACCCTTACGACGTGCAGTCCCTGGAGGACGTCAAGTCCCTGCCATTCACCACCAAGGAAGACTTGCGGCAGCATTATCCCTACGGCCTTTTCGCCGTGCCCCTGAGGGATGTCGTACGCATGCAAACCTCAACGGGCACAACAGGCAAGCCGACAGTGGTCGGCTACACCTCCGGAGACGTCCGCCGATGGTCCGAGTTGGCCGCGCGGATCCTGACCGCCGGTGGCATAACCAAGGATGACGCCGTGCAGATCGCGTACAACTACGGCTTGTTCACGGGTGCGTTCGGAATCCACTCAGGGGCCGAACTGATCGGTGCGTCGGTCATTCCCAGTTCCAGTGGCGACGCCCGGCGCCAGATCTCCATCATGCAGGACTACCGGACCACGGCGCTGGTCTGCACGCCGAGCTATGCCCTGCATCTGGCCGATACCTTGGAGGAGATGAACATCAACAAGACCGCGTTGAGCCTGCGGTTCGGTCTCTTCGGCTCCGAACCATGGACCGAGGAGACTCGTCTGGAGATCGAAACCCGGCTCGGCATACAGGCCACAGACAATTATGGTTTGAGTGAGATCACGGCCGTGGCAGGGGAATGTCTGGAACGTACCGGCCTGCACATCAACGAGGACCATTTTCTGCCCGAAATAGTGAATCCGCTGACAGGGGAAGTACTGCCTCCGGGGCAGAAAGGTGAACTCGTCTTGACCACGCTGACCAAGGAGGCCTTTCCCCTGGTCCGTTTCCGCACCGGGGACCTGACAGCCCTCATCGAAACGCCGTGCACCTGTGGGCGGACCCTGCGGCGCATGACCCGCATCCCTGGGCGCAGCGACGACATGCTTATCATTCGTGGATCCAACGTCTTTCCTGCCCAGATCGAAGGGGTCATTGCCACAACCGGCATCCACAATCCGCACTACCAGATTGTGTTGGATCGGGTTGGACACATGGACAGGGCCACCATCATGCTCGAAGCCCCGGAGTCCTTCTGCACCGACTCCATCAAGGAGTCTCAGCGAATTCTGGAAAACGTGCGTATCCGGTTGCATACGGAATTGGGAGTGGCCTTTGAAGTCCGGTTGGTTGAGCCCAAGACCATAACGTATGAAGCCCAGGGCAGGATCATAGACCGGCGCAAGATGTAAGGAGCACTTCAGGTCTGTTCCCTGGAGCGCCTCCACCCGGAATCCGGATGGGGGCGCTGGTCAGGAAAAACGGACAGGCATCACCATCTGCGGTTCAGATAGCGGATGACACAATAGGACAGGACTGCGATAACCACGGTCATGCCGCCCAGGAGCCCGAATATGTTGGTGGACTTGCCCAAAAGCCTGAGTCCGCCCATAGTCAGCACCCCGATCACTCCGCCAATCCACAACAGCACGTTCCGGTTATTCATCCCTCTGCTCCACGAGTGAACCAGACATGTTCCTCGGCCCCCCTAGTTGCGTTCAAAATCGCGGGTCACATACTCCTCCTTGACCCAACCCTGAATTTCTGAATCCGGAAGGGAAACATAGAGCCATCCCGGAGCAATACCCAACACGTCGAGTATGGTAAATTCCTCCACCTGGGCAATGATCTCTTCGTTTTCATCGGGTCCATAATAGACGTCGAGCAAGGGGATGACCACCTCGACCTGACCTGGGTAATCTTGAGAAGCAGCGCGCACAGGCTCCACCACTTCGTAGCCCATGGGTACCCGGCGGTAATAGACGTCCCCGTAGACATAGTAGGTTACGCCGGCCGATACGAATATCCAGCTACCCAGGGGGATGTTCACCACGACGAGTCCCAGAGGAGGGCGCACCAGGATGAAACCCGAAGACCAGGGGCGGTAGAACCTGCCCATGTGGTAGTGGTAGTGGGCATGGCCGTGCATAATGACCGCGTGCCGGGGAGGGAGTGTATGGACCACGTATTTGAATTCAGGTTGGCGGCCTTGCTCATGACGTCCTCGCTGGTCGATTTGCTGACGGTCATCAGGGGAAGTCCGGTATTTCGCATTGTCCCGGTGGTCCTGATTGAATCGGTCATCGCCCTGGAGTCGGTCATGGCCATCCCTGTCGCGTGATGGGCTGGGTCTGGCTCCACGGTTCATGGTGTCGCCGTTTGGGCTTCGAGGGGAATCCTGTCGCATTTCGCGAACGGGTTGTGTCTTTCTTTCTGCAGGGTTGAGTTGCATCATTTCTGCCGGAGGCGTGACAGAAGGGCCGGACGAGGGTCTGGAGTCCAGGCGGTCCTGGCGGACCCCTTCCTGTCTGGGTCGGATGTTTCCGGAGCCCTGGCCCCTGTTTTGTTCAGGCTTGGGGGTCGATCTCTGCGCAGGATTGAGTTGCATCACTTCTGCCGGAGGCGTGACAGAAGGGCCGGACGAGGGTCTGGAGTCCAGGCGGTCCTGCCGGTTTTCCCCGCGCTCTTGACGATGTTGACGGGACTCCCCCAACACGGATCGACCCATTTCCGGTCGAGGGGATCTGGATTGCCGTGTTTCAGCCTTTGGCAATCCGGAATAAGGAGATGAAGATTCTGATTTCTGCTGCGCAAAGGACTCGGGTCCGCGATCAGGGCGACCACCAGGGCGAATCGTCATTGCCCCGCTGTTGGGATCGCTGATGCGTTCGATGTGACGGTGTCCTGTTTGTTTTTCTGGAGATGGAGGGGTCTCCTTCCCTCTGAGCTGCCCTGCCTGGACTGACGGGCCAAGCAGGGTAACAAGCAGTACCATTATGGCGGATCTGAAGATGATCATGGCATCCTCCTGGATGTGTCCCTTCCGGTGTCGCAAAGCCTGTGCCAAATGTTGAGCAGCACAATGTCCGGTTTCTGCAGGTGCTTGGCCATTTCCGGGGCTGCCTGGACAGTCTTTCTCTGCAGGGCCGTGCAGTCTTTGCACAGCGGGATCGTATCAATCAAGGCCGAGGCGTTTGATTTTGTAGATCAGACCTCGACGGGTGATGCCCAGGATCTCGGCCGCCCGGGTCCGATTTCCGCCGGTTTGCTTCAGGGCCGCAACGACAGCGTCGTATTCCTGCTGTTCCAAGGTCTTTGAATCAGCTGGAGTTGCCACTGCTGTCTGCATCGGTGGACGGACCTTGATCACACCCTTGCGCACTGCAGCGGGGAGGTGCTCAGGCAGGATGACGTCGGTTTGGCTCAGGAGGCGTACATGGGACATGGCGTTGGCCAGCTCACGGACATTGCCAGGCCAGTCGTGGGCCAGCAATGCCTGGATGGCCGCTCTGGACAGGCGCTTATTCTCGGTCTTGGTCTGGTTCAGGAAATGTCTGGCCAGGGGGACAATGTCCTCGGGCCGATCCCGCAGGGCAGGGATTTCGATGGTGATGACATTCAGGCGATAGTAAAGGTCCTGGCGGAATCGGCCGGCGGCAACGTCCTCGTCGAGACGGCGATTGGTGGCTGCAATGAGCCGGCAGTCGATCTCGATCTCATGATCGCCGCCCACCGGGGTGATCCGGCCCGTTTCTGTGGCCCGGAGCAATGAGGCCTGCAATTCCAGAGGCATGTCTCCTATCTCGTCCAGAAAGAGGGTGCTTTCATGCGCCTCACGGAAGTAGCCTTTACGCTTGGCCACGGCCCCGGTGAAGGCTCCTTTTTCATGGCCGAAAAGCTCGCTGGACAGCAGCGTTGGGGCGATGGCCGCGCAGTTGACGGCCACAAGGGGCCTGTCACGGCGAGGACTGTGTCTGTGGATGAACTGGGCCACAACCTCCTTTCCGCTCCCGCTTTCGCCGATGAGGAGAACCGTTGCCTCGCTGTCAGCCACCCTGTAGGCATCCCGCAATACGGCCCGCATGGCTGGGCTTTCGGTGATGATCCCGTGCAGTGCTGCGGGGGGGATCTCGATGGACTCCCCTGGATCAACGCCCAGAGTGTCACGGACCACGGCCAGCAGCTCATCCAGATCCACGGGTTTGGCCAGATAATCCACGGCGCCGAGTTTCAGCGCATCCACTGCCCCGCGCACGTCGGCATAGGCAGTGACCAGGAGAAAGGGCAGGGAGGAGTGGTCCCTTCGACTGCGACGCAGCAGGTCCAGTCCGTTCTCGCCGGGCATGCGCACATCGCTGATGACCATGGCCGGTGCTTCCTGGGAGATCAGCCGCAAAGCTTCTTCCGCGCTTTCAGCCTCGCGCACGGCAAATCCAGCGTCACGAAGGACACGGGCATAGAGCTGTCGATACATGCTTTCGTCGTCAACGACGATGATGTGGTTACGCATGTTCCTCCTCGGCGGGTTTTATGCCGGAAATGGTCATGATGGTTCCCTGGCCTGGCGTTGAGGACGCATTAATCCGCCACCCATGCGCATCAACCATGCGCTTGACTATGGCCAGGCCCAGGCCGTGTCCTGCGGCAGTGCCCGATGTGTAGGGTTTGAAGATGTTGGGCAAAAGTTCGGGGGAAATGCCGCAGCCCTTATCTTCAACCATAAGTTGAAGTTTTCGGCGGTGCCGATTGGTCCTGACGAATACCGTCGTGCCGGGGTTTGAGGCGCGCAGGCTGTTCAGGAGCAAGTTGACCAGGATCTGGCGAACCATGGTTCCGTCAGCCAGAATTCGAACCGGGTGTACGGCAACCTGGACATAGACTCCCCCTGAATCGAATTCGGGTTTCAGGGCCTGGACTACCTCGGAGCAAAGTCCGAAAAGATCCACGGGAGCCAGGTTGGCCGTCCGTTGGCGGGCGAAATTCATGAAGCTGCCCAGGCGTGACGTGGTCTTGTCGACCTCGTCTATGATCTGCTCCAGCATGGCCCGGCTATCAGGGGGGATGTTGGGGCGGGATGCAATCTGTTGGGCCATGCCCATGATGATGCCCAGGGGGTTTTTGGTTTCATGGGCCAGACCAGCCGCTGCCAGAGCCAGTTCTTCCAGGTGGGCGCTGCGGATGCGTTCGGCCGCAAGTTGTGAGACCACGGATCTGCGGCGGAGGCTGGCGACCCACACGGCAGAGAAGGCCAGGATGCAGACCAGGGCGGACAGGAAGATGGGTCCCTCGCGCCTCCAGAACCATGAGGAGGCAAAGGGTTCCGACGGAGGCCGAAAGCCGAGGTACATGACCGGGGTGCCTGACGGCCACAGCCCCAGGTGGGGGATGTTCAAAGCCTCGGACCATGAGATGGGGATCTCCATGGGTCGCAGTGGGGCCCAGAAGACGTACATGGTTTCTTCCAGGCGTTCCCCCTGGGTGCTGTTGGACATCAGGAAATCAGGGGCAGTCCCGGTCTGGGCAAGGCGTCCATGGCGATCCTGAATGACTAGGAAAAGAATGCGCGAATTGCGGGTTATGCTTCCGAGCACGTTTTCGACCTGTTGCCAGTCGGTCAATTCGCCATTGGCCAGGGAGGCGACAACAGCATTCATCGTGTCAAAACTGTCCTGGGCCCGTTGCCTTCGCCATTCCAGAGACCGTTCACTGTAGCCCTGCCAGGACCAGAAAACCCACAATCCCAGTGCCAGGATCATGCCCGCAATGGTCAGGATCGGAGTGCGGAAGGTGTGTTGGTCGTGATTCATGCTCCCTCCTTGCCAGAGAGCGTTTAGCAAAGAGCGTGCTAGGCATGCATTGGTCGCGATGTGTTCAGGAGCATCCTGTCGGAAATATCCCCTTCGCCCTGGGTGTGAAATTTGTGCAGCAGGGCTTCCACAGTCAGGCTCGATTTTTCGTCCGCCCGTGCATCCAGGATGATTCGTCCCTGGTGCATCATGATCAGCCGGTTGCCGAGGTTGAGGGCCTGATGCATGTTGTGGGTGACCATCAAGGTGGTCAGTCCGTTGTCTGTGACGATGGTTCTGGTCAGCTCCAGCATCTGCGCCGCTGTTTTGGGGTCCAGGGCCGCGGTGTGTTCGTCCAGGAGGAGAAGATCCGGCCGCACCAGGGTGGCCATAACCATGGTCAGGGCCTGGCGCTGTCCCCCCGACAACAGACCAACCCTGTCCCTGAGACGGCTTTCGAGCCCCAGGCCCAGGACCTGCAGTCGCCGTCTGAACAGATCGAGATCCGTGACCTTGACTCCGCGACCCAACCCCCGGGGCTTTCCGCGTTTCAAGGCCAGGGCCATGTTCTGGGCAATGGTTCCATTGGCGCAGGTGCCCTTGAGGGGATCCTGGAAGACGCGGCCGATGAGGCGCGCCCGTTTGTATTCGGGCCAGTGGGTCACGTCGGTGCCGTGTACGCCGATGGTTCCGGAGTTCACGGCATGGGTCCCTGCCAGACAGGACAGAAACGTGGATTTGCCGGCCCCGTTGGATCCGATGATGGTGATGAAGTCGCCCTGTTCGATGTCGATGGACAGGTCGCGGATACCGTGCACTTCATTCACGCTGCCGCGATGAAAGTATTTGTTGATGTTCTGGACGCAGATCACCGGGCGAGTCTCCGTTTGAGCATGGGCGAGGTCAGGGCCAGGATGACCAGGAAGGCGGTGATGAGATTGAGATCGCTCGGGGTCAGTGCAAAATCTCCAAGTTTGAAACTGAGGGCCAGGGCGATGGCAATGCGATAGACCAGTGACCCGGCAAGGACGGCAGCGCAGGTCCGGGCGATGGTCGGCGCACCACAGATCGTCTCGCCCAGGATGACCGAAGCCAGCCCGGCGACGATGGTGCCCACGCCCATGTTCACGTCGGCCGCGCCCTGGTTCTGAGCGATGAGTGCCCCGCTGCAAGCCACCAGGGCGTTGGACAGCCCAACCCCGATGATGATGACGTTGTCCGTGTTCACTCCCAAGGCCGTGATCATGTGCCGGTTGTCGCCCGTGGCCAGCATGGCCTGGCCGAACTCGGTATGCAGAAACCAGATCAGGACAGCCATGACCGAGGTTGCCACCACGAAAAAGCACAGCGGGCTCAAGACGTGGAGGGGCAGTCCCGTTTTCTCCAGATCGGTCAGGATCGACGGCGCGCCGAGCAGGGCCACGTTGGGACCGTCCATGATGCGGATGTTGATGGAGTAGAGGGATATCATGGTCAGGATCGAAGCAAGGAGATGCAGGATCTTGAGCTTGGTGTTGAGGATGGCGGTGGCGGCTCCAGCCAGGAATCCCGCTAGCGTGGCCAAGGTCAGTGCCAGGTAGGGGCTGTGGCCAGACGTCACGGTCACGGCGCAGACTGACGCGCCCAGGGGCAGGCTGCCGTCCACGGTCAGGTCAGGAAAATCGAGGATGCGGAAGGTCAGGTAGACCCCCAGTGCCATGATGCCGTAAAGAAACCCCTGTTCCAGGGCTCCGAGAAACGCGTACAGGGTCATAGGTGTACCGGTGGTGAGGGTGGACAAAGGGGGAGTGCATGCATTTTACGGAATGCCGTGTCTGGTTTCTTTTCCAGCATGGCCAGGTTCGTTCGCTTCATGCCCACGCGGCGGCTACCCGTCAACTCCTCCCTGAAATGGCCAGAGGCAGGGTCAGGATCCGGTCTGCGGTTGGTTGATGGACTCCACCAATATTGTGCGGAACCTCAGGGAGGTGCGGACCAAGTTGCCGCTTTCAGTTTGGCCGGTCTTTTGACATAGTGATTGACCAGTGTTTCCGCTGCGATGATGCGACTGTTCACGTTTGTCTTTGCGTCGTGTGGCTGAAAAGGTTGTTTTCCTTTTGAGCGTGGGGCAGAGAGCGGGGAGAGGAATCCTTGATGCGCTCCACATTACCCCCGGAAAAGTGACGAATACATGCAAATCTATCTGGTAGGAGGGGCGGTGCGTGACATGGTTCGCGGGAGGATGGAGCCCGCGGATCTCGATTATGTGGTGCTGGGTGGGACCGAGGATGATTTGCGCCGTAACGTGCCTGGACTGATTCGGGTCGGGAGGGACATCCCAGTATTTTTGAAGGGTGCCACGCAATACACATTTTCGACATTCACGAGCATCGAGGATGACCTGGCCTCCCGGGACCTGACCATAAACGCCCTGGCCCAGGACAAGTCCGGAGTCGTCATCGCTCATCCACTGGCTTTGGCCGATTTGCGGGACAAGATTCTGCGGCCCGTGTCTGCGGATAACTTTTTGGCCGATCCATTGCGGGTTATCCGCGCCGCCCGTTTCGCAGCAGTGCTTTCCGATTTTTCGGTTCATGCCGAGCTGTTGGCCGCCATGCGTTCTGTTTCTGCACAGGGCCTGGGTTCGGTGGCTGCCGAGCGGGTTGGCCAGGAATCGCTCAAGGCCTGCGAAGGACACAAGCCGGGAAATTTTCTACGCATCTTGCACGCTGGAGATGCCCTTGATCCATGGTTGGCGGAATTTGCCGCAGCGGACGCCATTCCTGCCGGCCCCTCATCCCACCATGACACGAGCGTATTGGAACACACGGCCCAGGTCATGGATGGTTGCGCAGGCCAACCCATGGCGGTGTGGATGGCGCTGTGCCATGACCTGGGAAAAACAGTGACCCCTGTTACGGCCTTGCCCCGGCATATCGGACATGAAAAAGAGGGAGAGCCTCTGGCCGCGAACCTGGCCTTCCGTCTGCGCCTCCCGAAACGTCATTTGGTGGCCGGACGTTTGGCCGTGCGCTGGCACATGGCCGGAGGATTGTATGCGAATTTGAGGCCTTCAACAAAGGTCCGCTTGCTCCTGGCCCTGGACAGGGCAGGGGTGGTCGACCAGTTTTTTCAGATGGTGGCGGCGGATCAGGGCGGAAACCATACCGCTGCGGCCCGGAAGGATCTGCTGCTGATCAAATCTGTCAGGCTGCCAGACAAGCACCGCGGGTTGGGGCCGAGAAGCGCGGAGATTCTGCTGCAATTGCGTTGCGAGGCTCTGGCCGACCTGAGCGGACAGGATCTCGTACGCTGACTTCGGTGGCGGTGTCGCACGAGGCGTTGCGGGGGACCCCGGACCTCCGAACCGACAGGGACTGATACTCTTCAAGGATGGGGTGCAATGCAGGAAGCGACTGCTCTGGCCAGACAAATGATGTCCCTGCTGGATCTGACCTCGTTGTCCGGGAGGGAGACATCGGAGGATGTTCGCCATCTGTGCGGAAGGGCTTGCAGCCCATGCGGCCGGGTGGCAGCCGTCTGCCTGTTTCCCCGCTTCCTCCGGGAGGCGCGCACGGCCCTGGACCGTTGGGGAATTCGTGGCGTCAGACTGGCCACGGTGGCCAATTTTCCGGCAGGAGAGGAGGACTCTGCCCGGGCTGTGGCCGAGATTGAGCTCTGCCTGTCCAACGCGGCCGACGAGGTGGACCTGGTCATGCCGTACGGGGCGCTTCTGCGGGGAGATTCAGGGTTCGTGCGTCAGTTTCTACGGACCTGCAGAAAGGCCTGCCCGGTCCTGCTCAAGGTTATTTTGGAGTCTGGCAGGCTGGGCTCACCGGACCTGATCAGGACTGCGAGTCGGTTGGCCATCGAGTGCGGTGCAGACTTCCTGAAAACGTCCACGGGCAGGACCCCGGTGCATGCAACGCCCGAGGCGGCCAGGATCATGCTGGAGGCCATCGCCGAGTCCGGCCTTCCTGTCGGATTCAAGGCTTCCGGCGGCCTGCGGACCATGGCCGATGCCCAGGTCTATCTCGATCTTGCCGCGGAAATCATGGGGCCAGACTGGATCGGTCCGGGCAGGTTCCGTTTCGGGGCAAGCCAGCTGTTGGATGAACTTCTGAGGGTGGCCGCTCAGGAAGGGGAGCCATGCGTCGGGTCTGCCTGATCGTCCTGGACTCCCTGGGTGTGGGGGGCGCCCCTGACGCGGCTCGGTTCGGTGACCAGGGGGCAGACACCCTCGGCCACATCGCCGAGTCCTGCGCCCGGGGTCTGGCCGATGCAGGCCGCGTTGGTCCCCTGGTTCTCCCGACGTTTTCAGCCCTGGGCCTCGGCCTGGCTGCGGCCCTGTCCACCGGTGTCGTGCCCTGGGGTCTGCAGCCAAGCGGTCCGCTCAGGGCCCGATACGGCTGCGCGACGCAGATCAGCAAAGGCAAGGACACGACGAGCGGACATTTTGAGATGGCCGGTGTACCGTTGACGTCCGACTGGGGCTATTTCGAATCCCAGACCGCATCCATTCCGGAGCCGTTGCTGGATGCGCTGACAGAGAAAGCGGGACTTCCAGGGGTGCTCGGGAACTGCAAAGCGTCGGGCACGGATATTCTGATGCAGCTGGGGGAGGAACATCTTCGTACCGGCCGGCCCATTGTTTACACCTCCGCGGATTCAGTGCTGCAGATTGCTGCCCACGAAGAGCATTTCGGATTGGAACGTTTGCTTGCGGTCTGCCGCATTGCCAGGAAGCTGGTTGACCCGTACCGCATCGCGCGGGTCATAGCCCGTCCCTTCACGGGAAAGGATGCCGCATCGTTCGTGCGCACATCCAACAGACGGGATTTTTCCATGCCACCGCCAGTGCCGACCCTGCTCGACCATGTCTGCAGGGCAGGAGGAACTGTCGTGGCAGTGGGCAAGGTGGCCGATATTTTCGCGTCTCAGGGTGTCACACACGTCTTGCACACATCGGGCCAGGATCAGCTTCTGGACGTCACCCTGCAAGCCTGGGAGAAAGCTGAAGACAGGTCCTTGGTTCTGACCAATTTTGTTGATTTTGACACCGTCTACGGCCATCGTCGGGACGTGGCCGGGTATGCCCGGGCACTGGAGGCTTTTGATCTCCGCCTGCCTGAACTGCTGGGGCGGATGCGTGAGGGGGATCTGTGCGTCCTGACCGCGGATCACGGCTGCGATCCGACCTGGGCCGGCACGGACCATACCCGGGAAAGGGTCCCGATCCTGGCCTTTGGCCCCTCCATCCGGCCCGGCTCCATGGGGGTGCGGGACAGCCTGGCCGATATCGGCGCGACTGTGGCCAGATTTCTGGGTGTAAAGGAAACGGGATACGGCCAACCCTTTCTCGAGTGATGACGAATGTGCAATTTTTTTCGAGGATAAAAATATGACATATGAACCCGGTCCTGAACACAACATGCGGGCTGAACGCATTGTTCCGAATCTGATCCGGGTGATGGTCTGGGGTGGAGTGTTCACGGTTTTGTTCATCCTGCGCTCCTTTTTTCTCCTCCTCTTTCTGACCTTCGTGTTCGGGTACATCCAGAGTCGTGGCGC
>JAAYCS010000077.1 GCA_012729655.1 Desulfovibrionales bacterium | reverse complement strand
TATCAGATCAAGCTGGACAGGGAGCTGCTTCTGCAAACCATTTATGACTGTTTGAAGCGCTACGCGAGCTGAACGAGAGAGGCAAAAGCCCATGGAGCATGCAGCCAAGGCGATGACCGGTCCAGTACAGCTGGCCTGTTTCTTCGTGGGTTCCGCGCTATGCGGAATCGACATCAATGTCATTCAGGAAATGAACAGGCAGCTGGAAATGACCAGGGTTCCCCAGGCTCCGGCATACGTGCTCGGCATCATGAATCTGCGCGGCCGGATCGTGACCATCATCGATCTCGGACGAAAACTGGGACTCGCGCCGTCGAAGCAGACGGACAGCAGCAGAATCATCATCGTCAATTCCCGGGAGGAAAACATAGGGCTCCTGGTCGACAGGATCACCGATGTGGTCAAGGCCAAGTGGGAAGAGGTGGGGCCGACGCCTTCCAACATCAAAGGGATGAAGGATGCATATTTTCTGGGGGTGCTGAAGGCCTCCAGTGATCTCGTGGCCATTCTGGACGTCGAGGAAGTGCTGGGCGACGAGTAGATCTGGGGCCCAAGCCAGCGCATGGAAATCCGGCCTTTTCCGGAACCAGCACATCGTCCTTTCTACTCTGGCCACGAGAGGGGACCCTGCAGGGAAGGAAGGCCGGGCTGAAAACTGTTCAGCAGGCCCATGGACCAGGACTAGCGGCTCCAAAAGAAGTTTAGGTATCTACTCTGGTATTGTCCGGGCAAAAAAGATCGGGAGATTCGATGCATCTGCGCGTCCTGGTAGTTGACGATATGATCATGTACCGCAAGGTAGTGAGCGATCTGCTGGCCGAAATACCCGGAGTTGAGGTGGTGGGCACTGCCAGTAACGGCAAGATCGCCCTGTCCCGCATTGCAAGCCTCAAACCCCATCTCATCACCCTGGACGTCGAAATGCCCGTCATGGGTGGACTTGAAACACTGCAGGAAATCGTAACGAATTTTTCGGATGTCGGGGTGATCATGCTGTCCACCTTGACCAAGCGCGGCAGTGAAATCACCATGAAAGCGCTTGAACTGGGAGCCTTTGATTTCATTGCCAAGCCTGATGCAGAGGCCAGGCAGGAAAACATACAGACGCTCAAATACGCGCTGTTGGCGCGCGTCAACGCCTTTGCCAAGCGGCTGGAAATGCGGGCCATGCTGCGGGAGCGGTATCGCGTTGGAGGGGGTGCGCAGGCCCAGCGCGTTCCAACGACTGGTTCTTCCGCGAAGCGGACCGGCAAGTCCAAGGTCGTGGCCATTGGGGTTTCCACTGGGGGACCCAACGCCCTGGCCAGGGTGCTGCCGCAGCTGCCCAGGCTGGGAGTGCCGATTTTCGTGGTGCAGCACATGCCTCCTCTTTTCACCAGATCCCTGGCCGAGAGCCTGTCCACCAAATGCCAGTATGATGTTCGCGAGGCCAGTCAGGGAGAGGCGGTGACCCCCGACACGATTTATATCGCTCCCGGCGGGAAACAGATGCGTGTTGGTTCGGGAGTCGGTGGACGGAAGATCATCCAGATCACTGACGATCCACCCGAAAACAACTGCAAGCCCGCGGTGGATTATCTGTTTCGGTCGGTGGCCCGGGAGTACGGGCCCCTCAGCACCGGCGTGATCATGACGGGCATGGGCGGGGATGGAACCCTTGGTTTGCAGGTCATGAAGAACCTTGGAGCCGTGACCATCGGTCAGGACGAGGAATCCTGCGTGGTGTATGGGATGCCCAAGGCAGCCATCGAAGCCGGAGTAGTGGACACGGTTGTTCCCCTGCACATGATCGCATCTGAAATCGTCCGCACTGTGCGATGATCCCACAGAACTGCAAGGAAATGGCCACACCATGACCGCCATATCCCAGGATGAAATCAAGCTCTTGACTCGGTATGTCTACTCCATCTCCGGAGTGGCCCTCGACGCCAGCAAGGCCTATCTGCTTGAAACGCGCCTCAAGCCCATGATGCAGCAATACTCCTGTACCTCGTACATGGAGCTTTATGCCAAGGCCAAGGCGGATCGCAGTGGGAACATGGAAAAGGAGATGATCAATGCCATCACCACCAATGAAACTTTTTTCTTCCGCGATTCCTCTCCCTTTGAACTCTTCAAGCACAAGATACTGCCTGACCTCGTAGACTCCAGGGCCCGGATGTATGCCAATATGCCAGTGCCTATCCGCATCTGGAGCGCTGCATGTTCAACAGGCCAGGAAGTGTACAGTATCGCCATCATTCTGCGTGAAACGCTGGGCAACCTCAGCAATTATCAGATTTCCATATTGGGTACGGACATTTCAGACGATGCAGTGACAAAGGCCAGCTACGGAAAGTACAATAAATTCGAGGCTGAGCGGGGCATGCCTCCCCAAGTCCTGCAAAAATACTTCTCTGCGCACGGGGACGGGTGGAAGGTCAAGGACGAGATTCGTTCCATGGCCGTGTTCAGGAAGTTCAACCTGATGAAGCCATTTGCAGGGATGGGCAGGTTTGATGTTGTATTTTGCCGGAACGTGGCAATTTATTTCACTGCTACGGACAAGAAAGCGGTTTTCGAGAAAATAGCCGGGGTCATGGAAACCGATGGGTCCCTGATCATCGGATCTACTGAATCCTTGAACGGCGTGACATCCATGTTCGAGCCCAAACGCTACCTTCGGTCCATTTTCTACCAGCCTGTGCGTGTTATGGACGACCGCCGGGGCGCATCGCCCGTTGTTCCCCGGCCAGTTCCCGTTTTCCCCTCTTCTCGCTCGGCCAGTGCCGGTCCGCAAGGGTGCCCCAGGATTATTTCGGCGCCCCCTGCATTCCCATCTCCCCGGCCAGTGTCCTCCGCTGCAGACACCCCCGCGGCTGCCATACCTTGGCCTGAGTCGCCGCAAAGAGAGGCAGGACGCAGGGCCCTCGTCGAAGTGCCGTTTGCAGGCGACATGGCGAGTTCCGGGCACGACACCGGGGAGAAGGCCCATGGCCAGGTCAATGCGCCTCTGGACTCCGCTGTCTCGATTTCCCGCCTCCCTCCCACAAAACGGACTGTCCAGGCCCATCGCGCCGGAGATAAGACGGACTTGAAACGACTGCTCATGCAGAAAAAGCAGGCCAAGGCCTGAGCAGGGCCCTTGGTGGAGCACCATGCCCATTCATTGGACTTTGCCCATTGACGGCATCACCGAAGGACTTTCTCCAGCCCATCCTGATGCCCGTGTGCTGTTGGGAGCCGGAATGGTCACCGGGGAGGATCTGCGCGAACGTGTATACCTCTGTGGACCGTGTTCCTCTGCGCTGGATGTGGCCCATCATCTGGCCAGTGTCGGTGGCCTTGATGCCTGGGATTCGGTCCTGGTCTCGCGGCAGTGGGCGGGGAGGGGACAAATGCGCAGGGCCTGGATTTCCGATCCGGGGAATCTTTTCGCGGCCTGGCGTCTTCCTTTTCCGCCAGAACCGTGGCGGAACATGATCTCTGTTTTGATGGGCTGGATTCTGTGTCAGGGACTGCGGGGATTGCGTTTACCCCTCCAACTCAAGTGGCCCAACGATCTTCTGCTGCATGGCCGCAAGGTGGGTGGTATTCTGGTCGAGGAAAGGGGGGAAGTGCTTTTAGCAGGTATCGGTCTGAATCTGTCCTCCTCTCCCCCGGAGGCGATGATGCGAACTGACCATGTGGCCAGTGCCGGGACGCTGGGACCTCCTGCAACTCGACGGTCCATTTTTGAGCTGTGGATACGGCTTGTGAATGTTGGCCGTCTTTGCTATATATCAACTCTTTCTGATTCGACCCTTCTGGAGTTTTCCCATTCAATTGAGACGGTTTTAGCCTACCTTGGGACCATGGTTCAGATTGTTGACAATCGATCATCGGTTCGCGGCCTGTTCAGAGGTTTGAGCCCTGACGGCGGTATTGTCTTGCACACGCAGGATGGGACACGGACGTTGCATTCCGGCTCCCTCTTTCCTGAGGACGCATCAGAAGGGGACACATAACGCGCATGGAGAGATATAATATGTCTTTGATTCCCCGAAGTTTTGAAGAAGTGTCCCGGGAGGTCCGGGGCAAGAGGATTCTTGTGGCCAACCGGGGCATACCGGCCAGACGGATAGTCCGTTCCATCAAGGAGGTGTTCCAGGCCGTGCCCATGATCACGGCCACGGACGTGGACAAGACCGCGCCCTTCACCGCCGGGGCACAGGAACTTCTGCATCTCGGGGAAAACCCTCGGGCCTACCTGGACATCGACAAGATCATCTCCATGGCCAAGGCCAGGGGGGTGGCGGCCATCCATCCAGGGTGGGGATTTGCCTCGGAGGATGAGTCCTTCCCAACAAAATGCGCTGAAGCGGGCATTATTTTTATCGGCCCCACGTCAGAGGCCATGCGTCTGCTGGGCAACAAAGTCCAGGTGCGGAAACTGGCCCACAAGCTGGGCATTCCTGTGGTACCTGGTTCCGAAGGGGCCGTGACCGTGGAGGAGGCCAAGCAGGTGGCGGCCGAAATAGGTTTGCCGGCTATGCTCAAGGCCGAAGGGGGCGGGGGCGGACGCGGGATCTATGAGGTTTTCAGCCAGGATCAACTGGACGACGCCTTCGTCAAGGCCTCAACCCTGGCCCAGGCGTCCTTCGGCAATCCGCGCCTGTATGTGGAACGCCTGCTGACCTCTATCCGCCATATCGAGATCCAGGTCATTGCCGACAAGTACGGCAATGTCTTCGCCTTTGACGAGCGCGATTGCACGGTGCAGCGCAATCATCAAAAGCTGGTGGAGATCACGCCATCGCCTTGGTCGGGCATGACCGATTCCCTGCGTCAGCAACTGAAGGAATACTCCCGCCAGCTGGTTCGGGCCGTGGGCTACCACTCCCTCTGCACGGTGGAGTTTCTGGTTGATGCCTCTGGCAGGGCCTATCTGATTGAGGTCAACACCCGTCTGCAGGTGGAGCACGGCATCACCGAATGCCGCTACGGCATTGACCTGGTGGAGGAACAGATCGCTGTGGCGTTCGGGGCCGAGCTCCGGCTGTCGGAGGAGAACTGCAAGCCCCAGAGCCATGCCATGCAGGTCCGGGTCAACTGCGAGGACCCCCAGCATGGCTTTGCCCCCAATGCCGGTCGTATCACCCGCTACCTTTCTCCCGGCGGTCCCGGCGTGCGCGTGGATTCATGCGTGTGCAGCGGGTACGAATTTCCCTCCCAGTATGATTCGGCAGCGTCCCTGCTGATCGCTTACGGTCCACAATGGGACAAGGTGCTGGGCATCATGGACAGGGCTTTGGGCGAATACGTCATCGGTGGGATCAAGACCACCATTCCTTTCCACCGCCAGATCATTGCCCATCCACGGTTCCGTTGCGGGGAGTACGATACCGGTTTCGTGGCCAACACCCCTGAGCTGATGGATTATCTGGACAAGGAATCCGAGGCGGTACGTCTTTCCCGGCTGGTGGCCAAGATTTCCGCACATGGCTACAACCCCTACGTCAAGCTCGGGGAGTACCGGACCAGGGAAGGCAAGCGCATGGAGCCGTTCAGGCCCTCTCTGCCCGGGATCGAACCCGAGTATTACCATTATCCCTACCCTCGGGGAGATCGGGACGCAATCTTGTCCTACATCCGGGATTCCGACCATGTTCATTTTTCGGATACGACCACCCGGGACATCACGCAATCCAATTCGGGCAACCGCTTCCGCCTGGCAGAGGACCGGATCATCGGCCCGTACCTGGATAATTGCGGCTTCTTTTCGTTGGAGAACGGTGGAGGGGCGCACTACCACGTGGCCATGCTGGCCAACATGACCTACCCCTTTTCCGAGGCCAAGGAATGGAATGAGTTCGCGCCCAAGACGCTGAAACAGATTCTAATCAGATCCACCAACGTGCTGGGCTACAAGCCTCAGCCGCGGAACATCATGCGCCGGATGGGGGAAATGATCTGCGAGCACTACGATGTGGTGCGCTGCTTTGATTTTCTGAACCACATCGAGAATATGCGGCCCTTTGCCGAAGTTGCATTGAACTCCAGGGGAAACATCTGGGAGCCGGCCATCTCGCTGTCGTGGGCCAAGGGGTTCGACGTATCCCATTATCTGGGAGTGGTGGAGGAGATCATTGACATGACCGCCCAGGTGGCGGGCTGTTCCAGGAAGAAGGCCGAGCACCTCATCATTCTCGGTCTCAAGGACATGGCTGGGGTGTGTCCCCCGGTGTTCATGACCGAGCTGGTTTCGGCCATCCGCAGGATCTATCCGGACCTGCTCGTCCACTACCATCGCCACTACACCGACGGCCTGTTCGTTCCTGCTGTGGCCGCGGCGGCCAAGGCCGGCGCGCACATCGTGGACACGGCCATTGGCGCGTCGGTACGCTGGTACGGGCAGGGCGAAGTCCTCTCCACGGCGGCCTACATCGAGGAACTGGGCCTCAAAACCAACCTGAACAAGGAAATGATCCGCACCACGGGCTTCGTGCTCAAGCAGATCATGCCCTACTACGACCGCTACACC
>JAAYCS010000076.1 GCA_012729655.1 Desulfovibrionales bacterium | reverse complement strand
ATCGCCCTCGCGCCGGACGGCCACCTCGTCGGACTGGGCCAGGGCTTGGCGCATCTCCGCTTCCTGGTTGTCCATCATGCGGCCGATTCCGGCCCCGGCCAGACCGCCGATGGCCGCACCCGCGGCCGCGCCAATAAGGGTTCCCTTGGTGTCCTTGCCGATGATCTGCCCCACAACGGCGCCGGCAACCGCGCCCCCAGCGGCCCCATAGGTGGCGCCCTGGGTCGTCTTGGACTGCTGCTGCATGGTGGCGCATCCGCTGGTGACAAGCACGAAGACGACGAAAAGCAGTGCTGATTTCTTCATAATATTCCCTCGTGGTTGATAATTGAAACAATGTTGAGGTTGTCGTGCTCCGTGGCACGGGCGGTCGTGGCCATGGCCGCGAGCCTCGGCAAAATCAGGTATTGGTCTGTGTTTGAGACCCGTTTATCTATCTAGATCATCTTCGCCATTTTGCCAAATAGATGAAACGAGGTCTTCTTCTGTTCCATTTGACCTGGCGATGGACGTTCCTGCCCGCGCGCCACGACAAAAAAGGCCCCGATGTCTGCACACCGGGGCCTTTGCTGCTGAGGAAGAAGCCCTCTATTCTGCCGGGCCTTCCAGAATCTCAACGCCTTTGGGCGGAACGAGGGTGAATTCCTTGTGGTCCACGGCCACGTCCAGCTCCAGGCCGCTCAATTCCAGCTGATTGATGTTGCCGAAAAAATCGATCAGCTTGATCTTTTCCAGAATGCCCTGACCGGGCCGGACCCAGATTTCCCCCTCCACCAGATTGGGTTCCGGCTCCTTGGGAATGAGCTTCAGATGCCGGAAATCCCCGTCAGCCCCCAGATCCTTGACCGTGAAGTCTTCCTTCAGGTTGGCCTCGCCAGACAAAAAGCGGATCATGGTCTTGGAGCTCAGAGCCTGCTCCACGCTGTACCGATACACGGTTTCCTCCTCGGGAAAATAGTCCCAGACCGTGTCCTTGCCGATGATCAGCAGTTCCTGCTCCGGGCTGGTCGTCTCCCACCGGATGAAACGCGGACGGACAAAAACAATGGTTCCCAGACGCTCCTGGGTCTCTCGGCTGGAGGCGTTGGTCAGGGTCTGCAGAAAAAAGGCCCGGAAAGACTGCAATGTATCGTATCGCTTCTGGATCTGGTCGGTCAGATCAGCTGCGTGTGCGCTCCAGACGCTGGTCAGGGCAATGAGCAGCCCAAAAATCAATCGCGGCACAGGTCCTCCTTTGTTGGTGTTGATTTCATGGTCTCATGCACGTATCGGATAAGCCCTTCACATGAACGGGCCAGATACAAATTTTTCCTTGAGTTGTTAAGCAATGAACACTCAGTCCCAGAACAAGAACGCCCCGCATTTCGCCTCGGTTCTCCCGGCGCTGAGCCTGCTGACCACGGTCTTTTTCGCCAACTTCCTGGTTCGGACCCTGTTCGGCCCCTTGCTGATACCCATCAGTGAGCATCTCGGCCAGTCCCTGGCCCACAGCGCCAACCTTCTTGTCTGCCTCACTGCAGGATACAGCATGTCCGTGCTCTGCGCGGGCTTCCTGTCCTGCCGCCTCGGCCACAAGAAAACCATCGTCTTTTCCACAGCCGTCATCGGCATTGCTCTGCTCGGGCTGTCCGCAAGCACGACATTCTGGGGTTTCTGCCTGTGGACATTTCTCATGGGCGCAGCAGCCGGACTGTACATGCCCTCCGGCGTGGTGACCATCACCGAGATCACCCCCCCGGCGTACTGGGGACAGGCCTTTGCCGTGCACGAAATGGCCCCGAACCTGTCCTTCGTCGTGGCCCCTTTCATCGCCGAGGCCTTCATGAACACCTCGGGCTATCCAAGCCTTTTCCTCACGCTCGGCATCTCCTGCCTGGGCCTCGCCCTCTTGTACACCCTCCGCGGCCCGGCCACCCGCCGGACAGGGATGGCCCCTGTACTGGGCAACATCCGCGTCATCGTCTCCCTGCCTGCGTTTTGGATCACGGTCCTGCTCTTTGTCCTGGCAGTATCCGTATCAACGGGCATCTACAACCTGCTGCCCGCCCTGCTGGTCAGGGAAAAGGGGCTCAGCAGGGAAGAGGCCAGCTTCATTCTGGGTGCCACGCGGATCATGCCTGTGTTTGTTCTCCCTGCCACAGGATGGATCATCCGCCGCATGGGATACCGCGGCACCATGGCCCTTTGCCTGCTGGGCGCAAGTCTGTCCACGGTCTTGTGCGGATACGGCCCCCTATGGTGGACCATTGCCATGCTCACCCTGCAGCCGCTCTTTGTGGTCTGCTTTTTTCCTGTCGGTTTTGCCGTCCTGTCCCTGGTCTGCCCCAAAGCCACCAACGACCTGTCCGTATCCCTGACCATCATGTGCACCTCCCTCTTTGGCGCGGGTCTCATCCCGGCCGGCTTGGCGTGGTGCGGGGAATTCTTCGGCTTCGCCCTGTCCTTTGCCCTTTTTGGCGCAGCCCTTTTTTTCCTCATGCTGATGACCATTCTCAGGTTGCGGATCCCGGCCAGTTCGCCATCCTGAAAACAAGAAAGGCCCGCAGGGGCCTATTCGTATCGTGTCCAATGCTGGGGCTGCTCGTACTCCAGCCCGATGGCGTAGCCGCCTGCCCGGGCCGGGACGCACCATTTGACCTTGGCGCGGACATCTCTGGACAAACCGGCCAGGTCCATGGTCAGGCGGATCAGCACATTGCGGCCTTTTTCCAATGGAGAGGGGTGTGTCAGGCAGATTCCTCCGCGGCTGAAATTGGAAACCCAGGACACGACATAACCGTCCCGCAACGAGGCCGTGAACTGCACCTGTGCTTTTTTTTCATGTCGCGGCCATTGCCGCCGGTTGGGCCTCTGCATGCCTGACTCCTTGCTGAAATATGAAAACCTGTCCAGACGCTACCGCGGCATTCACTCTGCGGAATGTCCGTAAATACGCCTCAACTCCTCGTCCCGCATGGAAAAGGAATGCTCCGGGGCAGGAAAAGAGCCGTCCCGGACCTCCTGCGCGTATTGAGCCAGTCCGGCCTTGGCTTTTACCCCCAGCGTTTCGAACTGTCTGACAAATTTTGGAACGAACCGCTCAAAAAGACCCAAGGCGTCGTGGAAGACAAGGACCTGTCCGTCGCAGGCGGCTCCGGCTCCGATGCCGATTGTGGGGATGGCAAGGCGCCTCGTGACCAGATCGGCGACCTGCACAGGAATGCACTCCAGGACAATCATGAATGCGCCGGCTTCTTCCAGGGCCAGGGTGTCGTCCAGGAGTTTGCGGGCCGCCTCGGCAGTGCGGGCCTGCACCTTGTATCCGCTCAAGGCAGTGACCGATTGCGGGGTCAGTCCCACATGTCCGCAGACCGGTATCCCCGCGCGCACCAGGGACCGGACCTGCTCGGCGATCTCCGCCCCGCCCTCAAGCTTGACCGCCTCGCAGCCGCCCTCCTGCACCAGGCGGGCGGCATTCTCCAGGGCCTGGGCCGGTGAAATCTGGTAGGTCATGAAGGGCATGTCCGAAACAACAAACGTATCCTTTGCCCCCCGGCGGGCGGCCCTGGTGTGATGGATCATGTCGGCCATGGTCACCGGCACCGTGGAGTCGTAGCCCAGGACGACCATGCCCAGGGAATCGCCCACCAGAATCATGTCCACCCCGGCCTCCTCGGCCAGACGTGCGGAGGGGTAGTCATACGCGGTCACCATCACGATTTTCTCCCCCGCCTCCTTGCTCCGCCGAAAATCCACCAAGGTCTTCATGTCGTTTCCCCGCTGATGTTCGTGATTCTGCCCGTGCCCTGCAAACACAACTGCATATGTCGCATGCCCTGAAATCTCATGCGGGGTCAACCACGGCCCATGAGAGGTGCGCAAGGGCCGCAGTCATGACCCGAGCACGATGAGCCTGTTGTCGATGAGGCGGGACGCGCCCATGTGCATGGCCACGGCCGCCAGGACTTCAGCGCCGATCCGGGTTACGGGTTCAATGCGCCACGGATCGACCAGTTCCAGATAGTCGAGCCTGCCCATGGGCAGATGCTCGGCGTAATAGGCCAGAACTGCCTCGCGCAGGACCTTGGGGTCGCGTTCTCCGGAGCGCACCAGATTTTCCAGGAGACCGAGGCCCTTCTGGATATGCGGTGCTGCAGAGCGTTCTTCTGGGGTCATATAGACGTTGCGCGAGCTCATGGCCAATCCGTCGGCCTCGCGCACGATGGGCCGGCCTTCGACACGCACCGGCATGTCCAGCTCCCGGACCATTTTGCGGATGACGGCGAGCTGCTGCCAGTCTTTTTCGCCAAACACGGAGAAGCTGGGCTGGACTAGGTTGAACAGCTTGCAGACCACCGTGGCGACGCCCCGGAAATGGATGGGCCGGGAGCTGCCACAGAGATGCCTGGTCAAGTCGGGCACCGTAACCCAGGTACCGTGGTCAGGGTTGTACATGGCGTCCGTTCTGGGCGCGAAGAGGACGTCGACGCCGCACTCCTGGGCCAGGGCCATGTCCCGGGCCAGGTCAGAGGGATAGTTGTCCAGATCCTCGGCAGGGCCGAACTGGGTCGGGTTGACGAAGATGGAAAGGACCAGGATGTCGCAACGTTCCCGGGCCCAGTGCAAAAGTGACAGATGGCCTTCGTGCAGATATCCCATGGTCGGCACGAGGCCGACAACCTTGCCCTCACGCTTCCAGCCCAGGCCCGTGCGTTGCATGGCCCTGGGCTCCCGAATCTGCCGAACGCTCATTTCCCCTCCTGCACCTGCATGTCAAACTGCTCACAGCCACAGTCACAGACGATCTGATCGCCCCTGCGCCGCCCGTCAGAATCGTCCAGGATGTCGAAAAGTATGCCAGAACTCTGATCATAGTCGAATTCCATGCCCAGGACATCGACCATGCCGTACAGTCCGCACCGCCGGCAGACAAAGTCCCGCAATCCCCCAAACTGCGCATGCATCCGTCTACTCCTGTCCAACGCTCCGGGTTTCACATGGACGGCCGCGACGCGGCTGAAAACCCGGATGCTGTGGTTTGAAAGATCCCGGGGCCAGGGGAGTCATGCGCGGATCCCTGCTGAAGGCATGCTGGCCGGTCCAGCAAGCCCTTGTGCGGCCCCAACAGAATTTTTGACGCGAAAGAAATGGATGCCCGCGCGGCATGGGTCTCACGAATCGCACAGCATGCGCAGCTCTTCCAGCTCGTCCCATCGGGTCAGCAGGACATCGAGCTCTGCCTCCAGGGCTTCAAGTCGGGCCGCCTCGGTCGCCACGACTGTATGGTCGTTGGTGTAGAAATCTGGATCGTTCATCAGCTCATGCAGCTGGGCAATGCGGCCCTCCATTTCCTCGATGCGTCCGGGCAGGGCCTCCAGTTCCTGATTTTCCCTGTAGGTCATCTTGCGGGGCTTGGCTGCCTTGGCCCTTTGCGGTCTGATGTGGACCGGTTCAGGCTTCTCGGCCACAGGACGCTGGACCAGCCAGTCGTCGTATCCGCCGGCGTATTCGATGACCACCCCATCACCCTCGAATGCGAAACAGGAAGTCACCGTGTTGTTCAGAAACTCACGGTCATGGCTGACCACCAGCACCGTGCCCTCGAACTCCCCAATGAGTTCCTCCAGCAGTTCCAGGGTTTCCTGGTCCAGGTCATTGGTGGGTTCGTCCAGCACCAGGACGTTGCACGGCCGGGTGAAAAGGCGAGCCAGAAGCAGGCGGTTGCGCTCCCCGCCGGAAAGGACGCTGACAGCAGTCTGGGCCCGTTCCGGGGTGAACAGAAAATCCTTCAGGTAGCCGATGACATGGCGGCGGTTGCCGTGGACGTCAATATAATCCGAGCCGCCCCCGACAATGTCCCGGGCCGTCTTGGTCTCGTCCAGAAGAGAGCGCATCTGGTCGGAATAGGCCACTTCGATGTTCGTGCCCTGGTGGACTTCGCCACTCTGGGGCTGCAGTTCGCCGAGCAGCAGTTTGAGCAGCGTGGTCTTCCCCGCCCCGTTGGGGCCGATGATCCCTATTTTGTCCCCGCGCATGATGTTGGCCGAGAAATTCCGGATGACCGGGATCCCGTCCCAGCCGAACGAAATGTTGTTCACCTCCAGAACCAGGGCTCCGCTTTTCCGCGCTTCCTGAATCTGCATGGACACGGTACCGGTCCGCTCCCGGCGCAGCCGGCGCTCCGCACGCATGGCCTTCAGGGCCCGGACCCGGCCCTCGTTGCGCGTGCGCCGGGCCTTGATGCCCTTGCGAATCCAGATCTCCTCTTCCTTCAGCTTTTGATCAAAGCGCCTCCACAGCGCTTCCTCCGTGGCCAGGACCTCTTCTTTGCGCTTCAAGAACGTGTCGTAATCACAGGCCCAGTCAACGAGATGACCCCTGTCCAGTTCCAGGATGCGGTTCGCCACATGGCGCAGGAACATGCGATCATGGGTGACGAAGAAAAGGGTGCGCACGTGCTTGACCAGAAATTCTTCAAGCCAGCGGACTGCGGCTATGTCCAGATGGTTTGTCGGCTCGTCCAGGAAGAGGACGTCGGGATTGCCGGCCAGGGCCTGGGCCAGCAGTGTCTTACGCTTGACTCCGCCGGACAGGCTGGCAAACGGGGCGTCGGGATCCAGGCCGAGGTGGGTGATGACCGTTTCAATCTTCTGGGTCAGATTCCAGGCGGCCTGATCATCGAGCATGCCATGGGCCCTGGCCACCAGATGCTGGTCAGAACACATATCGGTCCCTTCGTAGCGCAGGGCCGCCAGGCAACGTCCGATCTCCCCTGCCCCGGAGGAGACAACGTGGGACACGGTCCCGGTCAGGTTCCCCGGCACCTCCTGCGGCAGAGAGGCCATGGTCAGGTCCTTGGCCCACCGAACCTCCCCGGATTCCGGGCGGAAGTCACCGGCAAGAATGCGCATCAGGGTGGACTTGCCCTCGCCGTTGCGGCCCAGAAGGCAGATGCGCTCCCCTTCGTGGATCTGCAGGCTTGAGTTGTCCAGAAGAGGCGGACCGGAAAAAGTCAGGGAAAGGCTGCTTGCGCTGATAAGTGCCATGGATGAAAAGCTGGTTGATTGCGGAACGAACCGACTTCTAGGGAGAATCCCACGGTTTGTCCAGCCAGGGCGAAGCCTCTCCCTGCCGGATGATGCCCACACCCGAATGACCTTACCGTCCTGGGGAAGGTCTCAAACCTTGCCCACGGGGGCGAGATACAGGGCAAATTCCTCCTCCCCGTCCACGCCCAGGAAGCTGTCCAAGGCTGTTTGGTGGAAGGCCCCCACTGCGCAGGTCCCGCATCCCACGGCCTGGACCGCAAGATAGAGATTTTGGCAGACATGCCCGGCATCCATGGCGATGACCCTGTAGGCCGTTTCCAGGTAACGCCATTCCATCCGATACGGGACCGTTGTCCAGACAAAGACCAGCGGCGCCTTGGGCACAAAGGCCTGCTGCAGGACTGCTTCGTGCTGGAGGGCGAAGAAATCCGGGCCGGCCGCACGCTCCAGGACCAGGCCGTGATCGAGGGGGAGGTAGCGGTAAACCCCGGGTTGGAGATCTGGGCATGCGTTGGCCAGCACATACGTTTCAAACGAATGCCGGCATCCGGCCGAGGGTACTGTCCGGAAAGCCTGTCCCGGCCCGACGATCTTGCGTACGCCCTGCACAGCCCAAAGCAGGAAACCGATCTCCTCCAGACGCAGCGGTTCGTCGCGCCATTTCCGTTGACTGTGTCGCTCGCCCAGGGCCTGGACCAGATCCATGCGCCCGGTAAAGGTCTGGGCGGGATCACGGGGCAGGGGGAGAACCGTCTGGGTTTCCCGTGCAGGCTTCTGCACCCGAGGAGGGGCGAGCCCTCTGTTCTGGTCCGAGGCCGAAAAATCGACCCTCAGTCGGAGATCGTCCCGCAAAAAAGCACGCATGTCCAACTTCATCCATCACCTCCGATTTCCGAAACCGGGGAAACCACCTGCCCGCCTGCCGGACTGAGCACCAACCGGCGATAGTAGGCCAGGACCAGGCAGGTCATGGGCAAGGCGATGATGAGCCCGAGCATGCCCAGGAGTTTGCCCCAGATGGACAGGGAAAGGAGCATGGCGGCCGGCGACAAACCCATGGCCTTGCCCATGATGCGCGGGACCAGAATGACGTCCTGCACAATCTGGGCGGCCACGAAGACCAGTCCCGTCAGGCCCAGAACCAGCCAGAAGGACTCGCCGGTCTCCAGAGCGTGGATGGCCGCGACCATGACCGCCGGGATTGCGCCCAGGACCTGCAGGTAGGGGACCATGCTCATGACGCCAAGCAGGATGCCGAGCAGGATGCCCAGAGGCAAGCCGACCAGGACGAAACCCACTGCGAAGACAACGCTGAGCGCTCCGGAAATCAGAACCTGACCCCGGAAATAACGGCTCATGGCCAGATCGAACTCCTCCACGAAGGAAATCACGCCTTCGCGGTAGGATGGAGGGATCATTTCCTTCCATACGACACGCACTTTCTGAAAATCCAATAAAAGAAAAATCAAATACATGCACACGACCCCGGGAACCACCAGGGCCATGATCACGCTGTAGGTGCCGGAGATGAGCCCCATGATGCCTGGCAGGAGCTTGCGCAGGGCACTCTGGGCCATGGAGATGAAACTGTCCGTGCGGAAGAAGTTCTGCACTTCCGGAGTGTTGAAATATTCGCGTATCGCCTGCCACAAGTCCGGAGGCAGGCGTTGGGCAGCTGCCTCGGCCAGTTTGGAATTGCTGACCAGTTCCGAAATGAGCCGGCCCATGTGGGCCATCTCCCGCCCCATGAGAGGAACGACAACCCAAAATATACCGACCAGAGCCAGGACAAAAAGAAGGAGGGTCACCCCGATGGCCAATCCTCTGTTTTTCACGAAGGACTGAATTTTATATACGGCGGGATTGAGGATATAGGCCAGGATCAAGGCCACGGCAAAGGGGATGAGCACATCGCTCAGGTAGCCCAGGATCGTGATTATGCCCCAGAGCAGTGCGGCGGTTAAGGCCATGCGCACAACCCTGTCGAAGGAATACGGTCTGTTGTCGAGAATCATAGCCCTCCCCGGTGCGGATCCGGTCATCGCGCAATCGATGCTTGGCCGATAGCAGACACGGCCCTGGCTTGGAAGCCTCCAGTTACTTGATTTGAACCGTCCCTTCCCCTACACGCAACAGATACGCTACAGCCAATCCACCCCTTACTCACGGGTTTCCCATGCTCGACGTGCAGACTCTCATAGCTTTTCTGACCCTGGCCAGCCTCGAAATAGTGCTGGGCATCGACAACATTGTCTTCATCGTCATCATCACCAACAATCTGCCCGAAGCAGTCCAGTCCAAAGCCCGCAAGATCGGCCTAGCCCTGGCCATGCTGACTCGAATTGCCCTGCTCTTCGCCATCATCTGGGTCATGCGCCTGACAGACCCTCTTTTTTCGGTCCTGGAACATTCAGTGTCTGGTCGGGATCTCATCCTGCTTGGCGGTGGACTCTTCCTGATCGCCAAGGCCACATTCGAAATCCACGAAAAGCTTGAGCACAAACCCGAAGAGGACATCCGCATCCGAAAAAGCCTCGGCTTTGTCTCGGCCGTAACCCAAATCGCCATCCTTGACATCATTTTCTCCCTGGATTCGGTCATCACCGCTGTGGGCATGGCCAGCCAGATATCCGTCATGATTGCGGCAGTCATGACCGCCGTGGGAGTGATGCTTTTTTTCGCCGATACGGTCAGCGCTTTTGTCAAACGCCAACCAACAATCCAGATCCTGGCCCTGTCCTTCCTCATCCTCATCGGCGTGTTTCTGGTAGCCGAAGGCATGGGCAAGCACATTGACCGGGGCTACATCTACTTTGCCATGAGCTTTTCGCTTCTGGTCGAAATTTTGAACCTGCGCCTTCGCAAAGTCATGGCCAAAAGAGTGTCCTGAACCGTTCAGGAGTGAGACCTGTTTTGAGTTTGCCGGGGCAGATGGGCTTCACGAACAGCATTGAATCGATTTTCTGGGGGGTACAGCGCATGACCTTTGCACCGACATTTTTCCACTCGTTTCTGGAAAGCTGTGAGCGGCACAAGGACAACCTGGCCTTCATCTACCGGGTAGGCGAGGACGAATTACGTGTCACCTACGAAAAATTCTTCGAGGATGTGCTCATTCTGGCCAGGGCCTTCAAGGCCAAGAAAATACGCAAAGGGGACAAGGTCTTTTTCCTCTCTGACAATCGTTATGCCTGGATCGTCACCGACCTTGCCCTGCAGGCCTTGGGCGCCGTCAGCGTGCCCCGTGGCTGCGACACCCCACCCAAGGAAATCGAGTATATCGTTGGGCACAGCGGCGCGGAATTTCTGGTCATCGAGACGGACAAACTCTACAAAGACTACCAGGGCCTGATCAAAAACCTGAAACCCCGCGGCGTGTTCCTCATTTCAGGAACCGAAAAACACTCATGGTTCGACAAGGCAAATTCCTACTCCGAACTGCTTGAAGAGCGGACCATCGAGCCCAAGGACATAGAATGGTTCAAAGGGCTGGCCCAGGGGATCACCCCCGAGACCCTCCTGACCATCATTTACACTTCAGGGACCACGGGCACCCCCAAAGGGGTCATGCTGGACCATTCCAACATCATGCATAACGTGCGAACCCTGCCCGTACTCATTGACCTGAACGAACGCGACGTGTGGGTATCCATCCTGCCCACGTGGCACATCTTCGAACGCACAGCCGAATACATCGGCGTGGCCAATGGGAGTTGCCTGGTCTACTCCAGCATCCGCACCTTCGCCGCAGACCTGGAAACCTACAAGCCCACCCTGGTGGCCACAGTGCCAAGGATCTGGGAATCCCTCTATTCCAAGATCACAGCTGGCCTGAAGAAAAAGGACCCTAAAAAAGCAAAGATTTTCAACGCCCTCGTATCCATCTCCATCAACTTCCGCCGCAACAGGCGAATCCTGCGCGACCAGCTTCCGGTGTTTGCTCCCAGATCCGGACTGAGCCGCCTGGCCGCAAAAATCCGAGCGGCTTTGACCTGTCTGGCCCTGGCCCCGCTCTATGCCCTGGCCCAGAAAAAATTTGTGATGGTCCAGGAGAAGTTTGGCGGCCGGCTCAAGGCGGCCATCAGTGGCGGCGGGAGCCTGCCGGCCTTCCTGGATGAGTGGATCGACGCCATCGGCATCCGCATCATCAATGCCTACGGCATGACGGAATGCTCACCGGGCATTGCCGGCCGGGGTCTGCAATGCGAAATTTTCGGGACCATTGGTCCGCCGGTGGGTGAGACAGAACTGCGCATCGTCGACGAAAACGACCAGCCCCTGCCCAACGGAAGCGAAGGAGAGATCCAGGTCCGCGGGGCCCAGGTCTTCAAGGGGTACTACAACAACGACGAGGCCAACGCCCAGGCATTCACCCCGGATGGCTTTTTCCGTACCGGAGACCTGGGCCGGTTGACCCTGACTGGCGAGCTGGTCATCACTGGCCGGGCCAAGGAAATCATCGTCTTGGCCAGCGGTGAAAATGTGGATCCGACCAACATCGAAGCCACCCTGTCCATGTTCCCTTTTGTGCAGGACGCTGTGCTGGTGGGCCAGGACAAGAAGGGACTGGGCGCCCTGATTGTGCCCGACCTGGAGAAACTACGTGAATTCGTGCAGGAAAAATACAATCAGGTGTTGGGTGAAACCGAGGAAGCCCTCAAGGACAAGCAGCTTCTGGACCGCCTGCGCGAGGAGATGAACAAACTCCTCAATCCCAAAAAAGGCTTCAAACCCTACGAAAAGCTGCAGAACATCCATTTTCTGGACAAGGAATTCACTCTCGGGGAGGAACTGACCAATTCCTTCAAGAAAAAACGCCACGTCATAGAGAAGAAGTACAAGGACATCATCAACCGGCTGCTCAAATGAGCCTTGGCGGCCTCAACACAACGGATGTTCTGCGCAGGTTGCCTTTGGAGCGAAACGGGCTGCTCAGAGCAGCATGAAATCCCGGATGACAATCGCTCCGGTAACCGCTTGCGCCAGGGCCAAAACCACGGCCAGGGCGTTGAATACCCCGTGAACGAGGGGCATGTACTGCCGCCTCTGCTTGTTGCGATCCATGATCACCCCTGTGATGTACCCCCCGGCAATACAGGGCATCATCAGCTGTCCGATCCAGTAGTGATTGCCCGTGACGCCGTTGCTGCCCCAATACTTGCTCACGGCATACTGGCCCAACACCAGGCCGCTCATCCACAGGATATGGGCGTATTTCCCGAACTTGACGTGCTCCATCCACTGGAATTTGCCTGTCTTGCCGAAATGATTGGACTGGAACCGGACCCAGCCGAGGGAGAGCACGTACACGGCAAGACCCGTAGCAAAAAGCTGAAGCAAAGGATGAATCCACAGCATGTCACACTCCTTGAAAGAGGACGTCCAAAAAATCAGGCGTGCTGGACAAAGGTTGTGCAGCGCCCCGGCTGCTCACCAGGGCCTGCCCCGCACCGGCCTGGAAAAACGAATGCGGCAGCCTATGCCCACTCGTGCTCGAACCGTTCGGGTCCGGCGATCCTGTAGCCCCTGTCCGTGAGAACCTTTGCTATCGCTGTGGCATCAGCGGACTCGATGCGGAAGACGAGCAGGCGCTTGTTGCCCCGGAAAAACGTCGACGTGGACAGAATGTTCACCCCCAGGTCGAAGAACACCCGGCTGACCTCGGTCATCAGACCCTTACGGTCCTCGACCTCGATGGCAATGCGCGACCCTCCCAGCTCCAGTCCCATTTCTTCCACCAGCACAGCCAGCATGGACCCGCGGCTGATATACCCTTTGAGGCGGTTGTCCTTGTCGACCACAGCCAAACCGGCCAGGTCCCGATCATGCATGATCTTGGCCGCGACCTCTATCTCGGTTTCAGGCGTAACGGTGGGCATGCCGCAGCGGACCAGTTCTTTCACCGTCATCTTGGACAAGAGGTAGTTCAGCTCGTGCTTGCTGAACGTCGTCGCACCGGACGGAAGGGCGGCCCGGATGTCTTCCTTGGCGACAAACCCTTTCAGCATCCCATCTTCAACAACCAACAAAATCCAAAGCTTATGTTCCTCCATCATTTTGTCGGCCTTTGTGATCAGCGTATCCGAGGTGATGGTGGGGACATGCTTGTGCATGGCCAAGCCTACATACATGGTCTACTCCTTGAGCGTGTTCACGGTGAATTCCATGAGGCGCAATGCAGTGACAGCCTCAAACCTTTTTGCTAGTTTCTTGTTTCCATTGATGGAATTGCCCGTCAGCAACGACGGTCCCGGACGTGAAAGCCCGACAATGAAACGTGTTTATCTCCTTATTCTCGGCATGTGCATCCTGACAAGCAGAACCGCGCCCGGATTCGCGGAAAAACCGATGCGGCTTTTTTTCGAGAAAAGCATCCCTTCCGAATACCCCGACGGACAGGAACACACCGTTCAAAAAGGTGAGTGGCTGGTCAGGATCCTGACCAACAAGGGCTATTCCTCCAGCCAGATCCACGGTCTCCTGCCCACGGTGCAGCAGCTGAATCCGCATATCCCGGACCTCAACACGCTGCGACCTGGACAAATCATTCTTCTTCCGGGACACGTGGCTCCGGCCTCGGCCCCAAAACAGCCTTCCCCTGCCCTGACTCTGCCAGACTCCTACACAAGATTGCCCTATATCGTGCGCAGCGGCGATACCCTGACAGAAATTTTGGAGTCCCAGGGCGTATCAAAGGAGCTCATCTTCAGCTCGTACATGCCCCTCTTTCTGGAACTCAATCCCGATGTGCGAAATCCCGATCTCCTGCGCGTCGGCCAGCACATCAGTGTGCCCGTGCCCAAAGCACAAGCCTCTGCGCGCCCAGCGGACACGGCAGCCAGAACACCACCCAAATCCGAGCCATCGCCCCTGCCATACCTGACAGTGCGCAAATCCTCTTCTTCCGGGCCCGGCACAAATTCTCCAGAAATTTCCCGCCCATCTTCTCCAATGACACCCCAGGCAGAGCCGATTCCCCCTTCTCCCATCGAAACAGCGACCGTCAATCCCACGAAATCCGAGGATCTTCAGACTCGCACGCCGGTGCTAGGGCTGACTTTTGTGCGCTCCATGCTGGAACAGATGCGCTTCAGCTTCACGCCGGGGGACGAGGCCATGTATCCTGTGCCGGGCAAGGGCTGGCTGCGGATCAAAATGCCGGAGACCCCGCTGCTCGAAACACCATGGGGGGGAAAAGTCATTCTCTGTCCCGTGCCCAAGAGTTCGGAGTGGATCAGTGATGCCAACACACTGGGCATGCGGGTCTGCTCTGTCTCCCCGTCCTGGTCCCTGCGGGAAGTCTTGCAAAAACTGGCCGCCAGCTTTCCGAACAATTTCCGGCTGTGGGCTGCGGACAGGGATCTGGTGTTGTCCCGTAACGGGTTGGGCATATCCTTGCGCTCTCCGCTGACAGCCATCATCGAATACTCTGGCCTGAAAAATGTCTATGTGGTCTGGTCCAGGCAGGCAGCAGAAGCCCCCCTGCCTCAGAACCTGCCAGAAATACTCGAACCCAGCCGGATAAAAATCATTGAGCTTGATGAAATGAATGAGCTGTCAAGGCTTCCCGCCCGTCCTCGTGAATCCATATACGTGCCAATGGCCACCCATCTGGACGTGATTCGGGCCATGAACCCTGAAAGTCCCGAAGGACTCTTTGGCCAGACATTGCCGGAAAGTATGACCAGCCTGCTGCAACTGCTCAGGGACAAGGACATGTT
>JAAYCS010000075.1 GCA_012729655.1 Desulfovibrionales bacterium | reverse complement strand
GCCGGGTCCAGGTTGTCGAAGGGAGTGCGCAAGAGCCCTCTCGCCGCTCATGCTGATGGTTACGGGGACGGTTTTGCTGTTCCAGTCGGTCAATGCATTGCGCTTCTGTCGCCTCGTTCTGGAGACCATCACTCCTTCATAAGCTGTTGAGCGAGTTCCAAGGCGTCTCCCGGCCAAAAGACTTCTGGCCTGGGGCGGACTACCCCCGGGCGAGGTTCGGGCCTGCAGTGCAGGATTTTTTCCTTCCATTGCGCGGGAATCGCCTCCAATCCGTGGACCGCGCCCAGGAGCGCCCCGCAGATAGCCGCGTTGGTGTCGGTGTCTCCGCCGCGCATGACCGTATCGACAACGCCTTGCTCCAGGCTCGGGGCATGGAGGAGCTGCCAGAGGGCGTTTCGCAGGGCGACGAGGACCCAGCCCTGCTGGCGCTGGAAGTCGGCGGGCGGGGTGATGGCAGCGTCCAGGAGTGCGCCGCGTAGGGGCGGTTCAGCGTTCATGTGTTCGGCCCACAGGAGCATGCCGGCATAGAGGGTGGATGGTGGGCAGCCTGAGCGGATGGCTCGGGCCAGGGCCATGACGAAGAGGGAGCTGGCCTGGCGGCAAATGGGGTGGGGATGGGTCAGGGCCGCGTCCTGGGAGGCCCATTCGGCCACGTCCCAAATGTGTCTGTGGGCGCCGAAGATGCCCAGGGGGCTGATGCGCATGAGGCCGCCGTTGGCCTGGCTGTGGGGGTTGGGTGTGCCGAGCAGGCCGGACCTGACGGTGCCGCCGCAGTCGAATGGTCTGGAGTCGAGCCAGTCGCGGTAGGCCTTCCTGACCGCCTCGGGCTCGAAGCGGCGGTCCCTGATCAAGGTCCGGGCCAGCATGAGGGCCATCTCGGAGTCGTCGGTGGGCTGACCGGCCAGGGTGTTCCACGTGCCGCCGTCGGCCAAGGCACGCACGCCTTCCGGGTACAGCCTGCGGATCTCGGCGGCGGGGGTGAACTCCACTAGGCTGCCCAGAGAATCCCCGGCGAGTTGGCCCATGAAGCACCCCTGGGCCCGGGACAGCATTCCCGCTCCATCATCCGGCGGGTTTTCCTGCCAGGCGAGGATGTAGTCCCGCTGGGCCCGCGTCTCCGGTGCCTGCCGCTCCCGCGATTTCGAGCATTGCCCCCACAATTCCCCCAGCTTCGCCAGGGCCGTATCCCCGGTAAGCCCGTGTCGGGCCAGCCAGCAACCGACCAGGGTTCCGGTTCTGCCCACGCCGCCCCAGCAGTGGAGATACACGCCCTTGCCGAGGGCCAGCGCGGCATCGATGGCGTCGAGGACGGCGATGGTGGTCTCGCGCCGGTCCGGAACACTCACGTCCCGGGTCGGAAGCACCAGATGACTGGCCTGGGGGTCGAGCTTGCGCAGCATGTCCCGGTACGGCGCCAGGCCGTCCTCTGGCGTGGTCAGGTCGATGAAGACGCGGATACCCCTGTCCAACAGGGCCTGCAGCTTGGGGACAGAGGATTCGTGGTCGAAGTTGCGGGGGTATTCTCCGGCCAGGAATCTGCCGGGAATGATCCAGTAGGAGTTGCCAATTGGAGTATGCGTCATATCCTTGGCCTGCATCTCAATCCCGATACCAATTGATATGTTGCAAAATTCAAAAAATGCATGTCACATCATCATTGATTTTGTTCAGCAGAGGAATCAATAATCTTCTTTCTCGAGAGATTTGTTCTTCTGGTGGAATTCAAAAGTTTGTCTCGCGTCATTATTGACCCAGTAGAACTGTTTATGTCCGCTTTCCTCGAAATGTCGCACCATGTCTTGCGCTTCTGATTCTGTCAGGTTTGCCTGCACCAAGAACGTATTGGCGTTGTCATCCTGACGCCAAACAGACCAATCCCGGCATTCCTTTACGCTCAACGATGGCTCGTTCCCGCTCTCGCCGGCACCAAGACCGGCAGCCTCGCAGATTTTGGCCTCAGTCATCACCCTGCACTCCGACATTCCCCAAGGGGCCACCACAAAACTGCACTTCAATTCCCGATTGCAGATAGTGGATTTTGGCAATGGCCACAACGCATGGGGCCATGATCCTCCCCTTGGTTGCCTGTCCATCATGCCCGTCCGCGCATCCCGTGAGAATGCGACGGTGGACCAGACGACCTGACGGGGGAGAACTGTTGAAATGCCGGGACGGTGAAGTGTTTTGTTGAGGTTGTGATCCAAAAAATGATACACACATCTGTAACAACGGCTGGACCCTCATCGCCAAGCCATGCCAGACCCCACGGCTGCCGCATGCCCCGGGTTTCCTCTGGGATAGGGTTTTCTTGGACACCAAATTGGGAGTAGAGAGACTCCCCATGAGGTGATTCATGAGCAAACAAAGCGACAAGGATATTTCAGCCGTCTCCCCGGTGGAGGGAGGCCGTAGG
>JAAYCS010000074.1 GCA_012729655.1 Desulfovibrionales bacterium | reverse complement strand
CTGCGTATTCAGGTCCGTACCGCTGCTCCAGATCCTGGCGGATGATGCGGGACAGGGCCGGACTCGCCCCGCTGGTGGACACGGTGATGGTCAGGTCTCCTCTGGTGATGCTCGCGGGGAGCACAAAGGTTCCCTGTTCCGGGTCGTCGGCGATGTTACAGAGAATGTTCCTCTGTCCGCAGGCCTGGCCGATCCGTGCGTTGACCTCGCGGGCCGCAGTGCAGGCAAAAACGAGGTGCATCCCATCCAGATCTGATTCATCAAATGGGCGCTGTGCATACGTGAAGACGGAATGTCTGGCAAGAAGTGCTGACAGTTGCGGACCGGGAGGCGCCGGGTCCAGGCCGACGACCTGGGCCGGGGCGCATGCCAGAAGCCCTTCGATCTTCCGCATGCCCACCTCTCCCATGCCCACGACGAGGCAGCGAAGTGTGGTCAGGTCCGCAAGCAGGGGATAATAGCGCATTGCCGCCGTCTATCAGAGCCTGCAGCACTTGTCCAAGCTGTCACTCCGAGCAGGTGAGGGCGTTAAAATCCGGGGTGTTCTGGACTTTTTTCGTTTTTTTTCCGATGAGGGGGCATGCAACGCGAAGCTGCCGGCACTTTGCCCGGCCCTCGGGCCAGGTATCTTGTCATCCAGTTGGCCCGCTTTGGGGATCTGATCCAGACCAAACGCCTGCTTGTGTCCCTCATGGCCTGTGGCGAGGTGCACCTGCTGGTGGACAGATCCCTGACGGCCCTGGCCCGACTGGCTTTTCCGGGGGTCAGGGTGCATGGAATTTCCGCCCATGGCACACACGGTCCAGCCATTCTCGGGCTGGTGCACGACGATTTGCAGGAGCTGCAAGCCCATCAGTTCCACCGGATCTACAACCTGAATTATTCGGGACTCAATTTCGCCCTGGCAAGTCTGTTTCCGGTCGACCAAGTGCGCGGATATCGCCTGGCCCACGGACAACGCGTGGTGGACGCCTGGCCGGCGCAGGTCATGCGCTGGACCAAAGTTCGCACCACACGGGGCCTCAACCTGGTGGACGTGTGGGGGTTGTACGCGGATCAGCCCGTGGAGCCGGAACGCGTCAATCCCGCGGCCTCGGCCGGAGGTATCGGGCTCGGGGTGGTCATGGCTGGCCAGAACGCCCGTCGCTCCCTGCCCCCCCGCCTTCTCGCCCCGCTGGTCCATGCCGCCTCCAAACGGATCGGACACGGACCGATCCTGTTCCTGGGCGCCGGCGCGGAGCGCCGGGCCGCCGCGGAGCTGAGAGCCGCCCTGCCAGGCTCCCTGCGAGGCGCGGTGCGGGACCTGGTCGGGAAAACCAGTTGGGCGGACTTGTTTGAAGTCGTAGGCGGGCTCGGGCTGCTCCTGTCCCCTGATACGGGCACCATGCACCTGGCCGCCCATCTCGGCGTACCGGTGATGGCGTTCTTTCTGTCCTCGGCCTGGTGTCACGAGACGGGACCGTATGGGACAGGCCACCTTGTGCTGCAGGCCATGGCCACGTGCGCTCCGTGTCTGGAGACCGGGTCTTGCCCCAACGGGGTTCTTTGCCGGAACGTGTTTTCCGAACCGGGGCTGCTTCGCTATGTCAGCGGGCAGGATGTCGCGCAATTCCCGCCGCACGTCGCGGCCATGGCCAGCACCGTGGATTCCCTGGGCGTCTGTTTTCGCCCCGATGCGGGAATCGACCCCTTCATGGAGGAAAGGCAAAGCTTTCGGGCCGCGGTGGCCAGGATTGCCGGGATTCCGGGTCCGGCTCCCTGCTCCGTGCCGTTGGATGAATCCTGGATCCAGGAGCGCGACTGGATGCTGCCCCAAACCCTGCGAGGTCGTGCCAATGAATGAGCCCATGCGAAGGATTCTCATTGTTCTGCCCATGTATGGGGGATCCCTGCCCATTGGACGCTATTGCGGTCAAGCCCTGCGCATACTGGGGCATGTGGTGGAATACTTTGAGGCCCCGGGTTTCCACAGCGCCTTTTCGGCCCTGAAGACGCTGCGCGTGGGCACGGATCGCCTGGACTACCTGGAGAACAGCCTCCTGCAGGTCGTGTCCCAGGCCGTGCTGGCCAAGGTCGAGGCCTTCGCCCCGGACCTGGTTCTGGCGATGGCCCAGGCCCCGCTGTCCAGACAGGCCCTGAAGCGTCTGCAGCGGGACAAGGTGCCCACGGCCATGTGGTTTGTGGAGGATCATGAGGTGTTTCCGTATTGGAAAGCCTTTGCCCCGTTGTATGACACGTTTGCCGTGATCCAGAAGGGGAATTTTCCGGCCTGCCTGTCCGAGGTCGGTCAGCCCAATGCATTCTATCTTCCCCTGGCAGCCGACCCCTCCGTGCACCATCCCCTCAGCCTTTCCCCTCTTGAACGCCGCAAATACGGCAGCGAGCTGTCGTTTGTTGGGGCCGGCTATCCCAACCGGCGACTGGCCTTCCGTCAACTGATCAACTACGACCTGCGCATCTGGGGAAACGATTGGGACGGAGAATATCTTCTGACTCCCTTTCTGCAGCGCAACGGACAGCGCATCGACACCGACGAGATCGTACGCATATTCAACGCTTCGACCATCAACATCAATCTGCACTCTTCGGTCCGGCCCGGCACCCTCATCGCAGGGGGGGACTTTGTCAATCCGCGCACATTCGAATTGGCGGCCTGCGGGGCCTTTCAGCTGGTTGACAGGCGGACCCTGTTGCCGGAGCTTTTCACCGCCGACGAATTGGCCGTTTTCGACAGCATGTCCGGTCTGCTCCAGGCCGTGGAGCATTACCGGGCCAATCCCGAGGCCAGGGCAGAGATCGCGGCCAGGGGACGCGCCCGGGTTCTGGCGGAGCACACCTATGTGCACCGCATGGACACGTTGATGGCGCACCTTCAATCCCTGATGCCCCCCAAAACAGGCGATCCCTCCTGGCTGGAGGAGATCCCGTCCGACCTGCGGGAGGATTTGGACAGGCTCCTGGCCAAGCTCGGCCTGAACCCATCCGCGTCCTTCCAGGATGTGGTCTGTGCGGTGCGTGGCCAGGGTGGCAGGCTCGGCCGTCTGGAAACAGCCATCCTCTTTCTCGACGAGTGGAAAAAACAGTACACCCCTAAAAGGCCTGAAAAATAAGGCTTGAATCCCTTCCGGGCCGCGGGTAGGCAGGGACTCACGTTCTGACAAGGAGATTCCATGCACAAGCCGTCCATAGGCCTTTCTCTTGAGGGTATCCCGTTCGTCTTTCTGACCACGGTCGCCACCCTGACCTTTGCGCTCATCGGGTGCTGGGTCATGGCTGTCTCCCTGCTCGTGATTCTGTTCTTCGTGCTCCATTTTTTCCGCGATCCCGAGCGCGTGGTGCCCCAGGAGCCGGCAGTGGCCGTATCCCCGGCCGACGGCAAGGTCATAAAGGTCGAGATCATGCGCGACCCCCTGACGGGCGAGAACCGCACGGCCGTGTGTGTGTTCATGAACGTGTTCAATGTGCATGTGAACCGCTCGCCCGTGGCCGGCCGCATCGGCCGCATCGCCTACTTCGGCGGCAAATTCCTGAACGCCTCCCTGGACAAGGCATCGGAGGACAACGAGCGCAACGCCGTGCTGATCGAGGATGCCGACGGGTGTGGCTGGACCGTAGTCCAGATCGCCGGGCTCATCGCGCGGCGCATCATCTGCTGGGCCGAGGAGGGCGACAGCCTGGCCCGGGGTCAGCGTTTCGGACTGATCAAGTTCGGATCCAGAGTTGACCTTTACCTGCCGAGTGACTATGAAACAGTTGTTTGTGTCGGCCAAAAGGTCTTCGCCGGCCAGAGTGTTCTGGCCCGCAAAAAAAAGTAGAACCACGCATTTTCATACTATGATGGATCACCCAAAGCCCAAGCATCGGGGATACTACCTGCTTCCCAACATGATGACCATGGCCAGTCTGCTGACCGGGTTTCTTGGAATCTTGTGGTCCATCGACGGCCGCTTTGAGATGGCGGCCGTGGCCATCATCGTCAGCTGTGTTTTCGACGGGCTGGACGGCAAGCTGGCCCGCATGACCAACTCCGCCTCGGATTTCGGCGTGCAGCTGGATTCCCTGGTCGATCTTGTGGCCTTCGGCGTGGGCCCGGCCGTCATGATCCACCAATGGTGCACCCACGAGTTCGGCCGTCTGGGCATCATGG
>JAAYCS010000073.1 GCA_012729655.1 Desulfovibrionales bacterium | reverse complement strand
GATTCTGACATGTCTGTGGCCTGAATTCATTCTTCAGTCCCCCAGTACAAGGTTTCTGGCCGCTGCGGGCCTGGGGGCTGTTCTGGAATGCGGGCAGGGGATCCTTCCCACAGGGCGGTACGCAGAGGTTTGGGACGCTGTGGCCAATGCAGCGGGCGCAGGAATCGGCCTCCTTGTTCAGCGCGCCGTTTGGGGCGCAAAAGATGGGGCGCGTAGCCGGAAGGCGTCCGGCGGGGGGAGGGCATGAGCCCGGTCGAGATCTGGACCCAGATTCTGTACCCCCTTCTGAAGCTGGTGGTCTTTGTCTCTGTGGGACTTTTTGTCGGAAATCTGATCGAGGCCCTGCAATGGACCCGCTTTGTGGCCAGGCTGGCCCAGCCCCTGGCCCGCATCGGTCGGTTGTGCGACATTTCGGCGGCCAGTTTTTCAGTGGCCTTCTTTTCCGGGATCACGGCCAACGCCATGCTCGCCGAAGCCTATGACAAGGGCCAGCTCAGCCGGCGGGAACTGATCCTGTCCAACCTTTTCAACAGCGTGCCAACCTATTTTTTACACCTGCCGAGCATGGTCTTCATCACCGCCCCCATTCTCAAATCGGCCGCCTTTGTCTATCTGGGCATCACCGTCGGGTCGGCGGTGCTGAGGACCTTGAGCATCCTGATTCTGGGCCGTTTGATGCTGCGAGGCATGGACCGCTGTTTTGAGACCCCCATGCCGACCAGTGAGCAGGCGTCATGGCGACAGGTGCTGGACAAAACCTGGAGGCGTTTTCGGCGGCGGATCAAGAAGATCGTCCTCATCACCGTGCCCATCTACATCGGGATGCATATCCTGCAGCGGGCCGGCATGTTCGCGGCCATGGAACAGTTCATGGCCAGCCACATGTCCGGTCTGCCCTGGCTCCACCCTCAGTCCATGGGCATCATCGCCTTTCAATTGGCGGCGGAGTTTTCGGCCGGCATGGCCGCGGCCGGCGCCCTCCTGGACTCGGGATCCATGTCCGTGCGGGACGTGGTCATAGCCCTGGTCGTGGGCAATGTGCTGTCCTCTCCCATGCGCGCCTTCCGACATCAGTTTCCGTACTACGCAGGCATCTACAGGCCGGTCCTGGCATTTGAACTTATTGTCTGCAGCCAGGGTTTCCGGGTAGCCAGCCTGATCGCCTGCGCTGCAGTGTATGTCTGTTGGGCGTGAACAAAAAAATCCCCGCTCGAAGGCGGGGATTCAGGGTTAGCGGTCCCGGTCTCGGCGTGGGCCCCCACGGCGGTCACCTCCGCGATCACCACCTCGGCGGTCACCCCTGTTGTCACCTCGCGGACGGTCTCCGCGCGGGGCGCGGGGCTGCTCCGGCTCCGGCTCTTCGCCCAGCTCCTCCAAAATGATGGCCTTGCGGCTCAGTTTGATGCGGCCCGACGGTTCGATGTCGATGACCCGCACCCGGATGGCGTCACCTTCCTGGACTATGTCCTGTACGGTGTTGACCCGTTCCCGGGCCAGCTGGGAGATGTGGCACAGTCCCTCCAGACCGGGCAGGATTTCGATGAACGCTCCGAAGTCCATGATTTTTTTGACGATACCGTCATAGTCCTTGTTCAGTTCCGCTTTCTGGTCGTAATAGAGGACCATTTCCCTGGCCTTGGCCAGGGACGCCTGATCCGGTGCAAAAAGGGAGATCTTGCCCGAGTCGTCAATGTCAATGTCTGCCTGGGTGGCTTCGCAGATGGCCTTGATGTTCTTGCCGCCAGGTCCGATGACTTCACGGATTTTGTCCGGAGAGATGTGCACCACGTCCATCTGGGGGGCAAACTGGGACAGTTCGCGGCGCGGTGTGGCGATGACCGTCTCCATCTGGTCGAGGATGTGCACCCGGGCGGCCTTGGCCTGGTGCAGGGCCTTTTTCATGACTTCTGCCGGGATGCCGGCGATCTTGATGTCCATCTGGATGGACGTTACGCCGTCGCGGCTGCCGGCGACCTTGAAGTCCATGTCGCCCAGGTGGTCTTCGTCGCCGAGGATGTCGGTCAGGACCAGGTATTCATCCCCTTCCTTGATGAGCCCCATGGCAATACCGGCGACAGGCGTTTTGATGGGCACGCCTGCATCCATCAGGGCCAGGGTGCCTCCGCAGACCGAGGCCATGGACGAGGACCCGTTGGATTCCATGATGTCGGACACGATGCGGATGGTGAAAGGAAACCCCTCGGGAGTTGGCAGGACCGGTGCCAAGGCCCTTTCGGACAAGGCGCCGTGGCCAACCTCGCGGCGGGAAGGGGCGCGCAGAGGCCGAGCCTCGCCCACACTGTAGGGCGGGAAGTTGTAGTGCATAAGGAAACGTCTGGAAATCTCGCCGGCCAGGGTTTCCACACGCTGTTCGTCACGGGTGCTGCCCAGGGTACAGGTGCACAGGGCCTTGGTCTCCCCGCGGGTGAAAATGGCCGAGCCGTGGGTGCGCGGCAGAATCCCCACTTCCATGGTCAGGGGACGCACCGTGGTCAGGTCGCGGCCGTCGATGCGGCGTTTGTCCGCCATGATGCGCTGGCGGACCAGCTTCTTCTCCAGGTGTTCCAGGGTTTCGGCGACGTTCCTGAGGCGTTCAGGACTATCGCCAAAGCGCGACAGGAGGGCTTCCATGAGATCCTGCCGGACTTTCTTCTTGGCATCCTTGCGGTCCATCTTGCCTGGAACGGTCAGGGCCTTCTGCAGGGGGTCTGCAGCCAGTTCGGACACGGCGTTGATCAGTTCCGCATCTTCCGGAGGAGTGGCAACAGTGAATTTTTCTTTTCCAAGCAGCCCGCGCAGCTCCTCCTGGGCGTCCAGGATGGGCAGGAGCTGGGCATGGCCCCAGGCTACGGCCTCGGCCATGACATCTTCGGACAGAAACTGGGCCCCGCCTTCGACCATGACCACCGCATCACGCGTGCCCGCCAGGACCATGTTCAGTTCGCTGGTGGCCAGTTGCGACGCGGACGGGTTGAGCAGAAACTGGCCGTCCTTGTAGCCTACGCGGATGGCAGCGACAGGTCCGGCAAAGGGAATGTCGGAAATGTGCAGGGCCGTGGAGGCCCCGATCATGGCCAGGATGTCTGGGGCATGTTCCTTGTCCGAGGAGACGACCGTGGCGATGACCTGGATCTCGTGTGAACACCCCTTGGGGAAGAGAGGTCTGATGGGACGGTCGATGAGCCGGGAAGTCAGGGTTTCGTGGTCGCTGGGCCGGCCCACTTCGCGGCGGAAATAGCTGCCCGGAATGCGGCCTGCAGCATAGAGCATTTCTTGATAGTTGCAGGTCAGAGGGAGGAAGTCCACTTCGCGGTCCATGGCCTGATGGGTGGCCGTGACCAGGACGATGGTGTCCCCCCACTGCACGGTCACTGCGCCACTGGCCTGCAGGGCAAGTTTGCCGTGTTCGATGACGATTTGCGAATCGCCCATGGGGATGCTGCGGCGGGTAAGTTGGAATGCCATGATGAGCCTCATGTTGGTTGGGCACTCCGTGCATGGCAGCTGCGGCGGGTTTGGTGTTTAGTGCATGGTTCAACAGCGGTTGGGCCATGCACTAAACACAAAACCGCGAGTAGTGCTGCCGGGAGTGCGGTTGGTGAAAAAGCAGGCGGGACCGTGGTCCCGCCTTGGGTGCCTACTTGCGCAGACCGAGTTTCGCGATCAGATCGCGGTAGCGCTGAATATCCTTGTGCCGCAGATAGTTCAGAAGCTGTCTCCGCTTGCCGACCAGCTTCAGAAGGCCTGTGCGGGAATGGAAATCCTTCTGATGACCCTTGAAATGGTCGGTCAGATAGTCGATCCGCGCGGACAAGAGAGCCACCTGGACTTCAGGGGATCCCGTGTCCGTTTCGGTCTTTCCATATTCCTTGATGAGTTCAGCCTTGCGTTCAGGGGTTAAGACCACAGCCATATCCTCCGGTTTAATGTTTCTTCCGCCTGACTCTTGCCTCTTCGAACCGGAATCTAGGCCTGCCAGAGCCCGCGCAGGATGGTCCAAGCCGGCCCTTGCCCCCTCGTCCGCACCTCCGCCAAGGCCAGGGGTTCCCTGGCCGGGGTGAGCAGCAGAGCCCGGTCTCCTGTCTGGGCCGGATAGTCCGGGAACGACCCAACCGGGAGCCAAGCCCCGTTCCGGACCAGCTCAGCCTGCTCCTGGGAGAGGGCCAGCTTGGGCCAGTGCGGCAGGGCTTCGTCCATAGTCAGGACCAGTTCCTGGAGCCGTTCCCCACGGGACAGAACCGTGTCCAAGCTGTGGGCCTGATCGAGGGTAAACGGGTGGCTTGCTTCTCGTTCCAGTTCGCCGAGCACCGCCCCGCACCCAAGTCGCTTCCCCAGGCTGTGGGCCAGGGAGCGGATATAGGTTCCTGCGGAGCAGGTGACTCGAAAAGTGACGCGCGGCAGATCCAAAGCCAGGACCTGGGCATCGAAAATTGTTACTTCCTTGACCTTGACCGGAACGTCTTTGCCCTCCCGGTGCAACGCATAGAGCGGCTTGCCATGATGTTTTGCCGCTGAGACAGGAGGGACCTCCTGACGCATCGCTCCCACCCAGGACAGGATTTCCGCCTGGACACCATCAGCAGGGATGTTTTTCCAGGAAGCCTCAGACAGCACGGTTCCCTGCACGTCGTAGGTGTCAGTTGTCTGTCCCAGGATGAGGGTTCCGCGATAGGTCTTGCGGTCTTCGCTGAGGTATCCTGCCAGTTTGGTGGCCTGTCCGAGAAGAACCACCAGTACCCCTGTGGCCATGGGGTCCAGTGTGCCGGCATGTCCGATTTTTTTCTGACCCAGCTGCCGTTTGATCCGGTTCAGGCAATCCGTGGAGGTCGGACCTCCCGGTTTATGTAAAATCAGGACGCCGTCAAGCTGTGCGATTGGAGGATGACTCACGAAACAGCCAGTGCCTCAATCACGGCGTCGAGGATGACCCGCTTGGCAGCATCCATGTCCAGAAACAGGTGCCCACCGGCTGCGTTGCGGTGGCCGCCGCCTCCGAAACGGGCTGCCACGGCCTGCACGTTGACGCTGCCCTTGGAGCGCAGGGAAAACTTGATCCGGTCCTCTTCCTCACGCAAACTGATGGCCACCTGCACCCCGCGTACATAGAGGACAGTATTGACCAGGCCTTCAGTATCATCTGGGCCGGTACCGGTCTGTTCGAAAATTTCCCGGGTGAAGGCGATGAGGGTGATCCGTCCCTGGGCATGGAGCCTGGCCTGCTGCAGTACAGTCCCACGCATCTGCAACTGGTTCAGAGTGCCTGTGGATTGCTTCTGCTCGTGGAAGGGGCCGGGCAGAAGACCCAGGCGCAGGATCTCTGCCGCCATTTCCAGTGTTTCCGGCCGGGTGTTGTTGAAACAGAAATCCCCGGTGTCGGAAATCAGGGCCAGGTAGATGTATTCACCCAACAGTCCTGCCAGCGGAACACCCAGTTCGCGGGCCAGGACGCCGACCATCTCACCAACCGAGGACGTACGCTGCTCCACCCAGTTCATAGTCCCGAAATGGGGATTGCCCAGATGGTGGTCGATGTTCACGACCGTCTTGGAGTCCAGCCAGGGGGCCATGCGCGCACCGGCGCGCTCTGGGGCGCCACAGTCGAGCACGATGATGGTTGCCGGTTCGTCAGCAGGAAGTTCCCGCAGAATGTCCCATTCGGGCTTCAGCCACATGAAACGTTGCGGGATGCCGGATTCATTGAAAAGCCGTACGTGTTTGTCGAGAGCACGCAGCAATTCCCCCATGGCCAGCATGGAGCCCAGGGCATCCCCGTCCGGTGCGACGTGGGATACGACCAGAAAATTGTCCGATGCCCGGAGGTGGTCAACGATCTGTTGCGGGGGGAGCATCATAGACCATGTCCTCGAGAAACGCGTCCCATTTGAAGCGCAGATCCGGAACACTGCGCAGTTTGAGCTCCCTGCTCAGACGGGTGCGCAGGAAGCCCTTGGCCCGGTTCAGGGCTTTTTCGATTTCAGCCTCGGCACTGCGGCCCCGGATATTGGTGAAGAGAACCTCCGCAATGCTGAAATCCCGGTTCAAACGCACGCCAGTGATGGTGGTCAGCTCCAGGACAGGATCTTCGACTTCCTGCACCAGGAGCATGGCCAGGACGTGCATGATTTGGTCCCCCATCTGGACCGCTCGGCGACTCGTGCTTCGTTGCATTGGAAATCTCAGGCTCCAAATACGTCCATGTCGGCATGAACGAGTTCATCGTCGGTGGCAGCCTCCACCATGGCCAAGACCTTGGACAGCAGGGTGTGCACGTGACTGGTTTCGTTGGATACTGTAACCACGCCGAGAACCAGGGTCTGGTGTGCGTCCTGGGCCTCGGTTTCAGCCACGGCCACGTTGAAGGAATTGCGCAGCTTCTGCTTCAGGCTGTTGGCGCTTTTTCTTTTTTCCTTCAAGGAAAAAACGCCATGCAGCCTGAATTCAAGACGCAGAGTGCCGATGATCATCGGTGCCCCCCGGCTTAGATGGTCCGGGCTTCCTCAACAAACTCGAAGGCTTCAATAATATCACCTATCTTGATATCATTGAAGTTTTCCAGAGCCGCGCCGCAGTCGTACCCTTTGGTCACTTCCTTGGCGTCGTCCTTGAACCGCTTCAAGGAGCTGAGCTTGCCCGTGTAGATGACCACGCCGTTGCGCAGCAGGCGGATCCCGGCGTTGCGCTTCAGTTTTCCATCGCTGACCATGCAGCCGGCGATGGTGCCAACCTTGGGCACGCTGAAGATCTGCTGCACGTCGGCCTGGCCGAGATAGACCTCCCGGATATCCGGGGCGAGCATGCCGGACATGGCCGCCTTAATGTCGTCCACCAGCTTGTAGATGATGTCATAGAAGCGGATGTCGACTTTTTCCTGTTCGGCCACTTCCTTGATCTTGGCCGTGGGTCTTATATTGAATCCAATGATGATGGCGTTGGAGGCAGAGGCCAGCAAAATGTCGGACTCGGTGATCGCCCCTGCCCCACCATGGACCAGGGAGATCTTGACCTCGTCGGTGGACAGTTTGACCAGGGCCTCGGAAATGGCCTCCAGAGAACCCTGCACGTCGGCCTTCAGGAGCAGGTTCAATGTCTGGGCCTCTTCGCCGGCCTTGGAGGCCAGGAAGCTCTCCAGGGTGACTTTGGATTCCTTCGCCAACTCACGGTCGCGGTGCTTGATGCGGCGGTCTTCAGCGATCTTGCGGGCGACTTTTTCGTCCTTGACGATAACGAACTCGTCGCCGGCCTCGGGGATGGATTCGAAGCCCTGGATCTCAGCCGGAATGGCCGGACCGGCAGTCTTGATCTGGCGGCCCTGATCATCGAACATGGCCCGGACCTTGCCGCTGATAAGCCCGCAGACAAAGGCATCCCCCTGATTGATGTGGCCCTCCTGGATGAGGACGGTGCCCACCGGGCCGCGGCCCTTGTCCAGCTTGGCCTCGACCACGTGTCCACGGCCGGGCTTGTCAGGGTTGGCCTTCAGGTCAAGCACTTCGGCCTGCAGGAGGATGAGTTCCAGAAGCTCATCCAGCCCCTGCCGTTTCTTGGCCGAAACGTGGGCATAGATGGTTTCCCCGCCCCATTCCTCGGGCATGAGTCCCAGATCGGACAGCTCACGCTTGACCCGGTCCGGATCCGCGCCATCCTTGTCCATCTTGTTCACGGCTACGACTATGGGCACTCCCGCGGCCTTGGAGTGGCTCACGGCCTCGCGGGTCTGCTCCATGACGCCGTCGTCAGCAGCCACGACCAGGACGACAATGTCCGTGACCTTGGCCCCGCGGGCGCGCATGGTGGTGAACGCTTCATGGCCAGGCGTGTCCAGGAAGACGACCTCCCCCCTGGTGGTGGCCACATGGTAGGCGCCGATGTGCTGGGTGATCCCGCCCGCTTCGCCTGTGGCCACGCTCGTGCGTCTGATGGCGTCCAGCAGCGAGGTCTTGCCGTGGTCGACGTGTCCCATGATGGTCACCACGGGCGGACGCGGCTTCAAGTCCTCTGCCTTGTCCGCCTCCTTGGGCAGCAAGAAGTCGCTTTCAGAGAATCCGACCTTTTCAACCTCGTACTGGAATTCAGATGCCAGGAGCAGGGCGGTGTCGAAATCCAGGGACTGGTTGATGGTCGCCATGACGCCCATGGCGAAAAGCTTTTTGATCAGATCCTGGGCTTTGATACCCATCTGATGGGCCAGGTCGGTCAGCCTGATGGTGTCCTCGACCCGGATTTTGCGTTTGGAGGCCTTGATCGGCTGCGTGACCTGGGGCTGGACCCTTGCTCCGCCGGCCCTACGGGCTTCGGCCCGCTGGGCCTTCTTGCCCTTGCCCAGGGTGAATTCTTCCTTGCGGTACAGGTCCTCGGCATCTACGGTGCGGCGGCCTTTTTTCTTTTTACCGCGCTGGGCGTCCTTGGCGCCTTCGCTCTCGGGGGCCGGTCGAACAGCCCCGGCCTCAGCCGGTCCCATGGGACGTCCTGGCCCTGCTGGCCGTCCTGCCGGACCCGCGGGGCGGGGGATTTGGCCCGCCGGACCAGTCGGGCGCCCTGCCGGACCCATGGGGCGAGAGAGCTGACCTGCAGGCCCCGCCGGCCGTCCGGCCGGTCCCATGGGTCTGGAGATCGCCTCGGGGCGGGTATCGGGAAATTCGACAATGGTCGGCCGGGAAATGATCTTGACCTGCACGGCTGGAGCAGCGGGTTTCGGTTTTTTGGCTTTCTTGCGCGCGCGTTTGTTGTCTTCGGCATCGGCGTCGGATTCGGCAGGGATATCCTCGGCAGCAATCTCCGCGGGCTCGTCCTGCGAGGGGGCTTCTCCGGACACGACCTCTTCGATCTCCTGGGGGGGAATTGCCTCTGCAACCGTTTCGGCGGGCGTCTCTTGAACAGGGGCTGGCTCGGAAACGACGCGGGCAGGGGCGATGACCACGGCACGCTGGGACTTGCGTTCCCGGGTCTTGGCAGTGGGGGTTGGTTCGGTCTGCGTTGCTTCGGCTTGCGAGGTGGCGGCAGCCTCTTCGGCTGCTTCGGGTGCGGGAACGTGTGCTTCTGCCGTCACAGGAGTCTTCTGCCGCTTGCGCACGATGACTCCCGACTGGGAGCGCGTTTCCGTGGCCTGGGGGGCCGCAGATCTGGTCCGATGATGGTTTTTGACCTGCTCGGCTTCCTCGTCCGTCAGACTACTCATGTGGCTTTTGGCCGGAATCTTGAGTTCCCGCAGTAATGTCATCAAATCTTTGCTGGAGATCTCAAGCTCAGTAGCCAGATCTCTCACGCGCAACCTAGTGGACATGCCCAACCCCCTTGCATTTCTTCTGCCAGCCCTTGAATCGCTCGAATTTGTTCCGGCACGCCGCATCGCGGCACAAATAAAAACCCCGTCCCGTTCTTTTCCCGGTGCTGTCAGCGGTCAGTGTGAGCTCTCCGTGAACAGGGCAAGTAAACCTCTCCAGTTCGTCCTTGAAAAAACGCTGTCTGCAGATGACGCACATGCGTATCGGCCTGACCACCCCAGCTTTGGCATCGTCCGGGCTGGTCATCTACGCTTCGTCTCCGTCATCGACATCGTCCTGGTCCGAGGAATCGTCCGTGTCCTCGTCCTTGTTCTGGCTGATCAGCAGATTCAACGCTCCACGGAGGGCCCCGATGTTTTCCTCGCTGATACCCTGGATGTCCAGCAGTTGTTCGTTGGTGCAGGCCGCCAAGGACTCCAGGGAGTCGAACCCGGCTTCGGCGAAGTCGGCGATGGAAATCTGGGCCGCACTGGCCAGCTGCTCCAGCAGTTGCCTGTTCTTGTGCACCTTGTTGAACCGGCTGTTGGTGAAGATGTCGATCTTCCAGCCCAACAGCTTGGCGGCCAGCTTGACGTTCTGTCCCTTCTTGCCGATGGCTGGGGTCAGTTGATCGTCGGGGACGACGACCTCCAGCAGTTTCTCTTCCTCATCAATGGAAATTTTGGAAATACGGGCCGGCGAAAGGGCGTTGGCAGCATAGGTGGCGATGTCCGGGCTCCAGAGCACGATATCGATTCGTTCGCCCCGCAGTTCCTGCACGATATTGTGGATGCGCGAGCCGCGGATGCCGACGCAGGCGCCCACAGGATCAACGTTGGAGTCCTGGGACAGGACCGTGACCTTGGCCCGCAGGCCCGGATCGCGGGCCACGCCCATGATGTTGACAACCCCATCGGCCACCTCGGGCACCTCGCGGCGGAAAAGGGCGATCATATACTCCGGATCGGAGCGGGTGATGATGATCTGCGGCCCGCGGCCTTCCTTGCGCACGTCGATGATGAGGCCTTCCACCCGATCCCCCTGGCGGAAACGTTCCCGGGGGATCTGCTTGTCCTTGGGCAGCAGGGCCTCGGTCCGGCCAAGGTTGATGATCCAGCCGGAGCGGTCGCGGCGCTGGATGATGCCACTGACGATCTCACCCTTGCGGTTCTTGTATTCTTCGTAGATAATTTCTTGTTCAGCGTCGCGCATGCGCTGGATGATGACCTGCTTGGCGCTCTGGGCCGCGATGCGGCCCAGATCCTCTACCTGCAGGCGGAACCCGATGGCGTCATCCAATTCCACATTGGGATCATGCTTGGTGGCTTCCTTAAAGGCTATTTCCGTGTCTGGATCTTCCACCTCGTCCACCACGACCTTGAACTGGTAAACCTCGATGTCACCGGTCTCTTCGTTGAAGGTGACCTCGATATCCATCTTATCACCGTACTTTTTGGTCACTGAGGCCCGGATGGCTTCTTCCAGGGTGTCGATCAGCATGTCGCGGTCAATCCCTTTGTCCTTGCTGATCTGGTCGATGGCTTTCTTGAGTTCCAAATTCATGAACGTCCTCCGTTCTCTAGAAAAATGATCCGTGCGGATCTAGCGCTTGCCGGGCTTACCCTGTTCGGGATGTTCGTAGACGAGATGGGCCTTGCCCACGTTGTCCCAGTGCAGTTCGAAGCTCGAGTTCTCTTCGGCCACGCTGAACATGGGAGGATTCACGGCGGTCAGGCGGCCCTTGAAATTCTTTCTGCCATTGAGGGGCCGATCCAGCCGGATGTGCACCGTCTGGCCAAGGTAGCGGCCCATCTGCTCGGGAGAGAAGAACAATCGCTCCAAGCCTGGTGAGGAGACTTCCAGGGTGTAGGTCCCCGGGACGATGTCTTCCACGTCCAATACCTGGCTCAGGTGCCGACTGACTTCCGTGCACTCGTCGATGCCCACGCCCTGGGCCGAATCAAGATAGATGCGGACAATCTTGTGCCTCCCACCTGCGCCGAACAGCAGTTCAATGCCCCAGACCTCGAGGTCCCGGGCCTGGCAGAGGGGAGTGACGATCTCCATAAGCCGAGCGTGAATGTCACGTGTATCCATATCGCCTGCCGGAAAAAAAAAGGTGGACCACGGAAAGGCCCACCCCCATCAGCTACCGAAATGTCAGTATGACTACATACAGGAGTGGAGCGGGTGACGAGAATCGAACTCGCAACACCAAGCTTGGGAAGCTTGTACTCTGCCAATTGAGCTACACCCGCTCTGCAATCGTCTCCCTTGCATGAGGCGGGGGAGGGGCGTCAAGTCTTTTTTTACAGGCTGCGACCCTGGCTCCAGAACAGATCTTTTTTCTGGCCTGGTATTTGCTTTCCACCACATGTCAAGGAGGGTTTCCCATGCAGGAAAGCAGTTACAGCGCCACATTCGGTGCCCTGGTCCAGCAGAATCGCCTGGACATCATCGCCAATAATTTGGCGAACGTGAACACCACAGGTTTCAAGGGCGACAAGCTGGCATTCCAGGACACATTCCGCCGCCATGCCCATGATCTGCTTGACCCCAACACGACACTGGAGAGGCAGGTGCCCTGGCCCAAGGGTCACCTCCTGGCCCAGACCAAGGTCGCCGAGCAGGTCATTGATTTTTCCCAGGGGAGCCTCAAGGCCACTGGAAATCCGCTGGATCTGGCGATTTCCGGGGAAGGATTCTTCCGGGTCCAGACTCCGGAAGGGGAATTTTTGACCCGCCAGGGAGTCTACCATCGTTCCAGCGAGGGACTTGTGGTCGACGGCCACGGGAACAGGCTGCTGGGCGACGGTGGACCGCTGCAGATCCCGGAAACGGGAGTCGTCCTGGTGGGCGAGGACGGCTCTCTGACCGTGGACGGGGAGCGCATCGACACCATTTCCCTGGTCACGGTCGAGGATCTCCAATCCTTGGAAAAGGCGGGTAATTCTTTGCTGCGGGTCAGGCCCGAGACCCTGGTCCAGCCTGTGGCGACCGGAACCGCAAGCATCGAGCAGGGTTTCCTGGAAAGCGCCAATGTCGAGGTGGTCGGGGAAATGGTCAACATGATCGAGGCCATTCGCGCCTTTGAAGCCTACCAGAAAATGATCACCGGGACTTTTGAGCAAGACAAGAAGGCCATCGCCGAAGTCGGCGCGCCGCGCTGATGCGCAGCGTGTCCCGCCGGGGTGGCCTGGAGCAGACATCACGCAACGCCGCAAGGAGATGAAAAATGATCCGCGCATTATGGACCAGCGCTTCGGGCATGATCGCCCAGCAGCTCAATCTGGACGTGACAGCCAACAACCTGGCCAACGTCAACACCACGGGATTCAAGAAAAACCGGGCCGAATTCGAGGATCTCATGTACCAGAGCATGAAGATCGCCGGCTCCACCACCCAGGACGGCAATGAGCTGCCCGTGGGCATGCAGGTCGGCATGGGAGTGCGGCCAGTTTCGGTGCACAAGATTTTCTCCCAGGGCGATTTCCAGAACACGGGCAACCAGCTCGACCTAGTCATCGAAGGGGACGGTTTCTTCCGCGTGGACCGGAACGGCGAGGAGGCATACACCAGGAACGGGGCCTTCAAGCTCGACAGCGATGGCCGCATCGTCTCGGACAACGGGCATCCCCTGCAGCCGGAATTCATTGTTCCCCAAGAAACCCAGAACATCGTCGTCACCGAGGACGGGCACCTGACCTGTGTGGACAAGTCCGGAGCGGAGCTAGCGGCCACGGACATCCCCATCTACACCTTTGTCAATGCTGCCGGACTCAAGGCCGTGGGGCGCAATCTCTATGTGCAGACAGACGGCTCGGGCGAAGCCGTGGAAAGCGTCCCGGGCGAGAACAACGCCGGGACCCTGGCCCAGGGTTTCCTGGAAATGTCCAACGTGGAGATCGTGGAGGAAATGGTCAATATGATCGTGGGACAGCGCGCCTACGAGGCCAACTCCAAGTCCATCACCACGGCCGATACCCTGCTGCAGATCGCCAACCAGATGAAGAGGTAGTCGCATGCGTGCCGCCGTGGTCCTTCTTCTTATGCTTTTCCCTGTGCTGGCCCAAGCCGAGGGGCGTCTGATCCTGGCCGGGGCCGTATGCGTGGATGGGCCGGTGCTGAGGCTGGCGGACCTGGCCCGGGCAGAGGGGGACGGGGCAGTGGCGGCCATGGCCAGCATTGCGGACAGACCCTTGCTGGCCGCGCCCAGGTTCGATGGGGCGCGGGCCAATCTGAGCGGATCCAGGCTGAAGGAGCTTATTATCCAGCGGTTCGGACCGGGATTGCCGGAAATCGAAGTCCCGGAGCAGGTACAGGTGCAGCGGGGAGGGCAGGTCATCAGCGCTGTGGCCATGCGCGAGGACATTAACAAAATTTTGACTCAGGCCTTGGCGCATCTCGAGGGCGAGGTGGAGATCCGCGACTACCGCATCGCCGATTACCTGTTCATCAAGGACAAGACTCCCGTGCAGATCAGGGTTGTTCCAGCCGGGGTGTTGGCTCCCGGGCGGATCAGTCTGCGCCTGGAGGCATTGAACAGGGAAGGCGGCGTGGTGCAGAGCTTCACGGGAACGGTCTTTGCCGACGTTTGGAAAACAGTGCCGTGCGCGGCCCGCGTCCTGAACAGAGGGGATGTGCTGGAACCTGCGCTGGTAACCTTCGCGCGCAAGAATCTGGCGTATCTGCCTCGTCCTTGCTGGGACGGTCGGGGAGTAGCTCTGCGCATGGCGGCCCCTGTGGGCGAGGGACAGGTCATCGCGGCCGAGGCTGTGGAACGTATACCGGAAGTGGTCAAAGGCAAGGTGCTGACCCTGGTCTACGCGGGGCAGCATCTGAGGCTGAGCGTGCCTGTGGAAAGCCTTGAAGACGGGAGCATCGGAAGCGTGATCCGGGTCCGGAACGTGCAGAGCCGTCGGATGGTGGCGGCACGCGTGGTCGATGCAGAAACGGCGCAGGTGCCGTAACCAGAGGGAAACATGAACAACAGATTGTATATGATAGGGCTGCTGGCCCTGGGCTTGGCGGGATGCAGGGCTGCGGGCCGGCCGGCGATGCCCGCCGCGGTGGTTGCCCCGCCACCACAGGAGCGGATGGCTCCGGCGGCCAACCCGGGTTCACTTTACGACCCTGACGGGGCCACAGCGCTTTTCTCCGACGCCAGGGCCAGAAGGGTGGGGGACATTTTGCTGATCAAGGTCATGGAAACCACCTTGGCCAAGAACAAGGCCTCGACCACGGCAGACAAGGAAAACACCATGGATCTGGGGGTGAGCGCCTTCCTCGGGCGGGACAAGCTGCCCCTGATCCCTGGAGCCGAGGTGGGAGAGGGCCCGATGATCAGCGCGAGATCCAAGAGCGACTTCGAGGGCGACGGCGAGACCAAGCGTGAAAGCGTCATCACCACCACCGTGGCGGCCCGGGTGACCCGGGTCCTGGGCGGAGGGTTGATGGAAGTGGTCGGCGCCCGGGAAACCAGAGTCAACGGGGAAACACAGATTGTGCTGGTCCAGGGCGTGGCCCGGGATCGGGACATCAACGCAGACAACACCATCAAATCCACGAGCCTGGCTGAAGCCCGCATCGAGTTGTACGGCGAGGGCGTGCTGGCGGAAAAACAGCAGCCCGGCTGGCTGGGGAGGATACTCGACAATGTGTGGCCGTTCTAAAGGAATGCGTCTGTTCTGGCGGACCATGGGGCTGACCCTGTTCCTCCTGGCCATGGTGGTCCAGGCCTGGGGAGTGAGGCTGAAGGACATAGCCAATTTCGGGGGCGTGCGGAGCAACGATCTGGTTGGATATGGCCTAGTGGTCGGCCTGGCCGGCACCGGCGACAAGAGCGGATCGCAGTTCACTATCCAGTCCATGGCCAACATGCTGGAAAGCATGGGAGTCAAGGTCGACCGCAGCTCGCTGAAGCCCAAGAACGTGGCTGCAGTTATGGTCACGGCCAAGATGCCGGCTTCGTCCCGACCAGGTGCCAAGATGGACGTCACGGTCTCATCCGTGGGCGATGCGGCCTCTCTCTTTGGCGGGGTGCTTTTACTCACCCCCCTCAAGGGAGTGGACGGGAATGTCTATGCCTTGAGCCAGGGACCCCTGGCTGTGGGGGGATATTCGGCCGCAGGGGAGGCGTCCTCGGCCAGCAAGAATATCACGACGGTGGCGCGCATTCCGGGGGGGGCTGTCATCGAGCGCAGCGTTCCTTTCAGCTTCAATGAGCAAAAGGACGTGGCCATCCATCTGCATGTGGAAGATTTTTCCACTGCCAAGCAGGTCACTGACAGCCTGAACCGGGCCATGGGCGGCCAGTATGCCCGGGCCCAGGATGCCTCCACGGTGAAACTGAGCGTTCCTGAGCGGCATCAGGGAGACATTGTCTCCTTGATGGCCTCCCTGGAAAACATCGAGGTGCGTCCAGACGGGCGGGCCAAGGTGGTGGTGGATGAAAAGACAGGAACCGTGGTTTTGGGGTCGAACGTGACATTGTCCAAAGTCGCTGTGTCCCACGGCAATCTGAACGTGATTGTGGCCGAACAGCCCCAGGTTTCCCAGCCAGGTGCCTTTTCACAGGGTCAGACCACAGTCACGCCGCAAACCCAGCTGGCGGTCCGCGAGGAGCAGAGGCGGCTTGTGCTCATGAGCGGGGCGTCCATCCAGGAGCTGGTTGATGGCTTGAACGCCATCGGGGCCACGCCGCGGGATCTTATTTCCATTTTGCGGACCATGAAGTCGGCCGGAGCCCTGCACGCCGATCTTGAAGTCCTCTAGCGGCGGGAGAAAAACATCATGAGCGAACTGGTTACCAATGCCCCATTGACTGGCGACGCCACCCAGAATCTGGAACAACGTCTGGAGGAACTGCGGTCCGGCCTGCATCCGGAAAAGAAGCTGAACGCGGTCAAGCTGAAGAAGGCCTGCCAGGATTTCGAGGCGGTGTTCATCAGCCAGATCTGGAAGCAGATGCGAGGGTCCGTGCCCAAAGACGGGATGCTCCACTCCAAGGAGGAGGAAAGCTACCTTTCCATGTTCGACCAGGAGTTGTCTGTGAAGATGGCCCAGGGCGGTGGCATCGGTCTGTCTGACCTGCTTTACACCAGTCTTTCCGAGCGGTTGATGAACGCCAGTCGGAATACGTCATCTGCCAGTCCCCTCCAGCCGCTGGACAAAAGTAAGATGGCCAGGGAGCCCGTGGCGGCCCAGGCCATGGCAGTCCAGGCCAGCACTCTGGCCGCTCAGGCGGCCCAGAAGGAGGCCGAGAAGTTGGCCGAGCGCATTGAACGGAAGCACGCAGCGGGCGGCATGCAGGCCGGATTGGCCGCAGCCGGAGATTCCATGTCGGAACTGGAGGAAGCGCTGCGGGTGGTTCGCATGGATGTCGAGGGAGACCTGTAAGGGCGGGAAAAAGTTGCCGGCAGCCCGGGGCCTTGGCGGCAGGCAGGGCAACGTGAACCCCCGATTCCCAAGGCGTTGGCACCGAAAACTGATATGGCCGGATCATTGCAGATCATTTGCACAAAGGGGGCGGACCCGGCACAGAATTCCGGACCCCGCGCCTTCATATTTCACCCACAAGGATACGCCATGCAGCAGAGCATATTCGATGCGCTTCATCGTCAGGCCCAGGGCACGGAACTTCTGTGCATGCTGTTGCAGGAGGAGTACGCCCTGCTCCGGGCCGGGCGGCCGGACCACGTGGCTGGCTTGGAAATGTCCATCCAGGAATTGATCAGACAGCTGGTGCGCGAGCGGGAATGCATGAGGCGCCTGCTCAATGGTTGGGGATATGCTGGTCTGAACGATTTCGTGGGGAGAGTGGATGGGCCCTCTGCGGACAATTTCTTGCTGTGGAGGAGAAAACTCGCTGATTGGGAGCAGGACTGCGCCCGGCAGGCGACCATGAATGCCGATCTGGCCATGGCCATGTGGAAGCAGAGCGGGCAGCTGCTCAGCCATTTTCAGAATCAGGTCGCTCCCAGGGAACGCAACACCTACACGGCCAAGGGCTCCTGGCACAATCGTCCGTCCACTGCAGCCCTGGTGCGCGGGAGGTTGTGATGCCCGGTGTCACCAGCCTGCTCGACATCGGCAAAAAATCCCTGTTTGCCAGCCAGGCAGCCATTGAGGTTGTCGGCAACAACATCTCCAACGCCAACACAGAAGGGTACAGCCGCCAGGCTGTGGTGCTGGAGGACGGCCTCTACATCAACTACTCGCCGGGCCAGCTTGGCACAGGGGTCAATGCGACCCAGGTCATCCGCCATTTCGACGAGTTCGTAGAGAAACAGTACAACGCCAAATTGTCCGAACAGGAGCGCTGGTCAACATTATATAGTAATTTGAATGGTTTAGAAAAAATTTTCAACGAAGCCAATTCCGGTGGTCTCAATGCTGTCCTGTCGCAATTCTGGGCCAGCTGGCAGGACCTCTCGGCGGATCCGGAAAACTCGGGCATCCGCAACGCCCTTTTGGGCCACGCGTTCAATCTGCAGAACGCCGTCCAGGCGGCAGAAGAGGATCTGCAAGCCCTGCAGACAAGCGCAGACGATGCGATCTCCCAGGAAGTTGACACAATCAACGCGATTCTGGCCAATATCGCATCCATAAACACACAGATCACCGTCAGTGAGGAAACGGGCAGGAACAACGCCAACGGGCTGCGAGACGAACGGGCGGCACTTGTCCGTCAACTGTCCGAGAAGATGGACATTACCTATATCGACAATGGTCTGGGCAATGTGACGGTTCTGACCAAGGCCGGGCAAACCCTGGTCGATGGAGCCCGATTTTTCCGCTTGGCCTTCGAGGGGCCTCAGACCATCGCCGATCTGGCCAGCCCTTCGGCATTTGATGGAACCGTCGGATTCAGCGGTGAAAGCTCCACCGGCTATACCGTAAAGATCGTAGACGCAGGAGCCGTGGGCACGGCCACATACCGGGTGTCCAACGACGGTGGCAAAACCTGGCTCACGGACGGGAATGGGGTCAGCATTTTCACCACCAGCGAGTCCGGCCTGCGTTTGCCTGATGGCAGGGGGGTGCTCACATTCGATGCCGGGTCAGGAAATCCCCTGGCCGCCGGGGACACATTCCATGTTCTGACCCAGAAAACGCTTTTCTGGTATGAAACGGCAACCTCAAAGGTCAATATTACCCCGCAGGTTCTTCCCAATGGGGGAGACAACGAGCGCAGGCTGACCGGAGGAAGCCTGGCCGGATATTTCCAATTCCGCGATGCCAGCGCGGGGGGATACATCGAAATGCTGGACGCCTTTTCCTCCAGCCTGGCGTGGGAGGTGAACAGGATTCATTCCCAGGGGGCGGGCACGGACCGGTTCGCGGAGGTTGTCGGCACGTACGGGGTTTCGGACGCGGCATCCGGACTGGGCACTGCAGAAGCGGGGCTGGTATTCCGGGACAGGCTGACCAACGGCAATGTCATGGTCTATGTGTACGATCAGACCACCGGCGTTTTGAAAAACTCACAACCGTTGTTTTCCGGAGTCAATTTCGACCCCCAGGCCCATTCCCTGGAGGATGTGGTCGCTGCATTTTCCTCCATCGAAGGCATTGAGGCCAGCATTCTGGGCGGCAGGCTGCACCTGGCAGCGGAGGATGGATCCCGGTTCGCCTTTGGGTCTGACTCCAGCGGGCTGATGGCGGCCTTGGGCATCAACACGTTTTTTGACGGTTCGGATGCGCGGACGCTGACCCTCAACGCCACTGTCGCGAACAATCCCTCGTTCATCAATGCCGGGCATGTGAACGGGGCAGGGGAAATGAATCGCGGGGACAACACGACCGCCTCGGCCATCGCATCCCTGCAAAGGGCCGATGTCAGGATCGGCACGTCTTCCGGCGGCATCACGTCGCAGACCCTGGGGGAATATTATTCCGCCTTCGTGGCCCTGATCGGATCCGACACCGCCAACGCCAAGTTCAGGCATGAATTCAACGCGGCCCTGGCTGCTGACCTAAAGGCCCAGCAGGAGGCGGTCAGCGGCGTGAATCTGGACGAGGAAATGACCAATCTGATCAAGTTTCAACATGCCTATACCGCGGCGGCCAAGCTCGTCACCACCGCGGAATCCATGTTGGAGGTTTTGTTGGGGCTCAAGTCCTAGGAGGCGGACAGTGCGTGTATCCCTTCGCAGTCAATACAGCAGTTTTCTTTATAACCTGGAGAACACCCAATCCAGGTTGATGGAACTGAACACACAGGCCTCCAGCCAGAAGCGCATCAACCAGCCTTCGGATGACGCCATCGGTGCGGCCAGGATTTTGAACTACCGCAGTTCCCTTTCAGCCATCACCCAATACCAGGCCAATATCGACACGGCGTCAGGCTGGCTGGGCTTGGCCGATGAATCCATGACCCAGGTCAGCACCATTCTGAGCAAATTGAAGGCGTTGGCCGAACAGGGGTCCACCGGCACCATGACCGCTCCGGACCGGCAGGCCATTGCCCATGAAGCGCGCCAGCTTTTCAGCCAGCTGGTGAATCTGGCCAATACCACCTACGAGGGGTCGTCCATTTTCGCAGGCCACAAGTTCGATGCCAACGCCTATGCCGAGGCCCTCATGGTCTACGACCAGGATGGGAACGCCCTGGGCACGGCCACTGGCTCGTCCACCCGCAGCATCATGGTGCAGTTTCTGGGAGATCAGGGGGCCACCGCGGCGGTGGGTGGCCAGGACATCGACTACCGCTACAGCAAGGATGGAGGTGCGACCTGGACTACCCAAACCCTGGGTTCAGTCGGACCATTCGCACTTGATCTGGGCGGGGTCAGCGTTGCGCTGCAGGAGGGATATGAGGTGGCGCTGAGTCCGGCATCCAATACGAAAATCTCAAGCGGCTCCTGGCTGACCATCGCGCCAACGGCCATGTACATGGGCGATCACGAGTCCCAGTCCGCCGTGACGTACCAGGGCGGAAACCCCGTCGTCACGGCGGTGCCGGTCGGCGGCTTTTCCAGAAGTGTCGAAGTGCAGGTTGTGGGCGGATCCATCGGCGGGAACATCGCCTATCAGTATCGGCTTGCAGGGTCTTCGGTTTGGGCCCCCCCCACTCCTGTGGAAGTGAATACAGGCGTGGAAGAGGGGAGGCTGGAAACTCCGTATGGCGCAGTGCGGCTGGCAGGTCCGCCCGGTCAGGGCGTCACGGGGCTGGTCCTGACTGTGCACGCGGATCTTACCGGCGTGATTCAGCTCGGGGCTTCCATCAACGCTGTGGGCAAGGGGGTATTTCCGGGCGACGTCATGGTTCGCATCGACAGCGCGGCAACCATTGGCTCAGGAACGGCAATCAGCTATTCCTACAGCACCGACAGAGGGTTGAGCTGGTCCGCAGGGCATTCGGCTGAAAATGCCGGCCCAGACGAGGCCCTACTGCTGGTGCCCGGCGGGAGGCTCATGCTCACGGAACGGGATGGAAACGGCCTCCTGGCTGAAAATGCCCAGTTTGTCATCCACCCCCAGACCGCCAGGCACAACCTGGAGATTTCCGCTGGCCAGTATGTGCAGATCAACAACATCGGGTCAGAAATTTTTGGCGGCTATTACGAGAATGGGGCCGAACCCGTATTCGCCGATTCCGATGTGGCCAGGAATATTTTCGTCAGCGTGGGCAAGCTGGTCGCGGCCCTGGAAAACAACGATCAGCAGGGATGCGCCGCTGGCCTCGAAAATTTGAAGGTCTCCCAGGAGTACTTTTCCACCCAACTCGCTTCGGTTGGCGCACGGGAGAACCGGCTTGATGTAGCGGGCGCCGTACTGGCCGGGCTGAAGCTGAACCAGGAAGAACGCATGAGTGCCATCGAAGACGTGGATTTGGCCTCGCTTTTGACGGATCTCTCCAATCAGCAGCTTGCGTATCAGACAGTGCTCAAATCTTCGTCAATGATCATGCGGATGAGCCTGGTCGACTACCTCTAGGAAGGATGTATGCTGATTCTGTCCCGTCGCCCAGGGCAAAGCGTGCATGTGGGCGATGACATCAAGATTACGATCCTCAGCGTCAACGGCCAGCACATCAAGATCGGTCTCGAGGTGCCTGAGCATACGCCCGTGTACAGGGAAGAGATTTACATCAAGGTCCGGTCCCAGAACACTTCGGCTCTGGAACACGACAACAACGACCTCATGGCGGCGGCGACACTATGGGCAAGAACAGTACAACGCTAGATTCCCGCATCGGTCCGCTGGAAGTCTCCCCGGACCGAACAATTTTTTTCCCCCGCGGACTGATCGGATTCGAGACGTTGCGGGAATTCGCGCTGGTGGAGTTCAAGCCCGGTTCGCCCTTTCATTTCCTGCAGAGCCTGGAGACTGCGGCCATGGGCATGATGCTGGCGGACCCCCTCTCCTTTTTGCCAGGATACGAGATCAGGCTGGCCGAGGCCGAGGAGCGCATTCTCAAGGCGAGAGCCATGCGCGACCTGGTCGTCCTGGTCAGTGTGACCGTGCCGAAGGGAAATCCCGGGGAAACGACCCTCAACCTGAGCGGACCCATCTGCATCAATGTCCGGGAACGCCTGGGCCTGCAGTCTCCACAGATGGACCTGGGCTTCCCTTCCCGCATCCTGCTCAAGGACCTGGGCGGTCCTGACCAGCGGCTGGTCAACGCATGAAAAAAGCCTGGCCGGTGAGGCCAGGCTTTCGATCCTTCAGGCAGTTACACGCATCCGGGGTTCACCCCCACAGGTCGAGTTCCTGTTTGACCAGGCTGGCGGCGATATCCCGGCTGTCGATCTTGTATTGGCCAGCGGCGATCCTGGCCTTGGCCTCGGCCACCACATCCGGCCGCACCCCATCGCTTTCCTGGGCGGCCTTCAGTGTGCCGGCCTTGATCCGGGCCTCGTCGGATATGGATACGCGGTCGGACGAGGCGTCCTGCTGCGCGGGGACCTGCTGGGTCTCCTGACGCTGCTGTTCCGCTTGTTCCAGTCGATGCGATTCGTATCCGACACGAGTTGTGATGGTGTTGATGGTCATGGTCCGCTCCTGCCGGGTACACACCGGCCTTGCTGGCTTTCAGGTGGCGTATGTCGTCCCCGGAAAGCCCCTACAGCATTGTCTCGTCAACCCGGGTTACGGCGACTTCCCACAGACGCTGCATGAAAGCATCCTTTTGTCCGTTGGTCAATTCCGCAACGCCAATGTCTGTTCTTTTGAGGATCTGCAGCCCGTTTCCGTCCGAAGGGTATCTGAAAACGAGGTCATTTCCAAATTCCCTGGCAAGCTGCCTCTTGATATCCTGCACCACCGGATTGGAACTCTCGGAACCGATAAGGTTGTCCACGATTTCCCTGGCCACTTTTTCCACGAGCTGGCGCCGTTTGGCCTCCCTGGAAATGGATACGGAGTCTCCCATTCCGGCGCGGTCCATGTATTTCTTGAACCTGGCGATCCGCCTGCCGGTCTCCTGCTGCTGGTCATAGGTCCGCATCACGTTTTTGACAAGAAATGGGCTCACTGTCACGGTTCATACCTCTCACAACGCCTTATCGGACAGGCGGAAAAAAACTTTAGGTTTTTTTCAGGGTACGCGAAGGAGACTGTCCGGAGCGGGGGAACAGGGAGAGATTCCTCTGCGGTCTGCAGAGGCCGGGCTGTTCTTGAACACCCCTGTGCTTTTGCGTAGAGTCCGCCGCATGGGAAAAATCATCTCCAATATCGTCCTCGCCTACAACGATGGCAACAAACTCGCCGGGAATATGGCCGGGCAGATCAGGGAGTGGCTGATCGTCGAGGGCCGGTCGGTCCGCATCGTCGAATCCACCAAGGAAAAGGTGCACTGCGTCTCGACCTGGGAGGATGTGGACATGATCCTGACCCTGGGAGGAGACGGGACGCTGTTGAGCATCGCCCGGGCCGTCCTGGATCTGGACATACCCATTCTGGGCCTCAACCTGGGCAAGGTCGGGTTCCTGACAGAGCTATCCCCCACGGACTGGCGGGAATCCCTGACATCAATCCTGCGCGGGGAATACGACATGTCCCTGCGTCTGGTCATCAGCTTCAGCGTCATCCGGCGCGGGCAGGAACATTTCCGAGGCTATGCGGTCAACGATCTGGTCATTAGCTGCGGCAGCCTGGCCCGCATGATACGCCTGGACATGTGGTATGGGAACGATCACCTGGGCACGGTGCGTGCCGACGGGATGATCGTGGCCACGCCCACAGGGTCCTCGGGATACTCCATTTCCGCAGGCGGTCCCCTGGTCTATCCGGAACTCGACGTCTTTGCCCTGACACCTATCTGCCCCTTCCTGCACGCTTTCCGGCCCATGATCCTGCCTTTTGAAAACGATCTGCGCGTGCTGGTGCGGGAGGCGGTCTCCGACGTGTATTTGACCCAGGACGGCCAGACCGGAGTGGTTCTCGTGCCGGGGGACAATGTCTTTGCCTCCAGGGCGGAAAAACGGCTGCACCTCATCCGCCCCGTGCATTCCCAGTACGCGCACAAACTCAAGTCCAAGGGATTCATCCGGGAGAGCTGATGCCCAAACTGCCCGACTTCTCCACGGTTCGCGAGCTGAGGTACGGCCGCGACCCCTATCTCGACGCATGGCTGCTGCATTTCATGACCGAGAACAACATCGAGCCCAACGTCAATCCGGGGGAGAATGCGCAGCTGGAGCAGCTTCGTTTCATGGTGGACCTGGAAGATGACCAGGTCTTCGTGCCCTGTTCGGACGAGATGTTCGAGAACCTGCTGCATACCCGCCTGTCCACGGCCCTGCGCCTCGAATACCGGGAGAAGTGGCGCATGCTCGTGCATCTGGCCAAGACAAATATCAAGGACCGCTATACACGGCGCAAGATTTTCGCCCTGTCCCGGCACAAGGTCAGGCAGGTTCTGCATGCCCCGTTTCTGATCCCCTCCCGCTTTCTGAAACAGCTCCTGACCATTTTCATGGCCATGAGCGGGGTGCACGACCCGCAGCGCAATGAGAAACGCCAGGCCAACAAGCGGGCCCTGGAGTTCATGGACAGCGCGGCCATGAACAACTGTCTCTACTCCTGTCCCGATTCGACCCTGGGATGCACATCCATACAGCACCTGCGCTGGAAGCTTGACGTGCTTGAGCTGGCCCGTCTGTGTCGGCTGTCTCTGCGCCCGTCCATCTGGCAGGGCTCGGTCAAGGCCAGGGACAACACGGCCCTCATTGCAGACGTGGGAACCCCCTGGCCGGAATTTGCCGAGATCCTGACCCGGATCATGGGGCCGGAATCGGGTCAGAAGTCCCTCAAGATTCTGTTTTTGGCCGGCAGCAGCGGTGAGATCATCTTCGATCTCCGTTTCATCCGCGTGCTGATCCGCCTGGGGCACAAGGTCATCCTGGTATTCAAGGAAGGCTTCAGCCTGGACAATCCGGTCTTCTGGGACGTGGAGTACGACCCGGCCCTGGCCAGCGCCCTGGGTGAGGCCTTCTTCGTGGAAAACAGCCGCATGTCCAAGAACGAACTGCTGCGGGCCTTGCGGGAGAATGCGCTGCTGGTGATATCCGACGGGACGCGCGAGCGCCTCAATTTGTGGAGGACCAGCGTGACATTCGCGCGCTCCTGGAAGGAGGCGGATCTGATCATCGCCAAGGGGTATCCGAATCATCGCCGCCTGATCCAGAATTCCCATCTCTTTACCCGGGACATTCTCTGCCTGTACCAGGATGGGCTTGGTGCGGACCAGGTCTGCTTCAAGGAGAAATCGCAGCGCGTCAGAAAGATCACCGAGTTTCAGGTCGTGGCCCAGGCCGATGCCATCATCGCCCGTATGCGCACGGCGAGGGGCAAAGGCAAGCAGGTCATGTTCTACAGCGCCATTATCGGCAGCATTCCGGGCCAGGTGAAGGTGGCCGTGAAAGTGGTCAACACCTTTGTGGGCAACCTGCGGGCCAAACACGCCAACCTGCTGATCATCAATCCGGCCGAGCATTTCGTGGAAGGGATGGACGGAGATGATCTGATGTACATGTGGGAGCGGGTCCAGCGCAGCGGCTTCATCGACGTGTGGAGGTTTCAGACAGTGGCCGACATCGAGGCCAGTTTCGAGCTGATGGGCGAGCCGGTTCCGGCGGAATGGCATGGCAAGGATGCCACGTTTTCCACCGGCTGCACCAAGGAAATGCACATCGCCCTGGACATGCAGCAGAAACACCCTGAGATGCAGATCATTGGTCCCGATCCCAAGCGCTTCTTCCGGCGCATGGAATACGGCGTGGGCAAGTATTTCGACGCCCGCATTCCAGACAAGGGACGGGCCTTGTGAGCAGGTGTGTCCCGGTCCTCCTGTTGGCGGTGCTTCTTTGCGCCTGCGCGGCGCCAACCAGGCAGCCTCTGCTGGTGGAAAGCGATCCTGGTCAGGAATTCCCGGTCCGGGTAGCCGCAGCTGTGGCGGGCAACGCCGAGGCCACTGCCAGGGCCGTGGCTTATTCCCTGGCATACGCACGAAACAGGCCCCAGGGGGAAAAGGCGCTTTCCTCGGCCGGGACGACGTGGACCTGGGGCGCTCTGGCGGCTTCCCTGGAACATCTGCAAGCCATCCTCCCCCGGCTTCAGACAGAGCCTGGCTTGCTGGCCCGCGACTTCATGTGGCAGGAGGTCTGCCCTGAGCCGCTCATGACCGGCTACTATGAGCCGGAACTGGAAGGAAGCCTGGAACCCCGTCCCGACTACCCTGTGCCCATCTACGGTCTCCCATCGTCGTTGCGCAGCGCTGACCTGGGCCGCTTTCATCCCCGCTGGTCTGGCCAGACCCTGACCTATCGCATGGAAGGAGCTGAGATTGCACCTTTTTTTACAAGGGAGGAGATCGATGGGCATGGGGCCTTGGAGGGGATGGAACCCCCCATCGCCTGGACACACGACCCTGTGGACGTCTATTTTTTGCAGATTCAGGGCTCCGGCCGGCTGCTGCTGCCAGGGGGAACGGTTCGGCATGTGCTGTATGCTGGCAAAAACGGCCACGAGTACGTTTCCCTGGGCAAGGTCATGATCGAGCGCGGTCTCATCCCCCGGGAAGAGATGTCCATGCAGCGCATCAGGGCCTACCTCAAGGATCATCCCCGGGAGATGTGGGATCTGTTGTTCACGAATCCGAGTTATGTCTTTTTCCGTCTGGCCGATGCCGGCCCGCTGGGGGCCATGGGTCGGACATTGACGCCGATGGTCAGCATGGCTACTGATTCAGCCTTTCTGCCCCTGGGCAGCATCCTGGCCGTGGAGGCCGCCTTGCCGGAACCTGACGGAACCCGGTCGAGGACGGCATTCCTGGGATTGGCCCAGGACCGGGGCGGGGCCATCAAGGGCAGCCGGCTGGACCTTTTCTGCGGAGCCGGAGCCAGGGCTGAATTTCTGGCCGGCCATCTGCAGGAGCGCAGCCGCGTGTACCTCCTGCTCAAAAAATAAAGGTTCGAGGCATCCAGATGCACATTACTCCTGAAGCCCTGAAGGGCCTGCTGCACGCCGCATGCGCGGACCAGATGGAATGCGTTGTCCTGTGGCACAAGGTGGAGCCTGCGGTCCAGGCCGGGGAAGGTCTGGTCGCCCTGGTCCAGCGCCAGCACCTGCAGAATTTCCTGCTCTGGCATGTGGAGGATCGGGCCCGCCGCCGGGACGTGGACGACGCGGTCATCACCGCGTGCAAGCGCGAGATCGACATGCTGAATCAGCGTCGGAACGACCTCATGGAGCAGGTGGACGACTGGCTGGTGCAAGCCATCGCGGGGTTCCCCGCCCAGCAAGGTCTGTCCGGGACAATGCGGCGCTTCAACACCGAGACCTTGGGCGCGGCCCTGGACCGCATGTCCATCCTCAGTCTGAAGATCTATCACATGGTCGAGCAGGTTGACCGAAAGGATGTGGACGAGGGACACCGGTCCCGTTGCCAGGACAAGCTGGCCGTGCTCAGGGCCCAGCACCAGGATCTGGGCCGGGCCATCCTGGATCTGGTCGACGACTACGCCGGGGGTGTGAAGAGCCCCAAGGTCTATTTCCAGTGCAAAATGTATAATGATCCGGCCCTCAATCCGGAGCTGTACGCCGCCAAGCCCCTGGGCTGAAGCGCGAGGAGAGCGCATGTCGAAGTACGAAGTAGTCATCGGCCTGGAGGTGCACGCCCAGCTGAAGACCAAAAGCAAGATTTTCTGCTCCTGCTCCACAGAATTCGGGGCCGGGCCCAACGAGAACACCTGTCCCGTATGCACGGGCATGCCTGGCATGCTGCCGGTTCTGAATGCGAGGGCTGTGGAATATGCCGTGAAAATGGCCATGGCTGTGGACTGCCAAGTCAACCGCAGGTCCATCTTCGCCCGCAAGAACTACTTCTATCCCGATCTGCCCATGGGGTATCAGATCTCCCAGTACGAGCTGCCCGTGGCCGAGCACGGACACATCCTCATTCACTCCAGCCAGGGCGAGAAGCGCATCGGCATCACCCGCATCCACATGGAGAACGACGCCGGCAAGAACATCCATTCCTCCGCCGAGAACGCCTCCTATGTGGATCTGAACCGGGCCGGGGTGCCACTCATCGAGATCGTCAGCGAGCCCGATATGCGTTCGGCCGAAGAGGCGGTGGCCTACCTGAAAAGCCTGCGCGCCATCCTGGTCTATCTGGGCATCTGCGACGGGAACCTGGAAGAGGGCAGTTTCCGCTGCGACGCCAACGTGTCCATCCGGCCATGGGGTCAGAAGGAATTCGGGACGCGCACGGAACTCAAGAACATGAACTCCTTCCGCAACATTCAGAGAGCCATCGACTATGAGGTGCAGCGCCAGATCGACGCCATCGAGGACGGGGAGGCGATTGTCCAGGAAACGCGGCTCTTTGACGCGGCCAAGGGCGTGACCCGCTCCATGCGCGGCAAGGAGGAGGCCCACGACTATCGCTATTTTCCGGACCCGGACTTGCTGCCCCTGGTCATCGAGGAATCCTGGATGCAGGCGTGGAGGGCCGAACTGCCCGAGTTGCCCGCGGCCCGCTGCGCACGTTTCCAGGAAGCATTGGGACTTCCCGCCTACGATGCCGAAGTGCTGACAGCGGAAAAGGATGTGGCCGACTATTTCGAGGCGGCCCTGGAGGCCTACAACGAGCCCAAAAAGGTTTCGAACTGGGTCATGGGCGAGGTCATGCGCGAGCTGAACGACCGGGGTGTTGCCCTGACGGCCTGCAAGGTCCAGCCCCATGAGCTGGCCAAGCTGGTCAAGCTGGTGGACGAAGGGCTGATCAGCGGGAACATCGCCAAGGCCGTGTTCAAGGACCTGTTCGAGACCGGCGGCGACCCGGAAGTCCGGGTCAGGGCCAAGGGATTGGTGCAGATCTCCGACACGTCGGCCATCGAAAGCCTGGTGGACGAGGTCATTGCCGAAAATCCGGCCGAAGTGGCGCGCTTCAAGGGGGGGGACAAGAAGCTGACCGGATTCTTTGTCGGCCAGGTCATGAAGAAGTCCAAGGGCAAGGCCAACCCCGCCATGGTCAACCAGCTGCTGGCAGCCAGGTTGGGGTGATGGGTTGGCGCATGAGGGGCTTCGCCCTTGTTTGCGGCCCGTCTGATGAACACGGGCGGGAGCGCGGGAGGCCATCTTTGCTGACGGACGTCGGTCCGGTCTGGAATCCAGCACAAGCACACGGGCGGCCCAGCGGGTCGCCCGTGTTTTTGACTGGGTGGCCGGCTGTCTAGCTTTGCATCAGCTCCGCAGTCAGCCGGGCCGTTTTGATCAGGTCCGCAACGCGGATGAATTCATCCGTCGTGTGGACCCTGCTCATGCCGATACCCAGGTTGATGCAGGACAGCCCGTGACCGGAGAATATGTTTGCATCGCTTCCCCCGCCCGTGCCCTTGACGGCGGCCACCAGGCCCAGGCGCTCGCAGGCATGCAGTGCCCGGCCCAGCAGCGCGCTCTCCTGAGGCACGTGCATGGCCGGGTAGGAGATGTCAAAGCTGAAATCGCAGCTGCCCCCGAATTCCCTGGCCGCGTCCATGCAGCAGCCACGCATGTGTCCGATCTGATTCATGAGCGTCGTTTCCGACTGGGAACGGGCTTCTCCGGTCAAGGTGGCAGAGTCGGGGACGATGTTGGTCGGCCCCCCGCCCTCGATGCGGCCCAGGTTGGCCACGGTCTCCTCGTCGATGCGCAGGAGCCGCATGCGACTGATGGCCGCGGCCGCCATCTGGATGGCGCTGATCCCTTTTTCCGGCTCTATGCCGGCATGGGCTGCACGGCCATGGAAGGCCACCTTCAGGCCGGCCTTGGCCGGGGCCCGGACGATGATGGTGCCCACGTCGCCGCAGGCGTCCAGGACCACGACCTCGCGGGCCAAAATCCTGGAGAAGTCCAGACCCTTGGCCCCGAACATGCCCGCCTCCTCGCACACGGTGAAGAGCAGGTAGAGATCCGGATGGGGGATTCTTTCTTCCTCCAGATGAAACAGGGCCTCCAGGATGGCGCTGATCCCGGCCTTGTCGTCCCCGCCCAGCACCGTGTTGCCGGAGCTGCGAAGAATGCCGTTGTCAAGGACAGGCGTTACGCCCAGGCACGGGGGCACGCAGTCCATGTGGGCGGAAAAGGCCATGGGATCTCCGGGGCCAGTGGCCGGAACACGGACGATGACGTTTCCTGTGTCCCCACCGGTGGAGAGGTTGGCATCGTCGATACGGATATCGTATCCCCGACCGGAGAGCCGTGCCTTGAGGTGGTCCGCCACGCCCTTTTCGCCCAGCGAAGGGCTGTCGATACGGACCAGGTCAAGGAACACGCTGGTGAGGCGATGGGGGTCAATCATGGTTGCTCGGTGTCCTCTTTGGATGGCAGTCCGCAATACCATTGCTTTTTCAATGAGCAAGGTCAACAAGACCGGGTGGAGTTATGAAGGGAGAAACGAGGGACATGGAAACACACAGCAAGTTCATGGGCTATCTGCTGTGGATCTTCGGCTTTACCGGATCGCATCGCTTCTATTACGGGCGACCCGTCTCCGGGACCGTCTATTTTCTCACCCTTGGGGTCCTTTTCATCGGCTGGATCGTCGATCTTTTTTTGATTCCCTCCATGGACCGCAAGGCCAGCCTGCGCTTTCGTCCGGGCAGGATCGACTACTCCCTGGCCTGGGTCCTGCTGACCTTTTTGGGAATTTTTGGGGCGCACCGCATGTACATGGGCAAGTGGGTCACGGGGGTTCTTTATCTACTGACCGGGGGACTCTTCCTGGTCGGGTACATGTATGATTTTTGGACCCTGAACAGGCAGATCACGGACATCAATGCCCAGAACTGAGCCGACTGCCCGGATTGCCCATCGGGCAATGCGGCCCCTCTGATCTGAGGCGGTGTTCCGGTGGTTGTCCTGGAGATTTGTCGCGTTTCTTCTTGCCCTGTTCTCTCCCATGCTTATGAAAAGGAATGTACATACACACCGTTAGAATGGAGGTGACCATGCGTTTCCTCGTTTTCCTTTTTTTCCTTCTGGGTATGGCCGGGCCCGTGTGGTCTGCCGGAATGGGTGAGTCCTCAACCCATGCGGGGCATGGTCACGGTGCGGGATACCAGCTTCTCCTGGCCACGGACCCTGCCACGGTGGAGGCAGGCAAGCCAGTTCGTCTGGATCTGGTGCTGAAAGACGACTTTGGGTCGGCGGTCACGGAACTGGAGGTTGTCCATGAAAAGAAGCTGCACCTTTTTGTCATCCGCCAGGGTCTTGATGTTTTTGCCCACCTGCATCCTGAAATGGATGCGGCCGGGGTGATGAGCATGGGCCTCGTCTTCCCGGTGGGAGGAACCTATCTGGTGTATGCGGATTTCAAGCCCCAGAACGCCGAGGGCATGACCCTCATGGCCAAGGTGCAGGTTGCGGGAGATGCCCCGGCCGCCCCGCCACTGCAGCCGCATGTTCCCGGGAGGGTGCAGACTGCGGACCTGTTGGCCGACATCAGCGTGCAGAAGAGCTATGGCAGGCGCCAAATCGGCTTCACGCTTTCCGGATTGGATGGGTCTCCGGTCGCGGATCTGGAGCCATATCTGGGGGCCATGGGACACCTGGTGGTGGTCAGCGCGGATGGGCACACGTTCGTGCATGCGCACCCCGTAACAGGCGCAAAACCCAGCGAAGTGGTTTTTGACGTGCATTTCCCGGGCCCCGGGGTGTACAAGGGGTGGGGACAATTCCAGAGATCCGGGAAGGTCCACGAGGTGGGGTTTGTGGTGGATGTCAGCGGGAATTGATGGGGGGCGGCAGTTTTTTTGCTGCCTGCGCGCTGGCTAACTTCCACAAGAGAACCATGAAATGCGGCAATCCAGGCGACCTTGCAAAGCGTGCCGTCCGTTCCTGAACAAGGAATTTTGGCTTGACGCTCCAGGAAGCCGCAAATGCCTGGTGTTTCCACGATGTGGTCAGGATCGGGTGCATCAAGTACCGCTTGGGATGATGCGCATCCCTCTTGGCCAGGGACTCAAGATTTATTGCAGACGACGAGCAGATGCCGGATGCATGCGCTGATTGTTCCAAATTTGTTGCCGCCTGCTTGAGGCTTGCAATCATCGGGTCCGGTGTTTGGGTTGCATTTGTCAAGGATTGTGGCGTTCCCTGCCTTTGTTCTGAGGGAAATTTTCATTATCGGCACATTATTGTGCGAACTTATATCTAATCCAGCCAGACGATCGAGGAGAAGGCATGGAATATTCGTTACGCCGGAAGGCAAGAAAAATCGAGGACGCTGAGGCGGTGGAGGTGCTCCGACGCTGTGATTGGGGAGTGCTATCCCTTGCCGGGTCCGATGGAATGCCCTACGGGGTGCCGCTTAATTACGTCCTGCAGGATACGGGGGACAGGCTTCGGCTGATCTTTCATTGTGCCCGTGAAGGCCGAAAGATCGAATGTCTGAAGAGTAGGCCTCACGGGGCCTTCGTAGTGGTGGAAGATCCCAGGATCCTTCCGGACAAGTTCAGCACCGCGTACGCCAGCGCCATGGTCTCCGGGCGGGTTGCAATCGTTGATGATCCCGATGCGAAGAGGGAACTTCTGAAGTTTTTCGTGCAGAAGCTGGCCCCGGATTTTTTGGAGAGGGGCGACAGGCATATCGAACATCGTCTGCACGAATGCCTTGTCTTGCAGATGGAGATCGAGAGCTTGTGCGGGAAGGGCCGGAAATGGGAGGAGCCGTACGCCCTGGCCCATCTCGGCTTCTAGATCGTAGGACAGCCGCCTGAACGGAGGGTTTTTCAGTCTTCCCGCCGAAGCAGTTCGAGCAGCGCGGGCAGCAGATGCGCGTTCGCCGCGGCGAGGCGGTTTGTCCGCAATGGCGCCTCCTCCGTGAAGATGTCCGAGACCTGTCCGCCCGCTTCCGTGATGAGCAGCATTCCCGCCGCGATGTCCCAGGCCTTGAGGCTCTCGACGAAAAAAGCGTCCAGCCGGCCAGCCGCGACGTAGGCCAGGTCGAGGGCGGCGGCCCCGGCCCGGCGGACGCCGGCCGCGTGCGAGGTCAACCTGCAAAATCTTTTCAGATAGGCATCCAGTCCCGGCCAGGAGGGCGGCGGAAAGACCGTGCCCGCCAGCGCCTTGTCCATCGAATTCACGTCCGAGACGGCCATGGGTTTGCCGTCGAGGAAAGCCCCGCGGCCGGCCACGGCCCAGAAGGTTTCGCCGCGCACCGGGTCGGCGATCACGCCCACGACGACCTCGTCGTCCACGGTCAGGGCCAGGGAGACGGCGTAAAAGGGAAAGCCGTGCACGTAGTTCATGGTTCCGTCGAGGGGGTCGACGATCCAGCGGCAGCGCGAATGGCCGCGCGCGCCGCCTTCCTCGCCCGTGAAGGCGAAATCGGGAAAGGCGGCCTGCAGCCGGCCGCGGATGGCGTCCTCGGCGCGGCGGTCAATGTCCGTGGTCACGTCGCCGGGGCTTTTGGTCCTGACCATGTCTCCCGTGAGTTCGGCCCGGCCCCGCACCAGGATCGCGCAGGCTTCGCGCGCCGCGTCGAGGCAGGCCGCGAGGGCCGCGTCCAGATCGATCAACTCATCACTGCGTTTCGGGTCGGCGTTCATCTCGGCGGCCATGCTACACCTTCTGCCCGCACGCCGGGCAGAACCTGAAGTCGTCCCTGGTCACCGGCGCGGAGCAGGTCGGGCATTTGCGCGGCGCGGGCACGAGCACGACCAGGAGTTCGCCTTCCTTGACCGGGACCATCTTCTTGTCCTCCTGGTAGTCGGCGAATTTGAGCACCCGCTCGACCATGCCGTCCACAGGGGCCAGCACGGACTTTTCCTGCTTCATGATGGAGATGTTGAAGAGCTCCTCGCCCTTCCTGACCATGTCCCCGGGCTTGACATGCACGACCCACAGGTCCCCGCTGGAAGGCGAGCCGACCTGGTACGGATCCCTCGTGTCGGCCATCTCCACGCCTGTCTCCGCATGTCCGGCCGCTTCGGCCACCTTGACCTGTTGACTGAAGGATTCGGAGTCGAGGGTGTAGGAGACGAGGCTCATGCCGTGGTCGTCGGGCCGGGAGACGTGCTTCATGCTCAGCACGTGGTGCTTGCCTTTGCTGTCCTTGAACATGATCTCGTCACCGGCCTTCAGACCCTCGAACCAGACATGCAGGGGCAGGCGGTTGCAGTCGCCATACCGGGCCACGAACTTGATGGTATTGAGCGCATCGCCAGGGTGACTCAGGTACATGAGGAATTCCTCTTCCGTGGGCGTGCGGCCGATGTGCTCGGCCAGGCTCTGCTGCTCCTTGGCCACGTTCACCTCCGGCAGCGTCGCCAGGGGCGACGACTCGGTGCGGCGGGCAATGGCGGCCTTGTACTCCGGGCCGAAGGCCGATTCGTAGACCCATTCCGGCGGGAAACCCAGGGGCAGGCGGCCAAACTTCCCCAGGAGGAGGTTGCGGAAGGCGTCGTTGGCATCCTGATAGATCTCCAGGCGCGCGGCCCGGATCTCGTCGGTCAGACTCGCTTCGGGCAAGGTGACGACCTGATCCAGGACGGACAGGAGCTTGCGCAGCCCACGCCGCCCGCCGCGCTTGTAGGCGCCGGTCACGGCCAGGAAGGCCGTGTTCCAAGTGATCTGCGAGCCCGGCGTGACGTCGTGGTAGCGCACGATCTTGCGGATGCCGGCCAGGAACTTGAGCATGTACGGCAAGAGGTGGATGTAGCCCTGCTTCATGGCCCCTTCCTGGGACGAGGAGGTCGCGCCGCCGGGCATGCCGTGCTCGATGACGTCGTAGTCGATGCCCTGGAAGTAGGGGGCCGTGTAGCGGTCGTAGTAGGGCATGATCTGCTTCAGCACGAAGCCCGTGGTGCGGATCATGTCCTTGTTCAGGTTGGTCTTCAGGCCCAGTTCCTCGATGTAGGCCGCCGTGGAGAGCACCTCGCCCTGGCCGTACCAGCGCACCGAGGCGCCGATGGCCGTGTCCACGATGTGCGCGCCGGCCTTGGCCGCCGCAGCCACGGCGGGAACAAAGAGGCCGTCGGTGTAGTGGCGGTGATAGTGCAGGATCAGGTCGGGGTGGGCCTGGCGGATGGCCGTGACCAGTTCGGTCATGAAGATCGGCGGGCATGACCCGGCCATGTCCTTGAGGCCCAGGATGAACGTCTTTTCCGCCGCGTCCTTGGAGCAGCCCAGGACCTGGGCGTTCATGTCTATGATCTCCTGCACCACGCCGAGGTAGTGCGGCACGTCGAAGCCCTTGGCGAAGGACAGGGAGATGGCCGGTTCCCAGATGTTTTTGCTTGAAGCCAGGGCCATCTCGGCGAAGGGGCGCATGTTTTCGATGTGGTTCAGGAAATCGAAACAGCGCAACACGTCGTAGTGCTCGCAGATCATCTTGCCGGCGCGGCGCATGATGTTGCGCGGCAGGGGCTTGTAGCCGAGCACGTTGGTGGAACGGATGAGCAGCTGCTTCAGGGTCTTGGGCGCGAACTCGTTCCACTCGCGGGCTTCGGAGAAGGGGTAGGTCATGTTCGCGAGCATCGCCACGTGGAAATGCGCCCCGCCGCCGTTCTCCAGGGAGAAGAAGCCGCAGTTGTCCAGATAGGGGCCGATGATGCGGTCTTCGGCCAGCCGGAAACGGTTGCCCGAGTTGGACTGCGTGATGTCGCGGGCGGTGGTGTCCGTGAAATGGACGTGGCCGGAATCGCGAACGTACGACAGGATCGCGTCGCGGTCGCCGCGCGGGTACGGGTAGTGGTAGTACTCGGGCTCGATGGCCGGCAGGGAAGGCTTGAAGGCGTCCATGCGCTTGCCTTCCCGCGTGCGGTACTCGCCGAGCTTGACGTGCGGGTTGTAGCCGTGGGCCGAGATCTCGGCCACCAGGCGCGACAGGCGCACCGCCTCGGACTCCTTGTCCATGTAGTTCATGAGCTCCGGCGCGCTGGCCACGAACTTGGTGTCGTAGTCGCCGCTGCGGAAGCGCGGGTGGGCGATGATCTGCCGGTGGAACAGGATGGTCGTCTTGATGCCCCCGATGATGTATTCGCCCAAGGCCCGCTCCATGATGCCCAGGACCTTGTTCCACTGCGGGCCGTAGGCGATGAGCAGCGACGCTGCCGAGTCATACTGGGCCGGGAACTCGTAGCCGGCGCACACGCACGAGTCCACCCGCACGCCGGGTCCCCCCGGCGACATGTAGCGCGTGATGCGGCCCGCATTGGGCGCGAAATTGTGCTGCGGGTCCTCGCAATTGACCCGGACCTGGATGGCGTGGCTCTTGGGCGTGCAGTTCTCGTCGGAGAGGCGCAGCTCGGCCCCGAAGGCCACGGCGATCTGTTCCTCCACCAGGTCGATGCCGTAGCGGCACTCGGTGATGCCATGTTCGACCTGCAGGCGGGTGTTGACCTCGATGAGGTATGCCTCGCCCTTGGAATCCACGAGAAACTCCACCGTGCACAGGGAGTGGTAGCCCACGGCCTGCACCAGCTGGCGCGAGTAGGCCTTGAGCTGGTCGCGCAGCTCCTGGGTCATGCCCGCCCACGGCGACGGGGTGATCTCCACCAGCTTCTGATGGTTGCGCTGCACCGTGCAGTCGCGCTCATCGAAGGCGAAGACGTTGCCGTACTTGTCGGCGATGACCTGGATCTCGATGTGCCGCACGGAGGTCAGCAGCCGTTCGACGTAGAGACGCGGATTGCCGAAGGACGCCTGGGCCAGGGTCGAGGCCTTGACGAAGGCGTCGGCCAGCTGGTCCTGGCTGAAAACTTCATAGATGCCGCGGCCACCCCCGCCGCCCTCGGCCTTGAGCATGACCGGCAGACCGATCTCCACCGCCACCTGCCTGGCCTCTTCCACGGACACGGCCCCTTCGGAACCCGGCACCACCGGAATGCCCAGCTTCTGGGCCAGGGTGCGGACCTGCACCTTGTTGCCCAGCAGGCGCATGGCCTCGGACGTGGGGCCGATGAAGAGAATGCCGGCTTCGGCGCATTTGGACGGGAAGGAGTCATCCTCGGAGGCGAAGCCCCAGCCGGGGTGGATGGCCGCCACGCCTCTGGCCTTGGCCATGGCGATGATCTTGTCGATGTCGAGATAGGCCCGCGGGTTCTCCCCGAGATGCAGAAGTTCCTGTGCACCGGCGGTGAAGGGCGCGGTCTTGTCCACGTCCGTGGCCGTGATCATGGGCACGGCCTGGAACACCTCCTTGATGGAACGGACTATCCGTCTGGCCGGGATGCCGCGGTTGGCGACAAGGATCCTCTTGCCCCGGATGTCCCGGGACACTTCTTCAAAACTGCGGGGATTCTGATACATATGACACCACTTTGAGGTTGATCACGCAACAATATTTTGGAGGTTTAATCCAAATGCGTTGATTTTGTTAATTTAATAAATGCAATATACGATCTCACTGCAAAAAATCGTCATTCCTTTGGAGAAGGGAATACCATTATGCTTTTTCAACTGTCTGAAAAGAGTGTCATTCACCCTCTCGGACAAAGCCCGTCTCCCCTGACTGGCACACGTTCGCGGGCTTGTGCCCGACAGGATGAATGACACTCAGCCTTGTTTGCGACTTTTTGCAGTAACGTCAAATAGGCTATGCTCCGAATATATTCGGAGCATAGCCTTGCAGATGTATCAATAATTACGTTTGAATTTTTGACCAGGAAAATAGCCGTAGATCTTGAAGGTCGATTTAATATTTTCCGTCTGCCAAATTGTGTAATTTTTCATATAGACTATCAGGCAAATTCACACCTTGAATTCTGGACTTTGCCCTGGTTTCAAAGCGACGCACCCCCGGAATACGCGTGCCAGGTTGTTTCAAGATGAAGGTGCACAAAGCTTGAACCTGGTTTGCAAAAGACGCATTAAGACGCTGCACATCCAGAAGGAAAAAAGTCTGCCCTATTCCCGGAGCTGGGCCATCCGGATCAAAAAAGGAGCTGGCCTCATAACCGTAATTGGCGCCGTTGACCGTCGCAGCCAAAATTTCCACCATCATGGCCAATGCTGCGCCCTTAGCGTCTCCCATGGGTATCGTAGATCCCTTGAGGGCGGCTTCTGGATCGGTGGTTGGTTTACCATCGGCGTCTACGGCCCAACCTTCGGGAATGGACGTTTCACCCTTTTCTTTGGCGTTGACAATTTGTCCCCGCGCCACCTTGCTCAGCGCCATATCCACTACCAGGGGGTCAAAACTGCCTCGAGGACAACCAAAGGCGATGGGATTCGTGCCAAACGTGGCCTTGTTTCCTTTCCAAGGCATCATGGCCGCCGGGGAATTCGTGAAGGCGAGCGCCAGAAGACCTTCACGAGCCATGCTTTCCACCCAGTGTCCCATGCAGCCGCTGTGATGTGAACGCGTGACACCCAGCAGGGCCAGACCGTTAATCCTGGCAACAGTCAAGGTTTTTTGCAGGCCCTGCGCAATGGCCGGGAAGGCTAGTCCATGGCAAGCATCCACCCGCACCAGGGCCGGAGCGGGTTGGCTGACAACCGGAACGGCTTTGCTGTTTACTTTTCCAGAGCGTATTTGGTCAATATAGAACGGAACGCGCGAAAAACCATGTGAGGGAATGCCATCCAATTCAGCAAGTACCAAGGGATTAACAACGTCGCGGGCCACGAAGTCCGCTAGGCCTGCGACAATAAAGATCTTGAAGCCCAGCTCACGCAACGCACATTCTTGTATAATCATACGCCATCCTAAGCATTTATTGTCTCAGCAAAATTACTCGGCGTTAATCTGTGCCGAAAAAAATCTCAACAGTTTCGCATTTCATTCTAAAAAAAACTTAAAAGATTTGTAAAAATTCTGAACGATCAAATATCAAGACATCTTCACTGAAATTTGTCTTCTTTATAAAACTATCAAAATAATCAATCAAATGAAAAATAAAATTGACCTAATGGATTATATCTCCAAATAGGTCAATTTTAATACGATTCATAAAACAAAATATAAAGTTGTAAAATGATTCCATAATTAACTAGATAAATTCTATTCCAAAGAAGTCGATTACTCCTTATTAAAGGGTAAATTTAAAGTTAATACAAGTCAAGAACCTGTATCGGTCTACGGTTTTTTGGACACGTTTTTGGTTAATCAAGCCGCAACGTTCACGGCCTCTTTCTGGATGGCCCGCACCGCTGCCGGAGTCTT
>JAAYCS010000007.1 GCA_012729655.1 Desulfovibrionales bacterium | reverse complement strand
GCGGGAGGGATCACGCACTTCTTCCTGGTAGCAGACCATGTCCTGGAACAGGGCCATCTGGGGAATCTCCTGGAATCCACCCTGTCCGATGGTTTTGTTGGCGCACTGGGGGGTGATCAGCAGCAGGGGGGTGTGGTTCCAGTAAGCGGTTTTGACCGGGGTGACCAGGTTGGTGATGCCAGGGCCGTTCTGGGCCACGATCATGGACATCTTGCCCGAGGAGCGAGTGTATCCGTCGGCCATCATGCCGGCGTTACATTCGTGGGCGACGTCCCAGAAGGTGATGCCTGCGCTGGGGAAAAGGTTGGAAATCGGCATGAAGGCGGAGCCGATAATGCCGAAACCGTGCTCGATTCCCTGCATTTGCAGAACTTTGACGAATGCTTCTTCTGTGGTCATTCTCATAAAAATACTCCTTGTAATGGCCTCGTTAAGGGTTTGTACCTACGTTGCTCTTCAAGTCTCGAAAGGTTCTCCATCTTGCGTCCCGATGTGCCGGGCTGGATCATTCCGAAACTTTTAATTCCTGACGGTGTGTCCCGCTGACAAGGCGGTCGTGACAGATTTTCAAAACATCTCTCGTTACGATGTGGAAAATCAGTCCATGGATGTGGCGACCCAGGCTTTCCCATCGCGTTATGGATCGGAAATAGCTCGGTCCAGAAAAAATGTCTAGACTAAATTTTGATTGTCATCGAAAAAAAATCCATATTCCGCGCGAAAGTTGGATGCCCGCATTCCTGTTTCACATAAATTTCAATAAAAATGAATAGAATAGTTCTAGTCATAATTTTTGGCTCAAAAATGGGCTCGAAAAAACAAATGGAAAGTAGAAATGTAACATGCTGGAAAACATGGATAAAAAATAACTGCAATCCGGGTGTGATTTTTTTCTCAAAAAATGTCTAGATTTTTTTAAAAATCAGCTTGACAGGAAAAGAGCGTGCTCGATAGTACTAGGTCTAGACAAATGTGGCAACCCGAGGTTTCTGGTGCAGGCAGGGAAAGCCGAGCCGCCTCTGTCTCAAAACAAATTTCTGCGAGACAGGCAAACGTGGCGAGTGGCAGCGTGTTTCTCACTTTTAAATCAAGGAGTAGGGCTATGGGCCAGGGCAAGAATCTTGACGCCTCTAAGTATATCGAAGCCGATAAGGCGCATGTGTGGCATCATCTTTTGCAGCATCAGGCGATTGCTGCCAAGGGACCGATGATTGTCGTCGAGGGGACGGGCCTCCGGATTAAGGATGTCAATGGCAAGGAGTACCTGGATGCCACCTCTGGCGGGGTGTGGTGTGTGAATGTGGGCTACGGCCGCGACAGCATCGCCAACGCCGTGTGCGAGCAGTTGAAGAAAATGCCCTACTACGCGGGCACCGCGGGCAACATTCCGCATATCGAATATTCCGAGAAGCTGCTCGGCTACATGCCCGGGCTGTCCAGGGTCTATCTGTCCAACAGCGGTTCCGAGGCCAACGAGAAGGCCTTCAAAATGATCCGCTCCCTGGCGCACATCAAGGGGAACCCCGAGAAGAAGAAGATTATTTTCCGCAACCGCGACTATCACGGGACGACCATCGCCGCCCTCAGCGCCACGGGCCAGCCCGAGCGCAAGGAATGGTTCGGGCCTTTCGTGCCTGGTTTCGTCGAATTCCCGCATGCGTGCTGCTACCGTTGCGCCTTCAACAAGACCTATCCCGGGTGCAACATCGAATGTGCCAGGGCCCTGGAGACGGTCATTAAAGAGGAAGGTCCGGACACAGTGGGCGGCGTGATCGTGGAGCCCATCACCGCCGGTGGCGGCGTCATCCCGCCGGTGCCCGAGTATTATCCCATTCTGCAGGAAATCTGCCGCAAGTACGATGTGCTGCTGATCATGGATGAAGTGGTCTGCGGAGTTGGCCGTACCGGCAAAATGTTCGGCTACCAGAACTACGACGTCAAGCCCGATATCGTGACCATGGCCAAGGGTGTTGCCAGCGCGTACATGCCCATTTCCGTGACGGTGACCACCGAAGAAGTCTTCCGCTCCTTCCTGCATGATCCCGCCGACCCGATGAGCTACTTCAGGGATATCAGCACATTCGGCGGCTGCGCCGGCGCCTGTTCCGCTGCCATCGAGAATCTGAACATCATCGAGCGGGAAAATCTCCTCGAAAACGTGACGAGCATGGGCCAGTACATGATCGAAGGCCTGCGCGACCTTCTCGAGCTGCCCAATGTCGGCGATGTGCGTGGCCGGGGTCTTTTCTGCGGAGTGGAAATGGTTGTGGACAAAAAGACCAAGCAGCCAGCCCCCGAAGGGAAGGTGGCCCAGATCGCCGGGGAAATGGCCGCCAATGGCGTCCTGGTCGGGCGGACAAACCGCAGTCTCCCTGGTTTGAACAACACCATCAACCTTGCCCCCGCCTATGTCGCCACCAAGGCAGACATCGACATCATCGTCTCGACGCTGCGCAAGGCAATCACCAAAGTTTTTGCATAACATCGGGCGCTGGAGCGTCCATGATGCATGTATAACTTATAATGTAACTATCCAGTGAGGAAACAAAAAATGATCGTTGGAGTTCTGAAAGAGATCAAGGCACAAGAAAACCGCGTCTGCATGACCCCGAGCGGCGTGGAAGTGTTGAAACAGAACGGGCACACCGTTCTGGTGGAAACTGCAGCCGGTGTAGGCAGCAACTTTTCCGATGACCAATACAAGGCGGCCGGCGCGACCATCGTCTCCACCCCGGCCGAAGTGTATGCCAAGTCCGACATGGTCATGCACGTCAAGGAGCCGCTGCCTTCCGAGTACGGCATGGTCCGTCCCGGTCAGATCGTGTTCACCTATTTTCATTTCGCGGCAGACGAAAAGTTGACCCGTGAGTTCATGAAGACCGGCTCCGTCTCCATCGCCTACGAGACCGTGACCGGCCCGAACGGCATGGGCCTGCCCCTGCTCACTCCCATGAGCGAAGTCGCCGGTCGCATGGCGGCCCAGGAAGCGGCCAAATACAACGAGCGCGTGCATGGCGGCCGCGGCATCCTGCTCGGCGGTGTGACCGGTGTTGCCCCGGCCACCGTCCTGGTTCTGGGTGGCGGCATCGTCGGCACCAATGCGGCCTTGATGGCTGCAGGCCTGGGCGCCCGCGTCTTCATCCTGGACATGAACCTGGACCGCCTGCGCTACCTGTCCGAGGTCATGCCCAAGAACGTCACCCCGCTGATGAGCTCACCGTCCGTGGTACGCGAGCTGTCCAAACAGGCCGACGCCATCATCGGCGCGGTTCTGGTGGTTGGCGCCAAGGCCCCCAAGCTGGTCACCCGCGCCATGCTGAAGGACATGAAACCCGGTTGCGTGATGGTCGACGTGGCCATTGACCAGGGTGGCTGCTTCGAGACTTCCAAGCCCACGACCCATTCCGATCCGGTTTACGAGGTTGACGGCATCATCCACTACTGCGTGGCCAACATGCCCGGCGGCGTGCCCAGCACCTCGACCATGGCCCTGACCAACGCCACCCTGCCCTATGCCGTGCAGATCGCGAACAAGGGCTGGAAGCAGGCCTGCCTGGACAGCCCGGGTCTGAAGAACGGCCTGAACATGGTCGGCGACAAGATCACCTTCAAGGGTGTGTCCGATGCCTTTGGCCTGCCGTACACCCCTGCTGACAGCGTACTGTAGGATTTCTTACAACAAAGAGCTGGGAGGGACATCATGAAGTTGCATACGCGCCAAGGATGTCACTCCCCCAGCAGTCAGAATAAGGCCCGCTTTCTTTTCGTTACTCGACTTTCGGGGTTAGCCATTAGCAGCTAACAACCTTTGTTCATTGAAAATATGATCGAAATTACGCCCCAAACTACGCATTCCTTCTTGGAAAGCCTCAAGCAGTATGCGTTCTGCCTGGCTC
>JAAYCS010000072.1 GCA_012729655.1 Desulfovibrionales bacterium | reverse complement strand
TGTGCCGAAATTTCCGTGGCCACCCCCGTGGTCTGGGCCACGTTCTGGTTGACCTCGTCCAGGCCCTGGGAAGCCTGTCCAATGTTTTCGGCAATGTCGCGGGTCGTCACAGACTGCTCTTCCACGGCCGCGGCAATACTCGTCACAATGGAATCAATGTTGGCAATGACTCTGGTAATCTCATCAATGCGTTTCACGGTCTGGTCCGTGGCCCCCTGGATACCGCTGATCTTGCGACGGATTTCATCGGTGGCCTGCGCTGTCTGGTTGGCCAGTTCCTTGATCTCGTTCGCCACAACGGCAAACCCTCTCCCCGCATCCCCGGCCCGGGCGGCCTCAATGGTGGCGTTGAGAGCCAGCAGGTTCGTCTGGGAGGAGATCGCCGTGATGGTCTGCGTCACGGAATGAATCTCATGGGCCACGGAGCCCAGATGGTCGACATCCGTCGAAGTGGCCTGGGCCATATTGACAGCCACGGAGGTAATCTCCTTGGCCCGGCTTGTGTTCTTGGAAATCTCGGAAATGGTCGCGCTCATCTCCTCCGACGCGGCTGCCACGGTGGATATATTGACCGTGGCCTGTTCAGTGGCCGCAGCCACGGAACGCATATTCTGGCTCATCTCCTCAGTTGCCGCCGCTACTGCGTCGGACCTGCCCTGATTGTCTTTGGCCACCTCGGCCATGGTTTCAGACACTGTGGTCAGCTGTCCCGATGCCTCGGACAGGGTGTCCATGCCCGAAACAATGTCCCGCATCATGGAGCGCATGTTTTCGGTCATGGCGTTCACGCTGACCGCCAGCTGGCCCAGTTCATCGCGGCTTTTTTCTTCGATCCGGGTGGTCAGATCGCCCTTGCTGATCTCAGCTGTGGCGGCAGCCACGGTTCTGATGGGCGCGATGACGGATTTGCGCATGAACATGGACAGGGTGACCAGCAGGACAATCATGCCCAGGGCCATGATCGCTCCGCTTTCGGCCTGGCTCCGCAGGAGATCTTCCATCTGGCGGGAAATGTTCTGGGTCATGACCATGGCCCCGAGCACTGGCTGACTCGAACCGTGGCAGTGCTGGCAGGCAGGTTCATTGGGCACGGACTTCACCTGGATGGAATATGGAATTCCGCCCAGTTTTGTAATGACATCGCTTTCCCCACCTTTCCTCAGACGTTCATCGAGCATTGTGGACAATTCTGGATTCCTGACGGAGTCGGCCAAGGACTGACGCAGCAGCGCCTCTTCGGTGGAATAGGTCACGTTGCCTTTGAAATTGGTCAGATAGATCTCAATGTCTGCGTAATGCTGCCCCATCTCGGCAAATTTCCGGCTTGTGCCCTCATTGTCGCCCAGGGCCATGGGCTCACGGATGGCCATACCCAGCAATTGCGAGATGCGCGCTGCGTTGATCTGCACTTCATGCAGGGTGTTCTCCCGCTCCAGGTAGAAGCTCGTCCCGAAGAGAATGCCGAACACGACCAACAGGACTAACGCGGTGATGCCCAGGATCTTGGCGCCCAGGGATTTGCGAAAGATCTCCATCCCATCCTCCTAATGTGCTCCGCCATAGAGCAGCGGCTTGAAGTCAAAAGATTTGACTCTGGACTCGTTGTGACACGCTTCGCAATCATCCATGCTCAACGTCCCCTTGATGAGCGACGTATCACCGCCACTTTTAACATGTTCTGAACCTGGGCCGTGGCAGACTTCGCACCCAGCGTCAGCCAGATGAGGGGTTTTCTCATAGCTGACGAATCCACCAGGCTTTCCGTACCCTGTAGTATGACACCCGTAGCATCCGGCAAGTTCGGCTTCAGTCAAATCAGAGGCCATGATTTTCACGGACTTGGCGGAATGTGCCTTTTTCGCGAATTTCGTGAAATTCTCGTACTGTTTTTCATGACAGTTCTTGCATTCCGCTGTCCCTACATAGGTATTTTCAGCTGGAGCGATGCAAGGCCATGTAGTCAATGCCGCAACAACGAAACAAAGGAACATGTTCTTGAGTCGAACTTTCATACCCACCTCATCGTCCAAGAATGAAAAGAGATAGTCATTCACGCCGCTTTACAACAATTAGGCACATGCTTGGCGTGCAGCATTGCTCCATTCAATGCACACAGTCAATACGGCCTGCACTTTCCCCACCGAAGAGCCAAAAAGAAACGGCCCTGAGAGGCCGTTAATTTGTCTGCAGCCATGCTGCAATCGATGCCATTTGCGCCTGCACTGAATCAGGCCCGGTTCCACCGGGTATATGTCTGCGGGCCACTGCATTGGCATAGTCCAGCACGCCGTATACATCCTCGCCTATGTCCGGTGAAAACCGATGCAGCTCCTCCAGGCTCAGATCTTCCAGACCCACTCCGCGTCCCTCGGCATACGCCACTGCCTCTCCGGTGATGTGGTGGGCTTGGCGGAACGGAATCCCCTTGGCTGCCAGGTAGTCGGCCAGTTCCGTGGCGTTGAGAAATCCGCTTTTCAAGGCCTCCCGCATGCGATCCTGATTGAAGTGCAGCTCCTCCATCATTCCGGCCATGATATCCAGGGATGGCAGAACCGTGTCGTGGGCATCCAGAAAGGGCTCTTTGTCCTCCTGCAGATCCCGGTTGTAGGTCAGGGGCAGGCCTTTCATCAGCGTGAGCAGGGACGTGAGGTCCCCATAGACCCTTCCGGTCTTTCCGCGCATGAGTTCCGCCACGTCCGGGTTCTTCTTCTGGGGCATGATGGAGGAACCCGTGGAGTAGGCGTCGGGAAGACGCACAAAACCGAAACGCGGGTTAGCCCAGATAATGATCTCTTCGCACAACCGAGAAAGGTGCATCATGATGATGCTGGCGCAGAAAACGGCTTCCAGCACGAAATCGCGGTCCGAGACGGCATCCATGCTGTTGGCAAAGACATCATCCAGGCCAAGGGTTGCTTTGACCTGTTCAGGGTCCAGCGGGTGGGTGGTGCCCGCCAGGGCTGCCGCGCCCAGGGGTGACACGCGCACACGCTTGCATGCATCGCGCACCCGCGCGTGATCCCTGCGGAACATCTGCGCGTATGCCAGAATGTGCTGGGCCAGGCTGACCGGCTGGGCCGGCTGAAAGTGGGTGCAGCCTGGAAGCAGAGTATCCTGATGGGCTTCGGCCCGCCCCAGAAGAACCTGGATCAATCCGCACAGGCTGGAGGCCCACTGGTCCAGACAGGAAGCCACAAACAGGCGAAAATCCAGGGCGACCTGATCGTTGCGGGAGCGGCCGGTGTGCAGCTTCTGGCCCGGCGCGCCGACAATCTCGGTCAGCCGGTTCTCGATGTTCATGTGCACGTCTTCGAGGTCCTCGCGCCACAGAAACGTCCCGGCTTCGATTTCAGCCTGGATCAAGGTCAACCCACGGTCTATGGCCGCCAGGTCCTCAGCGCTGATGATGCCCTGTCTCGCCAGCATGGCGGCGTGGGCCTTGGACCCGGCGATGTCCTGGGCGTAAATCCGCGAATCCACGTCCACGGAGCAGGTGTAGCGCTCGACCAGGGGGGCGGTGCCCCCGGTGAACCGACCGCCCCACATTTTCTTCCCTTTTGCGGTAGCCACGGTCTATCCCTTGATTTTGTCCAGAAAGGGTTGACGTGCCTGCAAACGCAGCCCGTGCAGCCTGATGAATCCGGCCGCATCGGCCTGGTTGTAGACCTCGTCCTTTTCGAAGGTGGCCAACTGTGGGTTGTACAAGGAATAGGCGGACTTGCGACCCAGCGGATAAACGCCGCCCTTGTACAGCTTGAGGCGCACAGTGCCGGTCACTGTCTCCTGGGCTTTGTCCATGAGAGCCTGCAGGGCCTCGCGTTCCGGGGCGAACCAGTAGCCGTTGTAGACCATCTCGGAGTAGCGAGGGATAAGCGTGTCGCGGAGATGCAGGAGTTCGCGGTCCATGCAGATGCCCTCCAGGTCCCGATGGGCCCGCTGCAGAACGGCCCCACCCGGGGTTTCGTACACGCCTCGCGACTTCATGCCCACGAAGCGGTTTTCCACCATGTCCAATCGGCCTATGCCGTGCCTGCCGCCCACCTCATTCAGGGCAGCGAGCATCTTCGCCGGGGAAAAAACCTGACCGTTCAAAGCCACGGGGTTGCCCTTCTCAAAATCCAGGGTGACAATCTCCGCTTTGTCAGGTGCCTGCTCAGGAGCGACACTCATCAGATATGTCCCTGGCCCGGGCTCGGACCACGGATCTTCCAACTCTCCCCCTTCGAAACTCAGGTGGAGGAGGTTCCGGTCGCAGGAATAGGGCTTCTCCTTGGTCACCGGCACGGAAATGCCGTTTTCCTCGCAAAAACTGATCAGCTGGGTGCGGGAATTAAGGTCCCACTCCCGCCAGGGGGCAATTGTTCTCAGATGTGGAGCAAGGGCCAAGGTGGAGAGTTCGAACCGGACCTGATCGTTGCCCTTGCCCGTGGCGCCGTGGGCCACGGCCTGGGCCCCCTCGGCCACGGCGATCTCCACCATCTTCTTGGCGATGAGCGGGCGGGCAATCGACGTCCCGAGCAGATATCCGCCTTCATAGACCGCATTGGCCCGAAACATGGGGAACACATAGTCCGCAACAAACTCCTCCTGCAGATCGACCACAAAGGCCTTGCTAGCGCCGGTCCGCAGGGCTTTTTCTTCCAGCCCGTCCAATTCCTCGCCCTGGCCGAGGTCGGCGGTCATGGTGATGACTTCGCATCCGTAGGTCTTCTTGATCCACTTCAGGATGGCCGAGGTGTCGAGACCTCCGGAATAGGCCAAAACAACTTTTTCAATTCTGCTCATAATCCGACTCCGTTATGAAGAGCGGCCAGGCCGCCTAACTGTAAATCCATTCCAATATGGCCTTCTGCATATGCAGTCTGTTCTCGGCCTGATCGAACACAACCGACCTGGGACCCTCGAAAACCCCTTCCGTGATTTCCTCCCCCCGGTGGGCGGGCAGGCAGTGCAGAACCTTTACCGACGGATCGGCGAGGGCCAGGAGGTCATCGTCAATGCAATAGCCGGCAAAGGCTTTTTCGCGCTTTTTCTGCTCCGCCTCTTGGCCCATGGAGGCCCAGACATCGGTGTTCACGAAATGCGCTCCCTGCACCGCGACCCTGGGGTCGTCCTGCACAAAGACCCTGGCGCCCATTTTCAACGCCCGCTCCAGGACTGCCGGATTCGGCATGTAGCCATCGGGACAGGCCAGATTGAGCTGGAAGCCGAAGTGAACACAGGCGTTGATCCAGGAGTGGGCCATGTTGTTGCCATCGCCAACCCAGGCGATGACCAAATCCTCGAAATGAGCGGTACGCTCGTAAATGGTCAGCATGTCGCTCATGACCTGGCATGGGTGATACAAATCCGTCAAAGCATTGACCACCGGGATGGAGCCGAAGCGGGCCAGGTCCTCCACATTCCTCTGGGCGAAGGTCCGCACGACCATCCCCTGGACATAGCGGGACAACACCCTGGCCGTATCCTTGAGCGGTTCACTCCGTCCCAGCTGCGAGTCGGCCGGGGTCAGGAAAATCGTGCTCCCCCCCAGATGGCGGATGCCGACTTCAAAAGAGACGCGCGTCCTGGTCGAAGCCTTCTCGAAAATCATGGCCAGAACCTTGCCTGCCAGCAGATCGGAGCGGAAATCCTGGACTTTCATCTCCTTGGCCCGCATGACCAGATCAATGGCCTCGGTGGGCTTAAGATCCAAAATGGACAAAAAATGTTTCATGGCTGTTCCTTGGATGCCCGAAAATATGGTCTGTGTCTGTGATCGAGTACGGTAAAAAGTCCATTCCTACAGACCTTGCCCACCCTTTGTAAAGCATGCCGCGGCCCAGGGACGGGGACGAGGCCCGGATCCACGGTCCCATGATGGGTCCCTGGCCGTGCCTATCTGGCGAAATGACGCACAAATCCCTCGGCCAGGCTTTCGGACAGGGCGCGAATGACCGCGTATGTCGGCTGTTCCGGCAAACGCCGAGTGGTCCGGACCACGACATAGTCCTTGTCCAGCCCGGCCTCCATGACTGCAGCCTGAGCTGCCGACCAGATTACCGTGGCAGAAGGCACCCAGTGGATTTCGATGGTCAGGGCGATGGATGTGCGCCCCGTGCCGCTGCCCTCGAAAAACTGCGTCACGTTGCCGGTGACCAAAAAATTGGCGCCCTTGGCCCGGGCCAAGGCCAGGGCCTCAGTCAAGCCCGGCCATGGCAGGCTGCTCTCGAATTCCATGACCTCGAAAACGCGTTTTTCAAGCCATGTCTGACGAAAAACATCCCCAAGCTCGCGCCCGACCTCTCGGCGAACACCCACATCCTGGCGCACGGCAAAAGGCAGGATCAATGCCTTTAAGCCCGTGTCGGGCATGGCCTCGGGTGTCACAGCCTCCACCAATTCACTCAGCATCGGACTGGCATCGTCATGGTATTTCACGCCGCGCAGGGTCAAATCATAGCGGTCCGTAGCGCACCCGCAGGCAAGCGCAATGCAGAACAAGAGCAGTCGAAATTTCATGGCTCCATCTCCTTGGCAGAGAAAATCAAGCAAGATAGATACCAATGAGCGTTTGCACCATGAACTTGCCAGGAGAAGCCGTGACCTCATCCCCTTTCGACTATACCCTCGCCCATCAGGACAGCATGCTGGGCGTGGCCTATTTCTCCCCGCAGCCGGCGGAACCCCTGGCCCTGGAACAATGCCTGGACCATGTCCGGCGTCTTTCCAATGACGAATTCATGCGCGCCCATGTCCGTCAGCTCCTGGCCCGGCTCGATCCTGACGCGCTGCGCAGCCTCTTTGTCCAGGGCGATGCGGCCACCCGCAGCCTGGTCCTGGAAACCGCCCTCCTGACCCCGGCCCTGGATTCGTTCTGGACGGAAATCCAGTCCCACCTGGGGTCATTGATCCACTCCACCCCGCAGGTGTTCCTGGCCAGCGTGGCCAGCCCGGAACACCTGCGCCATGCCCAGGCAAGTCGCCTGCTGGCCCGGAATATTTTTGGTCATGAACCCCTGCCAGACGGGTTGCCCGATCTGCCCATTCCGATGGCTGCCCTGAGGACGACGGATCCGGGCCGGATCCGTTCAGGCCTCGCCGCACCGCAGCCCTGTTCCCGTCGACCGACAACACAGACCTACGCCCTGGCCATGGACCGGCTCTACGGGCTCGGCATTCTGGACGGTCCGGAAATGCGTCACCACGCGTCCCTCGCCCCCTGGGGTCTCCTGCGCCGATGGCGTTTGGACCGCACCGTGCGCTGCGGGTCCTTCGACTACCGCCTGCAGGGCACCATGACCAGTTATGGTCGCGGCATGTGTCTGGAAAACGCCCGCGCATCCCTGGCCATGGAAATCGTGGAGCGCTACAGCTCCTTCGCGGACATCCGCAACATGCGCATTTCCAACGCCCAGGAAGGTGGGGAAATCCGCCTTGCCCGCTGGAGCCAACTTGGGGATGAGGCTCTGAATCCGAACAGCTTGCGCCTGGAAGTACCCTATGCCGACCAGCCCCTGCACTGGTTGGAGGCCCTTGACAAAACTGGTCAGCATCGCCTTGTTCCAGTGCAGAGTGTCTATCTTTTCGCCAATCTGGATGAAGTGCGTCTCTACAGTGGACTGGGTTCCACGGGACTTGCTTCCGGGAACACACCCGAAGAGGCCAAAGTCAGCGGACTCCTGGAGGTAATCGAGCGGGACAGCGAAGCCGTGGTCAGCTTTGACCCCGGTCGCTGCTTCCTGCTCGAGAGCCGGGATGAGAAAATCAACGGACTGCTGGATCGCTACAGAAAACAGGGCATCCACCCCGTCTTTCACGATCTGACGACGGAGTTGGGTGTGCCCTGCTACAAATGCTTCGTCCATCTGGCCGAAGGTGGCTTGGTCAAGGCAACGGGAGCGGACCTGTCAGGTCCCAGGGCCGCCCTTTCGGCCCTGACCGAGACGCCATTCCCCTTTCCCGACGGTCCTGCCTCAGCCCCGGCCCCCCGTGACCTGCCGGTGCGTGTGCTGGAGGATCTGCCCGACTTCTGCACAGGTTCAGCGGCTGGAAATCTGGCCCTGCTTGAAGCCATCCTGGACGATCAGGGACATGTCCCCCTGTACGCCAATGTGACCAAACGGGAACTGCGCCTGCCTGTCTATCGGACTGTTGTGCCAGGCCTTGAAATCGTGTCGGATTTTGACCGCTTTACCAGAGTCAGCCCCAGGCTTTGGTACAACGTGCTCAGACAGAAGGAAAAAGACGGGCAGCCGCCTCGTCAGGATCAAGGGTGACGGAAGCCACTGCCAGATCAGTCAGGGCCTCCATCTCCGGTCCGTGATCATGGCCCATGAGGTGGAGCAGGCCGTGAGCCAGAAGGCGCACGGTGTATTCGAAGGGATCCTGGTTGTAGAGGAAAGACTCCCGGACCAGAGTTTCTGCCGACAGGACCATGTCCCCCAACCAGCCAGCCTCCTGAGCGGGAAAACTCAATACATTGGTCGGGCCCAGGCAGTCCATGAAGGAGGCATTGAGGGCAGATATCTCCCGGTCATCGGCGATGCGCAGACACAAGGCCCATTCCTCCAGGCCAAACACCTCGGCCAGGGAGCTGAAAATTCCCCCCAATTCCGGGGCGGACAATGGAAAGCGGGGATCCGTCGCCACGCTCCGCACCAGATGAAGCATCAGCGTTTTTCCCCTCTGGCCTCCGCCGCTTGGCGGTGTCGGTCATAGGCCCTGACAATGCGGCCCACCAGGGGGTGCCGGATGACGTCCTCCTCTGTGAAATGAATCATGGAGACGCCCTGCACACCGTGCAGAACCTCCATGGCCTGGATCAGACCTGAACCCACATGTGCCGGCAAGTCGATCTGAGTGATGTCTCCGGTGACCACGGCCCGCGACCCATAGCCCAGACGGGTCAGGAACATCTTCATCTGTTCT
>JAAYCS010000006.1 GCA_012729655.1 Desulfovibrionales bacterium | reverse complement strand
GGAAATTGAGGACGCCCAGCACCAGCCGTCCCACGACCTCGTCCAGGGAATGGGAAGTGAATCGCCCGTAGCCCCTGCGCAGGCCGAATTTTCCAAAATCAATGTCCATCCTGTACGTCGGCTTGGGTGTCGTCGCGCAGGGTTCCGCAGAAACGATGCGTCCCAATCGAATGTCCAGCAAGGAAAGAGAGTTATCAAAAGATACAAGGGCTTTTGTCTGCGCAGCCATGTAGTCCTCCTTGAGTGTTTGCCTGGCCTTCCCGGACCGGGGTCGGGGTCAGCGCTGCGTCCCGGTTCAGCAGGACGCTTATTTCCCAGTCCTTCTGCCCTTCGCGGGTTTCCGCCCAGGTCAGGTTGTCCGTGAAATTGTGCGGGGAGGCAGGATTGATCGTGACAGTCCGCTCGGTTTCCCCTTGCCGCACCACGACCTCAACCATGCCGCCGTGCCTCCTGGCCTTGGGGGAGAAACAGGCCAGACAGGTCGCTGCCTCGCGCAGGACATCGTCCTTCCACGCCTGGCCGGGCACCTGTCGTCCGACGGCATGGGGGCCAGGGAAGCTCTTCAGCATGAAGACGTAGTCATCGGACCTGGTCAACTCTTGCAGTCTTTCATTGTCCTTGTGCTCCCGGCCCATGACCAGCCAGTGACTGGTGTCACGTCCTGAGAGCCTGCGCCAGAGCTGGCGGCCGACATTGGTCAGGTCGAAATCTCCTGATTGCGGATTGGGAAAAGTTTTTATGACAGGCCAGTAGCGCCGGGCTGACTCCCGTTCTCCCAGGCGGCAGGCTCCGGCCTGGGGCGGAATCGCGGTCACCCCCAGGATCTTGGCAAGCTGATATTGGCTCTTCCGGCCGCGGCCACACAGGGCTGGGAGTTTTGTTCGGTCCACCAGGCCAGATTCTTCCATCGGTGTTGGCGGGAGCAGTCCCGCGCTCAGGGGACGCAGGAGAACGTCGCGAACCTGGGCCTCGTTACGGATGATGTTCAGAGTGTCGGCGCGTTGGGACATGGGACGCTGGCCAAGCACCTCTCCGGAGATGAGAAATTTGGCGCCGTATTGCGGCAAAAGTTTTTTGGCCCGGCGCAGCATGAGAATCTTGCAGTCCACGCAGGGATTCATGACCTTACCGAAGCCGTGGGGAGGAAAGGCGGCCATGAGGTCCACGAATTCCTGGCCGATGTCGATGATGTCGATGGGCAGTCCGTAGGTGCGCACCCATCCGGGAACACGTTTGGGACGCCCGAAAAATGGGCTGACAAAATGCAAGCCCAGGACCTTGTGCCCCAGACTCTGGATCAGTTTGCTGGCGAGAATGCTGTCCAGACCGCCGGAAAAAAGGGATAAGGCATCGTACTGTTCGTTCATGCCCAAGCTGCCTAGACAATGGCGGGATGCGAGGCAAGAGGCATTGTCGGGTCTACAAGTTGCAGAAGGGTGATCCGGAATGCCTGTCTCAAGGCCGCGGATTCAGGCAAGGCTGCCCAGGGTGACACGTCAGTCACGGCGGAAGAAAATCATCGGGGTTTGGTTTGTGATCTGACTTGGTTGTGGGATGATCTCAATTCAGCGGTATCTGGAGAATTGTCTTCCAACCCCATATTTGCTACGAGCCAT
>JAAYCS010000071.1 GCA_012729655.1 Desulfovibrionales bacterium | reverse complement strand
GCTTCTGCATCTGCATGATCACGTAGCGCTGGGCCTCGGCATCGGCCCCGGCTTCCTGCAGCTTGCCCACGATGCGCTGGACCTCCCGTTCGTCGATCTGCCCGTCCGCCTTGGCCGCGTTGATCATCGCCCGCAGCACGAGTTCGGTCTGTTTCTCCAATTCCTGCTTGTCAGCCTCTGTCCGGGGTTCCTGCAGGCCCAGGGGCACCTGCCCTGTGCCCTGCCCGCTGCCCTGCAGGGCCTTGTAAGCCATCATCCCCAGCAGGGCCATGACCCCGCCGCCCAGGGCGCCGCCCAGGGACTTGCCGCCGCCGCCCAGAAGCGATCCGGCCAGGGCTCCCAATCCCCCGATGGCCAGGTTCTGCTTGCCGCCCACGGCCTGTCCGGCCTGGTCCAGGACCTCTCCGAGCATACCCCCCAGGTCCTTGCCGCCGCTGCCCAGGACGCTGGTCAGGATGTCACCCAGACCCCCGCCCTGTTGTCCGCCGAGCAGGCCGCCCAGAGCTTCCAGAAGTCCACCCCCTCCACCGCCGCCCATGGCGTTCTGCATGCGCTGATTGGTTGAAGGGGCCATACCCGACTGCACCATGGCTCCCAAAAGATCGCTGATATTCATGATGGTTGTTCTCCTCGTGTTATGATGTTCAGAAAATCGCGGTTCCATCTGTCCACCCCGGCGTGCCGTCGTGTCCAGACCTGGCCTGACCGCAAAACTTCAGCCACTGGAATGCACAAAACTCATTCCGGACCGTACGCAGCCCTCTTTTCCTTGACGGCAGATCCGAAGATCCATCCCCTGCGCCCTCACTTTTATCACTCCAGGGAAACAAACAGAAAACATATGGTTTTGTGTTAAGTACTCTTCTACAGGAAAAATCCCGTCAAGCCAAGGAGGTGCGGCAGCGCCGAGGGGCGACCAACTTGCATGCCAGCATACCCCCGGCAAGCGCCACATTCAACCATTGCCGTGGCCATGCCCGATCCGTATCATGGGTGCGCCCCGGTTTCATGATTTCCGGCCATCCGGACCAGCGTACCCGCTGAGGACTCCCATGGCAGAAGACACCATCCCTCTCTCCGCCATCCCGGCCGGGACCTTCATGGCCCGGGTCGGCGGGAATCCCGTGACCGGCACCGCGAGGAGGACCTGATGCACCCGAACCAGAGCCGGGAATTCTACGCCATGGTGGACTGCAACAACTTCTACGTATCCTGCGAGCGCGTCTTCGACCCCGCGCTGGAAGGCAGACCCGTGGTCGTGCTGTCCAACAACGACGGCTGCGTCATCGCCAGATCCAACGAGGCCAAGGCCCTGGGCATCTCCATGGGCGAGCCGGCCTTCAGGCGCCAGGAATTCTTCACCGGCAACCAGGTGCGGGTCTTTTCGTCCAACTACGCCCTGTACGGGGACATGTCCGCCCGGGTCATGCGCATTCTGGAAGGGTTCTCGCCCGAAATGGAGCGGTATTCCATCGACGAAGCGTTTCTGCGCCTCCCCTCGGCCGTCGGGGACGACCTCCTGGATCTGGCCAGGGAGATCCGGCGCACCGTGGGCGCATGGACCGGCATCCCGGTCTGTGTGGGCCTGGCTCGGACCAAGACCCTGGCCAAGATCGCCAACAGACTGGCCAAGAAGACGCCCGAGAGCGGCGGGGTCTGGCTGCTGGACGATCCGGAGGGCATCGAAGCCCAGCTGGCCAGGATCGGGGTGGGGGATGTGTGGGGCATCGGCCGGCGGTATGCCCGGTTTCTGCAGGCCAAGGGCGTGGACACGGCCCTGAAACTGAAGCAGATGCCCCGGGACTGGGTGAGGAGGCACCTGACCATCGCCGGACTGCATACCGTGCTGGAACTGGAGCAAATCCCCTGCATCCCGTTCGGGGAAAATCCCGCCCCAGCCAGGAGCCTGGTCTGCTCCCGGTCCTTCGGGACGCGCGTGTCGGACCTGGACAGCCTGGAGGAGGCCCTGTCCTCCCACGTGCAGCGGGCGGCGGAAAAGCTCAGGGCCAGAAAACTTCTGGCCGGGGCCGTGCAGGTCTTCCTGGAGACCAACAGGTTCCAGCCCGGCCCGCAGTACAATGGCAGCGCCTGCCAGGCCCTGCAGGCCCCGACGGCCTACACCCCCGTCCTGCACGCCCTGGCCCTGCGCGTCCTGCGCGGCATCTACCGCCAGGGATACAGGTACCAGAAGGTGGGGGTCCTGCTCGCCGGCCTAGTCCAGGAGGGCAACCGGCACCTCTCCTTCATGGAACCGGTCGGGGAGAGGAAGGCGGCCCAGGAGGCGCTCATGGCGGTCCTGGACAAAGTCAACGCCTCCTATGGGCGGGGGACCCTGACCCTGGGCGCATCGCGAACAGGGCCCAAGCCGTGGCACATGCGGCAGGAGCGGCGTTCACCCCGGTACACGACGGCCTGGGCGGAACTGCCCGTGGTCAGATGAGAACTGCGCCGCACAAACCCCTGTCCGGAAACGCATCCCTGCAATCCCGCGGCAGCATGGAGGAACATGTTCGTTCCCATGCCCCCGCCAAACCTCTTGAGAAGGTTGAACATGTGGTTTCTGCAATCAAAGACGGACGTACTTGAAAAACTCGGCGTCGATCCGGACAGGGGCCTTTCCGGCGCGGAAGCCGCTGCCAGGCTTTCCGCATACGGCCCCAACAGGCTCAAAAAGGAGAAGAAGAAAACCATCCTGCAGATGTTCGTGGCCCAGTTGCAGGACTGGCTCATCTATGTCCTCCTGGCTGCGGTGGTCGTCACCCTGGCCATGGGCGAATACATGGATGCAGGCATCATCATCCTGGTCGTAATCCTCAACGCGACCCTGGGCGTGACCCAGGAAGTCAAGGCCGGCAACGCCATCGAGGCCCTGCAGAAGATGTCCTCGCCCAGAGCCCTCGCACGCCGCGACGGGGTGGTCACGGAGGTGGATTCCGAGGATGTGGTCCCCGGGGACATCCTCGTCCTTGATGCCGGCAGGTTCATCGCCGCCGACATCCGGTTGATCGAGTCGGCCAATCTGCAGCTCGAGGAGTCGGCCCTGACCGGCGAGTCCGTGCCGGCCAGCAAGGACGCCTCGGCACTGCCCCCTGATCCGAAAACACCCCTGGCCGACCGGAAAAACTGCGCGTTCATGTCGACCTACGTCACCTACGGGCGGGGGGTTGGCGTTGTCGTGGCGACGGGAATGCAGACCGAGGTGGGCAGGATCGCCAGAAACATCGCCACCAAGGAGACAAAGACCCCCCTGGAGATCAGGCTCGATGAACTGGGCAAAATCCTGGGCAAGCTGGCCATCGGCGTGTGCGTCTTTCTTTTCATCATCGCCCTGTTCCAGGGCCGGGGTCTGGCCGAGATGTTCCTGACCTCCGTGTCCCTGGCCGTCGCCTCCATTCCCGAGGGGCTGGCGGCCATTGTCGCCGTGGTGCTGTCCATCGGCGTGACCAACATGTCCAGGCGCAACGCCATCGTCAAACGGCTCGTGGCCGTGGAAACCCTCGGATCGGTCAACATCATCTGCTCCGACAAAACCGGCACCCTGACCCAGAACAAGATGGCCGTCACCCACTCTTTCACCCTGGACAACCCATCCTGCGTGGCAGTGGATGGGGAGGATGGCCACGCTGCGGACGCGCGGTTTCTGGCCAGGGTCATGGTCCTCTGCTCCGATGCGACCTATGTCGATGGAACGGGCACAGGCGATCCCACGGAAATAGCCCTGCTGGCCTTCGGGGACGCCCTTGGCCTCGACCGCAGCGCGGTGCATGCCGGAAGCACGCGGGTGGGTGAATTCTCCTTTGACTCCGAGCGCAAACTCATGTCCACCCTCAACCACGAAAACGAGGGGTACGTGGTCTATGCCAAAGGCGCCATCGACAACCTCCTGAAAATCTGCACGCATGTCCGGATCCAGGGCCGGGCCGTGCCTCTGTCCGCCGAGCACGTCAGCCGGTTCACTGGAGCCGCCGAAGGCATGGCCGGCAATGCCCTGCGCACCCTCGGCGCGGCCTACAAGCCGGCAGAGGAGCTGATCCCCCCGTCTGAAATGGAAAAAGACCTGATCCTGGTCGGTCT
>JAAYCS010000070.1 GCA_012729655.1 Desulfovibrionales bacterium | reverse complement strand
TTCACCGACGTGGCCTGGCCCGATTTCCACGCACCCGAATTGCACGCAGCCCTGGCAGAATTTGGCCGCCGTCATCGCCGATTCGGGACCACTGGAGAACAACCCGCATGACGGCAACCCATTATCAGCGCATCCTGACATCTCTGCTTCTGCTCCCACTCCTGGCCTGGGCCATTTTTTGCGGAGATCCGGTCCTCAGCCTCGTGCTCTCGGTGGTGGCCTGTCTGGGACTCATGGAATTCTACGCCATGTTCTGGCCAGGACTGGAAAAATTACCCTGGAAAGTCGCTGGTTTTTTTTTGGCCCTGGGTCTGATCTGGGCACCTCTGGACTGGAATGGTTCCGCCTTGGTCTGCCTGGCTCTGCTGGCTGTGGCCATTGGATTCTTGCTTGTCTACGACCAGGACAAAGCTCCTGATGCCTTTCCAGACTGCCAGATCCTGCTCTTCGGCATTCTGTATCTCCCTTTTATCCTCCGTCTGGGACGCTTCCTGTCCGGAACGGAGATCGCCCTGGTCCTGCTGACCACCTTCGCGGCCGACACCGGGGCTTTTTACGCCGGCAGCCATTTCGGCGGCCCCAAGATCTGGCCCTCCATCAGCCCCAAGAAGACCTGGGCCGGAAGCATCGGCGGCCTGGTTGCCAGCATTGCCGTGTGCACCGCCATGGGATACGCCCTGGGCGCCGCACCATGGTTCCACTTTGCCTTCCTGGGCGCAGCTCTCAACCTGGCCGCCCAACTGGGTGATTTTTTTGAATCCGGCCTCAAACGCTGGAGAGGGATCAAAGATTCGGGCTGGATCCTCCCTGGCCACGGCGGCATTCTGGACCGCATCGACAGCCTGCTCTTTGTCCTCCCCCTCTACTGCGCACTGGCCGCCCTCTTCGACTTCTTTGCCGGCGGAAAGCCATGAAGTATATCTCAGGCCTGTCCTCCCCTGTCTTCAACCGCACAGGGCCGCGGGCCATTGCGATCCTTGGCAGCACGGGCTCCATCGGCACCAGTGCCCTGCGGGTGGCAGCAAAGAATCCCGGATACCTGCACATCGTTGCTCTGGCCGGAGCCCGAAACATGGCCCTCTTGGCCCGGCAGGCCGATCAGTTCCGCCCGCCTTACCTCGGGGTGCTGGAGGAACAACACGCCAGGACCCTGCGCGATCTGTTGCCGGCCGGCTACACACCCCGGATCTTCATCGGCCTGGACGGATACACGGCTCTGGCCACCCTCCCGGAAGCGGATCTTGTTCTGGCCGCCCAGGTCGGAGCCGCCGGACTCGTTCCCGCCCTGGCCGCGGCGCGGGCCGGCAAGGTGCTCTGCCTGGCCAACAAGGAGGCCCTGGTTCTGGCCGGGGGTATTTTCCGGGAAGTCTGCAGGGGCAGCGGGGCAGCGATTCTCCCTGTCGATTCGGAGCACAACGCCCTGTTCCAGGCCTTCATTGGCCACGACGGAACAACTGTCTCGCGCCTGATTCTGACCGCATCGGGAGGCCCATTTCGGACCACTTCCCTGGAAGAGATCCACGCTGTCACCCCTGCTCAGGCCTTGAAACACCCAAACTGGTCCATGGGAGCAAAAATTTCCATCGATTCCGCAACGATGATGAACAAAGGCCTGGAAGTTATCGAAGCAGTACACCTCTACGGGGCCAAGCCTGACGAAGTGGAGGTGGTTGTCCACCCGCAGTCCATCGTCCACTCGCTGGTCGAATACGCGGACGGTTCGCAGTTGGCACACCTGGGCATGCCGGATATGGAAATTCCCATTGGGTATTGCTTGGGCTATCCACAGCGTCTGCACATCGGTCTGGAACGGCTCGATCTGGCCAAGGTCGGAGTCCTTACGTTCGAATCCCCGGATGTGGTGCGCTTCCCCTGCCTGCGGTTGGCCAGGGAGGCCCTGCTGGCCGGGCCGAGCCACCCGGTGGTCCTCAATGCCGCCAACGAGATTGCAGTGCAGGCATTCCTTGATGGCCGTGTGTCCTTCCCGGGCATTGCCAGACTCATCGACCGCATGCTCGATGGGCACGACTCGCTTCCTGTGGACAACCTGGACCACATTCTGGCCATTGATGCGGAAACGCGATCCCTGGCCGAGGCTGCCATCGCGGAGGGCGCATTTTGACGAGTATTCTGGCCGTCGTTCTGGTCCTGGGCGGGCTGATCTTCTTCCACGAACTGGGGCACTTCGTGCTGGCCAGAAGCCTGGGCATGGGCGTCAACGTCTTTTCCCTGGGCTTTGGAACACGGCTTTTCGGATTCAAGCGGGGCAAGACTGATTACCGTATCTGCGTCTTTCCCCTGGGAGGCTACGTCCAACTGGTCGGCGAATCTCCCGATGCCGAGCTTCCGGAAGGGTTCACACCTGAAGAATCCTTTTCGCGCCGCCCCCCTTGGCAGCGCATGCTGGTTGTCCTGGCCGGTCCGGTCTTCAACTTCCTGCTGGCCTGGATCATCTTCTGGGGTCTGGCCTGGACTCAGGGTGTGCAGGAAATGCTCCCGGTCATCGGCCAGGTGACCAACTCCAGCGCAGCAGCCGACGCCGGCATTCTCCCCGATGATCGCATTGTGACTGTCGACGGGCGCGAGATCCTTGTCTGGAGTGACTTGGTCCAGCGCATCGAAGCCAACCAGGGCGATGCAATGGAACTGACCGTGATCCGTGGCCGCCAAGAATTCACCCTGCATGTCACCCCCCGTATCCAAGAGAAGCGCAATCTTTTCGGTGAAGTGAAAGCAATGCCCATGTTGGGTATCGCACCCAAGGGTGAACTGATGACCAGGGAATTGGGATTTTTTGCCGCATCCGTACAGGGGGCTCGACAAATTTGGGATGTGAGCGGTCTCATGGTCATGGGCATCATCAAGCTTGTGGAACGGGTCATCCCCTGGACAGACATGGGCGGGGTCATCCTCATCTCGGAGATGATCCATAAGGAAGCACAGACAGGACTCATCAATCTGCTGGCCCTGACCGCCCTCATCAGCATCAATCTGGGCATACTGAACCTGCTGCCCATTCCTGTCCTTGACGGCGGACATATCCTTTTTTTCTTTCTGGAAACCATCACCGGAAAACCGTTGAGCCCGCAGATTCAACAAATCGCACTGCGGATCGGCATGACGCTCCTCTTCATGCTCATGGTTTTCGCGACTATCAATGACATCCTGCGCCATTTCCAGTGAGATGTTTCTCGCCCTGAACTGCGCGGAGGAGCGCATGCAGGTCGTCCTGGGCTCCCCACAGCAGCTTCTGTTCAGTGAAGAAATCCTCTGCCCTGGACAATCCATCCGGCACCTGCACACCTCCATTGAACGGGGACTCAGGCTCGCCAATGTCAGGGTGAAGGATCTGGCGGGCATTGCCTGCGTGCGCGGACCTGGCTCGTTCACCGGGCTGCGCATCTCTCATGCATCCATGTACGGACTGGCCAGACCTTTCTCCATCCCCATGGCCGGGCTGGAGTACCCTTCCCTTTTGGCCGCACAGATCGCCCCTTTGCTCCCTGACGAGGTCTGGGTCCTGACCCATGCCCGCAAGGCCCAGGTCTATGTCCAGGGCTTTGACGGAAGGGGGCCTTTGACAGGCATCCAGCCTCTCCCCCTGAGCAAGGTGGGGGATCTGCTCACCAGTCGCTCGGGGGCTGTCCACCTGCTGGGCAGCGGGCTGCGCAGGAATCAGGCACTGCTCGACCTGCCGAAGGCCCGCATTCTCCCTCCCTGCTTCGACACGCCCATGCCCGCACTGCTGCTCGGCTTGGCCTGCCGGGCGCATTATTCTGTCCATCCCCCCCACCCCCTCTACCTGCGTAAATCCGACGCTGAGGACAACCTCGAATCCATTGCCAGATCCCGGGGCATCAGTCCGGACGAAGCGCGTCAGAACATCTTCGATTTCGAATAAAAAGATTCTCGAAAAAAATCGGACGAAAACTCCTAAAGAAAATCCAAGTCCTGCCGATTCATCCTTCAAGTACACGATGCAGCCCAGACGCTGCTGAACCCCAAGGCAAGGAAGCCGATCATCTTCAAGGAGGAATTGTCATGTCTTTGGTAATCAACCACAACCTGATGGCCATGAACGCGTCCCGCAACCTGGCCACCGCCTACAACAGCCTGTCCACGTCCACCAGCCGTCTGTCCTCGGGCCTGCGCATCACCAGCGCCGCCGATGACGCCGCCGGCTTGGCCATCCGCGAACTCATGCGCGCGGACATCTCGTCCCTGAACCAGGGCGTACGCAACGCCAACGATGCCATTTCCCTGATTCAGACTGCCGATGGCGCACTGCAGGTCATCGATGAAAAGCTGATCCGCATGAAGGAGCTGGCCACCCAGGCGGCCACCGGCACCTACACGTCGGATCAGCGCGCGATCATCGATTCCGAGTACCAGGCCATGGCCTCGGAAATCACCCGTATCGCCAACGCAACGGACTTCAACGGCATTTATCTGCTGAACGGAAACCTCTCCGGACCGCATGATGGAACAGCTGCGACATCCACAGGCCAGCTCAAGGTCCACTTCGGCACGGGCAACGACAGTGACGAGGACTACTACTACATCGCCATCGGCGACGCCACGGCCGCGGCCCTGGGCGTGGGCAACAGCACTGCCGCTGGAACTGCGGGCCACGATATCTCCACCCAGGCCAATGCCCAGAATGCCCTGGATGCCCTGAACACGGCCATCACCACCAAGGACAACATCCGCGCGAACCTCGGCGCCCTACAGAACCGTCTGGAAAACACCATCACCAACCTGACCATCCAGGCCGAAAACCTGCAGGCAGCAGAATCACGGATCTCCGACGTGGACGTCGCCACGGAAATGACCAACTTCGTCAGGAACCAGATCCTGACCCAGAGTGCCGTAGCCATGCTCTCGCAGGCCAACAGCCTGCCACAGATGGCCCTGCAGCTCCTGCAGGGATAATGACACCCAGTACCCGTTCTTGACCGACTCCTGGCCGGGACGCACACGCGGCCCGGCCTTTCTTTTCCTCACAGGGAACAGCCTGGCATCAGGCTTGCTAGGCATTTGACAGTCGACTCGCAACTTCTTTGTGCAGGGGCATGTATGGCTGACGATCTGTCCACATCGCTGATTTCAGGAGCAATCAGGTTCACCGGCCTTGGTTCGGGCACGGATTTCGATTCCCTGGTCACCCAGTTGGTGGAGGTGGAAAAAACCAACACCAACCGCCTGGAAACATGGCGCGCAGAGTGGGAACAGAAAAGTGACGCCTTTGACGCCCTGAGCGTCGCCATGCTGAACCTGAACACAACCCTGTCGTCCATGAACACGGCGGACGAATTCCTGATCAAGACGGTGGCGTCGTCCAACTCCACAGCCATGACGGCTTCGGCCACCAGCGAAGCGGAACAAGGTTCCCATCTTGTAACCGTTGTGTCCATGGCCACCACCGACATGCACATGGGGGCGGCAATTTTTTCCTCCCCAGAGGACGTCATCAGTGGCGGTTCCGCAGGAACATTTTCCTTCACCTATGGGAATCGTCAGATATCCGTGGATGTGACATCGACCACAACCCTATCCCAATTCGCAAAACTGATCAATTCCGACCCAGAGAACCGCAACTATGTCCGCGCCAGCATGATCAATGATGGCAGCGGATTTCGACTGCAAATCCGCGGCATGGACCTCGGTGCCGGCAATGATTTCATCATCGATGAAAGTTTGACTTCCTCCGAACTGCTGGCAAACTTTGGGCAAAGCCAGTTCATTGAAACCCAGAACTCCGGCAACGCGCAGCTCGTTGTTGACGGGTGGCCTCACACGGCAACGCCCACAGCCGACACCCTGACCGCTGCCATTACGGGCAGCACCCCCGCGTCCGTCGTATCTGGGGCAGGCGGCGCATTCAAGTTCACCTATGCGGGAAACATTTTTTCCGTGTCCCTCAGCAGCACAACCACCTATGCGGAACTGGCCACAGCCGTGAACATTGCCGTACTGGCCAGGTTGCCATCGTCCGCGTTCCAGGCATCGGCTTTGACGAACGCCTCTGGGGATCTCGAATTCACGCTTACGGGTGACCCCGGCTCGGCCAACCAGATTTCCATCGTCAATATGCCAGGAACATCGGCGACCACACTCCAATCCGACAAGTTCACCCAGATTCTTGGGGCAACCGACGGGTATATCGAACGTCCCACCAATACCGTATCCGACGTCATCGCCGGGGTGGCCATGAACCTGGCCGCCCCGGGCTCAACCACGTTGACCACAAGCATCGACGCCGCCGCGGTCATACAGAACGTGCAAACCTTTGTGGATGGGATCAACACGGTGCTGACCCTCATCAAGGAGCAGACCCAGGTCACGACGGAAGGCAAGGAGGTCAACTCCTCCATCCTGACGGGAAACTATGGCGTGCAGATGATTCAGCAGAACCTGAAGAACATTCTCTCCAGAAAAGGACTGGGCTTTGACTTTGACATGGACCCGTTCGTCTCTCTGGGCAGTCTCGGCATCACCACGGACACGAATGAAGGCTCCGCCACCTTCGGCCTCCTTGTCTTCGACAAAGGCGCCTTTTCCTCGGCCCTTGCATCCGAACCTGACGCCGTGGGCCGACTCTTCAGCGCGGACATGTATCCGTCGACCAAGGAGACCGTCGACGGCGTGCCCACGGAATCCCCAAATTTCAGATACGCCTCCTCCATCAGAGGGGTGACCAGTGCAGGTGATTTTTCGGTCAGCTATGAAGTCAGCGCAACGGGTGAAGTCATTTCGGCCTCCATCAATGGCTATGCAGCCCGCATAGAGGGGACCAAGATCACTGCGGACGGAGACGGCAACCCTGCCCGCGGATTGGCCATCGAAGTGCTGAACCTGTCCGAGGCGCGGATTTTCAACGGCCAAATCCAGATCAAGTCAGGCAAGACCGAAGAGCTGTATCAGGAAATCAAAAAGCTGACCGATCCGTTGACCGGCACCCTGGATATCCTGAAGGACAATTACCAGGACATCATGGATTCCATCGACGAAAAAATCGCCTATGAAGAGCGGCGGCTGACCCTTCTTGAAAGCAACCTGCGGCTCAAGTTCGCCAATCTGGAAGCGTTGCTCGGAACCTACGAAAGTATCCAGACCCAGTTGGAGTCCCAGATCAAAAGCTTATCCGGCAGCTCAAAATAAGGAGATTTCACAGTGCAGAGAGCCGCAACCGCCTACATGCAGACCCAGGTCACCACCTCCACCCCTGGCCATCTCGTGGTCATGCTCTATGACGGGGCCATCACATTCCTGGAACAGGCCAAGATCCACATGCAGGAGAAGAACTTCGCCCAAAAGGGCGTGCTCATCTCCCAGGCTTTGGACATCATCGCCGAGCTTGACGGGTCCTTGAACACGGAAAGAGGAGGAGAGATCGCCCGAACTCTGCACACACTCTACATGTACTGTAACGCGCGCCTGCTTCAGGCCAATCTCAAAATGACCCAGGAACCCATCGACGAGGTCGTCACCATCCTGTCCGCGTTCAGGTCCGCTTTTGCCGAGATATGCCACACCCCGCACCCGTCTCCACCGAAGGCCGCAGCCTACTACGCCCGTTAGCCAACGTGCCTCCACAGCCGCTCGACAACACCGTTGCCATACAGAATCTCGCCCTGGAATGACCAGCTATTTCAGGGCCAAACCAAGATAACGGGGAGATCGGTACTGCCACATTGTCCTCGATGCAACAAGGCCCTCTTCCGTCCCCAGCAGGCGCGGTTGCCAATCCGGACGAGAGCAGGTATCAGCCTTCTGGCAAGAGGAGAATGCGCTTACCATGAACATTACGTGCCCCAATTGCGGATTCGGCCGCGACGTCGATGAAGCGAGTCTGCCTCCCAAAGCGGCCATGGCAACTTGCCCCAAATGCAAACATCGCTTCAAATTCCGGGAAATCGCCATCCCTGACCCTGAACAAACTCAATCCCAGCCGCAGTCAGAAAACCCAGAACCGGCCACACCGACCGCTCCTCCCTCTGCTCCGCCCCAACCTGCGGAGCCCCCCAAGGATGAGGACTTGTGGAAGGGTTTGGAGGCCTTGGACCAGGAAAGCGAAGAGGATACGTCCGAGTCGGAAGACCCTGTCGAACCGAAACTGCCGGCCTGGGAACTGGCCTCTTCCGGCTATCCCCAGGCCTTTGCCCGGACATTCCTGGATGTGCTGTCCAACCCGAAACGCTTTTTTTCGGCCATGCCCGTAGGGCACGGCTTCATCAAGCCGCTCCTCTTTTTTCTCATCATCATCGAGTCCGTGGCCCTGTCTCAATCCCTCTGGCAGTTGCTGGGCATCCTGCCTCCCAGTATGATAACAGAAAACCTGGGCCACAACCTGCAAGCCGGACTGGCCCTCATTCTCTACCCGCTGCAGGTTTCGATTTTTCTTTTTTTCGATACAGCCATAAATCACTTCTTTTTGCGTCTCTTCAAAGCGGACACCAAGGGCTTCGAGGGCACGTTCCGGGCTGAAGTCTACAGTTCCGCACCCATGCTGCTCATGGTCGTGCCCTACATTGGGCTGCCTCAGGCCATGATCGGTGTGACCGTCTACAAATTTCTCGGGCTGAGACACGTGCACAACGCGACGAACAAGCAAGTCCTGGCGGTCCTGATCCTGCCCATGCTCCTGGCTTTTGTCGTGGCCATCGTCTTGACCCTGCTCTTCGGAAGAGTCTGAACGGCCAGGATGGGCGTGCGCCCTCCTGCCATGACAGACCGTTTCGTTATGGCCGCTTTCTGCGGACCGCTGCCAACTCTCGACGCCAATCCGGAGCGGATTGGCGTCCTGCGCTTCCCCCAAGCCCTTTGCCTTGACTTGACAAAGGGAACCATTAGGGCAAGGTTCAGACCCGTTTTTTCGTAAAGCCCGCCAACCATGACTCCTGGCGGAGATTAATGTCACCCAGACGAGCGCAATGGCTCACATGAGGCAACCATGATCGGTATCTCGAAATTGTACTGCGGCACTGTGGAACCATCCGATGCCCTGCGCTACGGGCGCCACTCCTCCCAGCTTCCCTCCCATCTGCTGCAATTCGCCAAAGACAAGAAACCCGTTGTGGTCTGGAACATGACCCAGCGCTGCAACCTGAAATGCGTGCACTGCTACGCCCACGCCGTGGAGCCGAGCAGCCATAAGGATCCCATTTCCACGGATCAGGCCAAGACCATCATCGACGACCTGGCCCGATTTGGGGCGCCGGTCATGCTTTTCTCCGGCGGCGAGCCCCTGGTCCGCGAAGATCTGGTCGAACTGGCCAAATACGCTACATCCAAGGGCATGCGCGCCGTCATCTCCACCAATGGCACCCTCATCACCAAGGCCAAGGCCCGGGAACTCAAAGAAGTCGGGCTGTCCTATGTCGGCATCTCCCTGGACGGCGCCGAGACTGTGCATGACCAATTCCGAGGGGTTTCCGGATCCTACAGACAGGCCTTGAAGGGCGTGGAGAACTGCCAGGCCGAGGGACTCAAGGTCGGATTGCGCTTCACCATCAACAAAAGAAACGCCGCCGAGATCCCCCACCTCTTCAATCTGATCGAGACCATGAACGTGCCGAGAATCTGTTTTTACCATCTGGTGTATTCTGGTCGCGGCTCTGAGCTGATCAAAGAAGACCTGGATCATGCCGAAACCAGGGCTGTAGTGGACCTGATCATGGACCGGACCCGGGACCTGCACGACAGAGGCCTGCCCAAGGAAGTTCTGACCGTGGACAACCACGCCGACGGGCCTTACGTATACTATCGTCTTTTGAAGGAGGATCCCAAGCGCGCGGCTGAAGTACTGGAACTCCTCAAAATGAATGAGGGCAACTCCTCCGGCCGGGGCATCGGGTGTATTTCCTGGGACGGCTCGGTGCACGCGGACCAGTTCATGCGCCATCACACCTTCGGGAACGTACTCCAGCGCCCCTTCTCCGAGATCTGGATGGACGAGGGCATAGAACTGCTGCACAAACTGAAGGACAAGCGGCCGCACGTGAAGGGGCGATGTGCCACCTGCCGGTTCCTGAACATCTGCGGCGGCAATTTCCGGGCCCGGGCCGAAGCTTTTTATGATGATTTCTGGGCCCACGATCCGGCCTGCTACCTGACGGACGAGGAAATCAGCGGCGAGCCGATCTAGGGAGGGCGTCATGCGTTCGTTCTATCGCGGCCGCCGGCTGCGTTCATCCAAGGCGTTGCGGGATATGGTCCGCGAGACCCGGTTGGGCAGGGAAGATCTGATCCAGCCCTATTTCGTGGTGGAGTCGGACCCTGATTTCAGAAAACCCATCGCCTCCATGCCTGGCCAGTTCCAGCTGGGCCTGTCCCAGCTCATGGCCGAAGTCGGCGAAGCGGTGCATGCGGGGCTTCAAAGTCTCATCCTTTTCGGCATCCCGGTCCAAAAAGACCCTGCCGGTTCCCAGGCCTACGCTGATGCGGGTATCGTGCAGCGGGCCATCCGTCAGATCAAGGGCAGATGGCCCGAACTCATCGTCGTGGCTGACACATGTCTTTGCGAGTACACCTCCCACGGGCATTGTGGCCTGGTCTCCCCAGTGGGCGAGGTGCAGAACGACCCGACCCTGGAACTTCTGGCCCGCACCGCCGTGGCCCAGGCCCAAGCCGGAGCGGATATCATCGCCCCTTCAGACATGATGGACGGTCGCGTGGCGGCCATACGCCAGGCCCTGGATGGGGCGGGATTTCTCAACACGCCGATCATGTCCTACGCGGTCAAGTATGCTTCTGCCTTCTACGGGCCGTTCCGGGACGCCGCAGAAAGTGCTCCCAAGTTCGGTGACCGCAAGACCTACCAGATGGACCCGGGCAACGGCCGGGAGGGCCTGCGCGAGGCAGCGGCCGATGTGGCCGAAGGAGCGGACATCCTCATGGTCAAGCCGGGATTGCCATATCTTGACATCATTCGGCAGGTCCGGGACAGATTCGACCTGCCTGTCGCCGCGTACCAGGTCAGTGGGGAATACAGCCAGATCAAAGCCGCGGCCATGAACGGATGGATCGACGAGACGGCCGTGGCCATGGAAAGCCTCCTGGCCCTTAAACGAGCCGGGGCCGACCTGATCCTCTCGTACTTCACCAATGATCTGCTCAAGGCGGGACATCTCTGATGCACAGCCATACCCAACACGGCAAAGGCCTCGGCAATCTGGGCGCCCATCCAACAGCTCACCCGGGAACCAAGCCCGGCGGCCATCCCGGTGGCATGATCAGAACCCTGGCCGACGGCTCTCCGGCATGCAAGCTCATCGCCTGGGAAGTGACCCGATCCTGCAACTTGGCCTGCAAGCACTGCCGGGCCGAAGCCCGCCTCGAGCCCTATGAGGGCGAACTGGACACGGTCGAGGCCAAAGCACTCATCGACACCTTCCCCGAAGTGGGCAACCCCATCATCATCTTCACTGGCGGTGACCCCATGATGCGTCCCGACGTATACGAACTGATCCGCTACGCCACGGACAAGGGGTTGCGCTGCGTCATGTCTCCCAACGGGACCCTCATCACCCCGGAAACGGGCGCCATGATGCGCGAGGCGGGGGTGCAGCGCTGCTCCATCTCCATCGATGGCCCTGACGCAGCCAGTCACGACGAATTCCGGGGTGTGCAGGGCGCTTTTGACGCGTCCATGCGCGGCATCGGGTATTTGAAGGCGGCAGGCATCGAATTCCAGATCAACACCACGGTAACCAGGGCGAATCTCGGCAGCTTCAAGCAGATTTTCGACCTGTGCCAAAGTCTTGGAGCCGCAGCCTGGCACATCTTCCTTCTGGTGCCCACCGGCCGGGCTGCCCAGCTGGGAGCTGAAGTCATCACGGCCCAGGAGTACGAGGACGTGCTGAACTGGTTCTACGACTTCCGCAAGACCACGAAGATGCACCTGAAGGCCACTTGTGCCCCGCACTATTACCGCATCATGCGCCAGCGGGCCAAGGCAGAGGGCGTGCCCGTGACGGTGGAAAACTTCGGGCTGGACGCCATGACCAGGGGCTGTCTGGGCGGTACGGGATTTTGCTTTATTTCCCACGTGGGCCAGGTGCAGCCATGCGGTTACCTGGAGCTGGACTGCGGCAACGTGCGCACAACCCGCTTCCCCGAAATCTGGAAAAGCTCCAAACAGTTCAAGCAGTTCCGCAATCAGGACGAGTACGAAGGCAAATGCGGGATCTGCGAATATCATAAGGTTTGCGGCGGATGCCGGGCCAGGGCCCATTCCATGGACCACAATTACATGGGCGAGGAACCCCTCTGCTCCTACACCCCCAAACTCGCAGGCCAGCAAAAACCCTGATCCGGGGCGCCGATGGACAACTTCGACAAAAAAATACTGGACATCATCCAGACCGCTTTTCCCCTGGAGAAGCGCCCCTACTCAGAAATAGGCCGCCAAGTCGGACTGACCGAGGCTGAAACCCTGGCCCGGGTGCGGACCTTGACGGAAAAAGGGGTCATCCGCCGCATCGGAGCCAATTTCCAGTCCGGAAAGCTCGGCTGGCGTTCAACCCTCTGCTCGGCCGCCGTGCCGGACGAAAAGCTGGACACGTTCATCGCTGAAGTGAACCGTCTTCCGGGCGTGACCCATAACTACCTGCGGGCTCATCGTCAGAACGTATGGTTCACCTTCATAGCCCCATCCTGGGAAGAGGTGCAGGCGACTCTGGCTGAAGTGACCAGCAAGACCGGGGTGCCCATCTTGAACCTGCCGGCGACCAAGATGTTCAAAATCCAGGTCGATTTCAAAATGGGAGAGGAATGATGGCCAGGGAATTCATCCTGTCTCCGTCCCTTCTGTCCTCGGATTTCGGCAACCTGCAGGCTGAGTTGGAGGCACTGGAAAAGGCGGGTCTGCAGTGGGTGCACTGGGATGTCATGGACGGAGCCTTCGTGCCCAATATCACCTTCGGCCCTCCGGTGATCAAAGCCCTGCGCAGGACCTCCAGCCTCTTTTTCGACGTTCACCTGATGATTGAACGGCCGGAACGGTACATCAACGACTTCGCCGGAGCCGGAGCAGATCTGCTGTGCATCCACGCTGAAAGCACCATACATCTCGAACGCTCGTTGAGCGCCATCCGTGAGGCGGGCATGCGCGTCGGCCTGTCTCTCAACCCCGCCACGCCCCTGGCCGTTGTTGACTATGTTTTGCCCCAGCTGGACATGGTTCTGATCATGACCGTCAACCCTGGATTCGGAGGGCAATCCTTCATTCCCTTCTGCAAGGACAAGATCAAAGACGTGTCCGCGATGATCAAAGCCAGAAACCTCAGCACCCTTGTCCAGGTCGATGGAGGAGTGACCCTGGAAAATGCCCGGGAACTCTCCGAGCTTGGTGCGGACGTGCTCGTGTCCGGCTCCGCCTTTTTTGGTTATCCGCCCTATTCCACCCGCCATCAGGCCTTCAAGACAGCAGTCCTCGGCTGATCGGACGGTTCATGCCGCCCTTGCCCGACCTCCGCACCTCCTCTTCCTGACAATGCCCCGGCTGCCCTTCGCCGCCTCGGCAAACGTTTCTGTTCTGCTGCAGAACACAAAACAACCCTGCCCAGGCAAATCACCGCGCCACTTCCTTCGCCCTTGGGGTCACACAACTTTGCAGATCCCGGATTCTCTTTTATATACGATCTTCGTTGACGTGTAAAATTATTAGAATTATATTATGAAAAATTAAAGGTGATACACATGTTAGACAAAACAGACATCAAAATTTTGAATATTCTTCAATCAAACGGAAAAATTTCAAACGCTGAGCTGGCCCGACTCATCGGCATGGCGCCTTCGGGAGTCCTGGAACGGGTCAAGAAACTGGAACAGAAAGGCATCATCCAGGGCTTCGAGGTCCGGCTGAATCCCAAGGCTTTGGGCATTTCCCTTTCCACCTTCATCCAGATCAAGACTTCTGATTCCGTGGGTAGTTCTGACATCGGCCGCCAGATTGCCGCCTTCCCGGAAGTCCAGGAGGTGCATTGGACAGCCGGAGAATACAACTATCTGGTCAAAGCCCGGGTCAGCGGCACAGATACTCTGACAATCTTGATGAAAAAATTCGGTGAAATACCAGGAGTGCGGGACAGCCGGACCACTCTGGTCCTGGACACCCTGAAAGAAACCCAGGCCCTGTCCATGGATTTCGTCAAATGCAGGCAACCCAAAAAATCACCCAAATAGATCCTTTCAGGAGCGATAGATGAACTTTTCGGATTTGGACAACAAAATCACTGACCGCGGCAAGGAGTTCTTCGCCAGCATTTCCGGAGAGGCCCCTTCCATCTTCAACAAGGGGTGGTGGACCGGCAAAGTCATGGACTGGTCCATGCAGAACGAAAATTTCAAGATTCAGCTCTTCCGCTTCGTGGACGTGCTCCCGTACCTGAACAGTTCCGAATCGCTGTCCCGCCATATAGACGAATATTTTGCCGGGGATGACCAGGACGTGCCCAAGGTCCTCAAATGGGGCGCGGGAGCCATGGGCTCTGGTCTAGGTGGCAAGTTGGCTGCCGGCATCATGGCCAAGACCATCCGCTCGAACATCGAAGGCATGGCCAAACAGTTCATCATCGGGGAGAACACTGGCGATGCCATCAAGAATCTCAAAAAGATCCGCAAGGATGGATTCGCCTTCACCGTGGATATCCTGGGTGAAGCAACGGTCAGCGAAATTGAATCCGACGCCTATCTTACTGAATATATGGAGCTTCTTGGGGCGCTGAGCACGGAATTCGCCAAGTGGCCGGCTTTGGGAGGCAGGGACCTGGACTGGGGGCACTCCCCTCGGGTCAACATCTCCGTCAAACCCACCGCCCTTTTTTCCCAGGCCTCACCAAAGGATTTCGAAGGTTCAGTCCGGGGCATCCAGAACCGACTGGAAACGATCCTGCGCAAGGTCAAGGAAATGAACGGGTTCATGCGTATCGACATGGAGCAGTACAAGTTCAAGGAGATCACCCTGGAAGTGTTCCGCCGGCTGCGGGAAAGCGATGAATTCAGGGATTAT
>JAAYCS010000069.1 GCA_012729655.1 Desulfovibrionales bacterium | reverse complement strand
CGACCAGGAAAATGGCCCCGATGGGTGAATTGCAATACTCGGCCAGTTCGCGCCGCATGATGGTGATCAGGTCTCGCACGGTGTCCTCCTCATGCGGCCTGTTCGGCACGGGTCAAGGCCAGAAAGATGTCTTCCAGGGACTGGCCGGTCAGGGTCAGCCCGCGCAGGGGCCATGACCTCGCCGCGCACAGGGCTGACACGTTCTCCAGGGACGTCATCGGGTCCAGGACTGCAAAACGGATGGCAGTCCATCCACCCCCTTCGCGCTCAGGGTGTACTGCCACGATGTCGCGCATGGCTTCCAGGGCGACGCGGATTTCAGCAACGGGGGCCTTGATTTCTGCCAGGCCCCAGGTCCGCGTCCCGGCACGGGCAGCCAGTTCCCCCAGAGTGCCCTGCGCCCTGATGGTTCCGTGACTGATGATGACGATCCGGTCTGCGATGGTTTCGGCTTCATGCAGGATGTGGGTGGAGAAGAGGACGGTCTTGGTCGCCGCGAGTTCCCTGATCAGGCCGCGGATCTCCAGGATCTGGTGGGGGTCCAGTCCGGTGGTCGGTTCGTCCAGGATGATGACCTCCGGATCGTGGATCAAGGCCTGGGCCAGGGCCGTTCGCTGCCGGAAGCCCTTGGAAAGTTCGCCTATGGGTCGGCGGAACACGGGGATGAGGCCCGTCCTGACCAGAACCCATTCCAGACGTTGGCGCAGCATGTCGCTTTTCAACCCACGGGCACGGGCCACAAAGTCGAGGTATTCGCCCACCTCCATGTAGAGGTAGAGGGGCAGATTTTCAGGGAGGTAGCCGATCCTCCGGCGGACCTCGCGCGGCTCCTGGACCACGTCAAACCCGCAGACCGTGGCCGATCCAGCGGATGGGCGCAGGTAGGTCGTCAGTATTTTCATGACAGTGGACTTGCCCGCCCCGTTGGGGCCCAGCAGGCCGAGGATTTCTCCCTGTCCGACACGAAAGGTGGCATCCTCCAGAGCCGTGACAGGGCCGAACTGCATGCCCAGGTTCTGTACGTCGATCATGGCAGCTCCTGCGATGATGGGGTAACCGGGCCGTACAGGATTGGCCGGTTTAAACATGCCTGCGCTAAGACAGGATTTTGTGCAAAGGCAAGTCCAAATTCAAGTATCCGCGCATGGTTCGCGGCGGTCCCGGAGGACTGACTGTTGACACCGCGTCCGGAGGGATTAAAGGACCATCTATTCAACCTATAGGAGGAGCTTATGTTCGTTCTCAATCCGGCGGCCAAGGAGCAGCTGGACATGCATTTTGGCGACAAGGACAAGGAACCCATCCGCATATACCTGTCCTCGGGTTGTGGCGGCCCTCGCCTGGGTCTGGCGTTGGACGATAAAAAGGCCACGGACCAGGTCTTTGAAGTGGACGGGTATTCCTTTGTGATGGAGACGAGCCTCTTCGAGGAGGCCAAGCCTGTGACGGTCACTTTTGACCAGAACATGGGCTTCGCCGTGCAGTCGAGTCTGGTTTTTCCTGCCAGCAAAGGTGGCTGCTCGTCCTGCGGCTGCGGCGGGTCCTGCGGCTGAACCGACTGCTTTTCACATGCGGGAAGGGTGGCCAGGGCCGCCCTTTCCGCTTTCAGGCGAGCAGGTAATCCGCTATTTCCGGCTCCATGCACATACCTCCCCGCATCCACATCGAGGACTCTGACATCCTGTTCGAATTCATCCGTGCAGGCGGTCCCGGTGGCCAGAACGTGAACAAGGTGTCTACAGCCGTGCGGTTGCGCGTGCGTCTGGAGAACATCCATGGCCTGGACCGGGACGGGATGGTGCGACTTGCAACCCTGGCCGGGAAACGGCTTACCTCAGACGGGGAACTGGTCCTCAGGGCCCAGGCCCACCGCACACAGGACGCCAACCGCAGGGCAGTGCTGGAGCGCCTGGCTGATCTGCTCGCCCAGGCTGCCATGCGGCCCAGGGACCGCCAGCCAACCAAGCCGACCCGAGCCTCGCGTGAGCGGCGCCTGGGTTCCAAGGCCAGGAGGTCCCAGATCAAGACCCTGCGTCGGCTGCGTCCAGAATGAGCCCGTGCGGAACGCAACGTCCGTGGGACATGACGTCCCGGCAGATCGCACCCGCAGGGCGCCTTTTTCAGCAGGCTGCGGGCTGGACATTTCCGAAAAACGAGGCGATCTGTGGCCATGAACGCCAAGCTTCGCATGTATGCGTTTTCCATCCCCTGGAACCTTTTCCTGCTGAGTGCCGGCAGCGTCCTTGTGGCCTTGGGCATCAAGGCCGTAGCCGTTCCCCACGGCCTGATCTCGGGGGGAGTCTCGGGCATAGGATTGCTGCTGTATTATTTCACCCATACCCTGAGTCCGGGTCTGTGGCTTTTGCTCTTGAACATTCCCATCGCCCTGGCCGGGTGGATCATGGTCAGCCGCAGATTCGTGCTCTACACGGCCTACGGGATGCTTGCCATCACGGCCAGCATGGAGGCCATGTCCTTCTCTTTGCCCGTTCATGACCGTCTGCTGGCCGCCATTGTCTCCGGGGCCCTGATTGGGGCGGGCAGCGGGACGGCCTTGCGCTCCCTGGGTTCCTCGGGAGGGCTCGACATCATCGGCGTCATTCTGCATCAACGTTTCGGTTTCCGCATCGGTCAGATCAGCTTTCTCTTCAACGCCGCCCTCTTCTCGGCCAGCTTCGCCCTGATGGACACGGACCTGGTGCTCTATTCCCTCATCCACGTTTTTGTCAGTGGACAGATCACAGACGCTGTCTTGAGTATGTTCAATCAGCGCAAGCTTGTGTTCGTCGTTTCGGATCACGCCCAGGCCATTGCTGATGTCATCATGAAAGAGGCCAACCGGGGGGTGACCCTCCTTGAAGGTCGGGGCGGGTACACGGGCCTGCCCAAACAGGTGGTCATGACCGTAGTCAACAACGTGCAGCAGAAGAAGCTGGAAGAACTGATCTTCACCATGGATCCCGAGGCATTCGTCATTTTCGAGAACACTTTCAATGTCATCGGAAGGGGTTTTTCCAAACGCAAAGTCTACTGATTCCTGGATAAGACGGCATGGAGAATATCCCCTTTCAAATTTCGCGCACACACCTGATACCCTTGCTGCCAGCCATCCGCATCTGGCTGGTCTGCCTCCTCATGCTCACTGCCGCATCGTCCTGCACCCTCAAGACGGCATCAGTCCCTGCGCCTCCGACACCTGGAATTGAAGACGACGTCGTTTCCTTCATCCCTGAATTGCTGGATGTGGTCCTCGACGTCCCACAGTTGAGCAGCCACGCTGTAGCGGTATCGGATGAGCCGATTTTGACCATGGCAGAGCAGTCCGCCCTGTATGATCAGGCCGTGAAACGCTTTTTTGCGCCCTGGCATCTGCGCGATGCGTCCCTTTCCCGCAAGCAGGCATTCTGGGGTGTGCGGGCCTACGGGTCCAGGCAGGGATATGCCGAGAATCTCCAGCCCTATCCGCCGGAGCGATGGGTCAGGGTCGTGGCCTTGCAGAACATGGACGCCTATCCGTCCATGGCCTCTCCGGCTATAGTCATCAGGAACACGTCCCTGCGCATCCTGCCCTCCATGCGTCCGTTTTTTTTCGACCCGTCCCAGCCCGGTGAGGGTTTTCCCTTCGACTATTTTCAGAATAGCGCCCTGTGGCTGGGAACTCCCTTGCTGGTGACCCACGTGTCTTTGGACCAGGCCTGGTTTTTCGTGGAGACCTCCTTTGTCAGCGGATGGGTGCGCAGGGAGGATGTGGCCCTGGCGGAAGGGGATTTCCGCAGGACGTACGAAACCCTGGCCATGGTCGCCATCCGGCAGGACGATACGATCCTTTCCGGAGCCGGGGGAGGTTTTTTGGGACAGACCCATATCGGGGCGATTTTCCCGCTGCACAGCCAGGACGTGCAGAAGCTGACGATCCGCGTCCCGGCCCGATCCGCTCATGGACAAGCGGAACTCCATCTGGCCGAAGTCGATCTTCAGCAGGCAGCGCCAATGCCCCTGCCGTGCACCTCCCGGAACATCGCCAGCCTCGCCGACGCCATGTCCGGGCAGCTCTACGGGTGGGGAGGGATGTTCGAGAACAGGGACTGCTCCTCGACCATGCGCGATCTGCTCCTGCCATTCGGCATCTGGTTGCCACGCAATTCCGGTCTCCAGGCCAGGCAGGCAGGTGGGGTCATTTCCCTGGAGAACATGGACCCCGAAGCCAAGCTGTCCGTCATCCGGGACCAGGGGGTGCCTTTCGGATCCTTGATCTGGATGCCGGGGCACATCGGTCTGTACCTGGGCACGGACCAGCGCGGAGAACCCCTCATGCTGCATAACATATGGGGGGCGCGAACAGTGTTGCCCGAGGGCGGAGAAGGCAGAGCCGTCATTGGCCGTCTGGCCGTGACCAGCCTGCGGCCGGGCGAGGAACGGCCCGACGTGCGCAAGGGGGCTTTTCTGGAACGGGTCAGGGGCTTGACCCGCATCGGACGGTTTCGGCAGTGAGCCGGCAAAGCGCGTTTGATACAAGCCGACGGCCGCGAATCCGGACAGGATGTTCTGAAAACGTTGTTCCTTGTGAAATCAAGGACAATGCTGCCCTGTGTTTTTCATGTGCGGTGGCAGTGGGTAAAAAACGGATCATAGTATCGTCTAACAGCGACGCTCCGGTGGGAGATCGCACCATTTCAGCGGGAGAGGACCATGACGGCAACCAAGTCTGTGTTCAGCGTCTGTGGCATGTGCACTGTACGCTGTCCAATCCAGGTGGATGTGCGGGACGGCAAGGCTGTGCGCATTCAGGGCAACGAATTTTCTCCGCTCAAAGGCGGGCTATGCGCTCGCGGCGCTGCCGGCATCGCCTTGGAGCAGGATCCGGAAAAGCCCCAAACCCCTCTCATCCGCGTGGGCGCGCGGGGGGAAGGCAAGTGGCGGGCCGTGTCCTGGGCCGAGGCCCTGGATTACGTGGCGGACAAACTGAGGGGGATCATGGCCGAGCATGGTGGGAGGTCCGTCCTCTGGTCCGACCGCGGCGGACCTTTCCCGGATCTGCACCAGGCCTTCATGCGGGGCATCGGTTCGCCGAACTATTGCAACCACGATGCGTCCTGCGCCCGGAACGTGCAACACGGGGCCCAGTCGGTCATCGGGGTTGGCCGCAAGATGGTGGCCTACGATTTCCGCAATGCCAAGCACATCATCCTGCAGACCCGCAATATCATGGAAGCCATCAACGTGGCCGAGGTCAACGCTGTTCTGGATGGGATGGCCGGCGGGGCGAAACTGACTGTCATCGACATCCGGGGCACGGTCAGCGCCAGCAAGGCCGACAATTTCTTCATGATCCGACCGGGCACGGACTATGCCTTCAACCTGGGTGTGATCCACGCCCTGATTTATGAAGACCTCTACGATAAGGATTTCGTGGGTCAGTTCGTGGACGGTTTTGATGAGCTCAAGGAGTTTGTCAAACCCTATACCCCGCAGTGGGCAGCGGCCGAGACAGGAGCATCGGCCGAAGGCATTCTCGGCCTGGCCCGCCAGCTTGCCGAGGCCGCGCCCAGCGTTGTCTGGCATCCGGGCTGGATGGTGGCCCGCTACAACGACTCCTTTCAGGTCTGCCGCACGGCCTACATCATCAATGCCCTGCTGGGCGCCTTTGCGGCCAAGGGAGGCCTGCCCTTCGTGAACACGGCAAAGGAAGTGGGGCGCAAGGGCCTCAAAAAGCTCGTGGACCTGTTTCCCAAACCCGATGAGAAACGGGCCGACGGTGTGGGCTGGAAGTATCCGCAGTTTGATGCCGGCCCGGGCCTCGTGAACCTGGCCTACGACGCCATCGTCACCGGCGAGCCGTATCCCATCAAAGCCTACCTCTGTTTTCGCCATGACCCGCTCATGGCCATGCCTGACCCTGAAGCATTGAAGAAGAAATGGGCAGACCTGGACCTTCTGGTCAGCATCACCTTCACGTGGTCGGACACTGCCTGGCATTCGGATGTGGTCCTGCCCCTGTCCACCTATCTGGCCAGGGAGAGCATCATCGCCGGCAAGTCCGGCCTCAAGCCCCAGTTCTTCGTTCGCCGTCGTGCACAGGAACCGACCTTCGACTCCAAGGCCGAGTGGGAGATCATTTGCGGTCTGGCCAAGCGCCTGGGCCTGGATGCCCTGGCCTTCGACAGCATCGAGGACATCTGGAACTACCAGCTGCAGGACACGGGCGTGGGCATAGAGGATTTCAATGCCAAAGGCTTTGTGGAGCTGGCGGACAAACCCCTGTATCGGCCCATGTCCGAAGTCAAGCTGCCCACGGTCTCGGGCAAGGTCGAGATGGTCAGCGGCAAATGGGCCAAAGCGGGGTACAACACCCTGCCGGCGTACCAGTCTCCGCAGCATCCGCCCCAGGGCCTGTTCCGCATCGCCTTTGGCCGGGTCGGCGTACATACCCAGGGGCACACCGTGAACAACCCTCTGCTGGCCGAACTCATGCCTGAGAATGTGGCCTGGATCCATACCAGTCGGGCGGCGGAACTGGGCATCGCCGACGGTGACCTGGTGGAAGTGTTTTCCCCCAGGGGAGAAAGTGGGCGAATCAAGGCATTTGTGACCGAATGCGTCCATCCGGAAGCCTTGTTCATGGTGCACGGATTCGGGCACAAGCTGCCCGTTGAGTCACGGGCCAGGGGCCGGGGCGCGGCTGACCACGAACTCATGCCTGGCGGTCTTGAATGTTGGGACAAGGGCGGCGGTTGCCTGTCCATGCAGGAACATTTTGTCGGCGTGCGCAAAATCTAGGGGGCAGTCATGAGCAATTACAGAATGAAACTGGATAAGACACGCTGCATCCACTGCAAGGCCTGCGAGGTGCACTGCAAGGTCAAGAACAATAATCCCGTGGGTATCAAATTCGCGGTGCACACTTCCGCCGGTCCGGAACAGAAGGACGGCAGGATCGTGCTCAAGGCTTCGTTCCGCAGCTGCTATCACTGCGACGACCCGGCCTGCGTGGAAGCCTGCCCGACCGAGGCCATGGTCCGCCGGGAGTCCGATGGGCTGGTCTATGTCAGGAAGGATCTGTGCATCGGTTGTGAATCGTGCATCGCGGCCTGCCCGTGGAACATTCCTGTCCTGTTCGAAGAGGAGAACGTGGTCGGCAAGTGCGACTACTGCATGGACCGTCTGGACGCCGGACTGGAGCCGGCCTGCGTCACGGCGTGCACCACCCATGCCCTCAAGCTGGAGCGCAAGAAATAAGTCCGGTTTCTCCCTCCCGGTCAGCCCCTGCACCATAGGTCCAGGGGCTTTTCTTTTTGGTCTGCCGGGCGTTGCGTGTCATGTCATCTGTGTGATGGTCTTGCGGAATCGTCGTAGGGCGATGACAAAAAAAATGCCGCCAATGAGAGCCAATGCCAGAACCTGGGGCCAGACCACATCGAACCCTGCTCCCCTGTACAGAATGGCCTGAGCGGCCGCAACGAAGTGCGTGGTCGGCACGATTTCCATCGCATGCTGCACGAATGCCGGCATGCTCTCGCGCGGAGTCACACCGCCCGAGAGCATCTGCATGGGCAGCAGGATAAGAATCGTCAGAAGTCCGAACTGCGGCATGCTGCGGGCCACGGTGGCCATGAGGATGCCCAGAGAGGAGGCCACGAACAGATGCAGGCCGGCTACGGCCAGGAACAGGGGCACCGATCCCTCGATGGGCACCTTCAGCAGGCCCTGCACGATGTATTGCAAGGAAAACGCGGTCCCCAGAAAAACGACAAGGCCTGTGGACCACACTTTGGCCAGCATGACCTCGGCCGGTTTGACCGGCATGACGAGCAGGTGCTCGATGGTGCCATGTTCGCGTTCGCGGATGAGGGCGGCTCCGGCCAGGATAATGGCCAGCATGGTCACGTTGTCGATGATCTTCATGACCGACCCGAACCAGGACTGGGTCAGGGCCGGGTTGAAGCGCACGCGCAAGGCCAATTCCACCGGCTGAGCCTGACTTACCCGGAAGTGCTGCACAAACTCGTTCACCTCGCCCAGCACGATCTGCTGGATATGGCCGCTGCCCGTGAAGGCCTGGCTCATGCGCGTGGCATCGACATTGAGCTGGACTGCGGGTGAACGTCCGGCCAGCACGTCCCGCTGGAAGTTCGGCGGGATGTTGAGCGAGAACGTATACACCCCGGCATCCAGCCCTGCATCGACCTCGGCCAGGCTCACCTTCTGGGGCGGCATGAACTGCGGCGGAAAAAAGGCCGAGGTGATGCGCGCCGAAAGGGGCGAGTCGTCCTCGTCGACGATGGAGATGGGCACTTTGTTCAGCTGTTCCGGCATGGCCGTCGCAGCGATATGGATCTGGAAGGTGAAACTGTAGATGATCAGGACCAGCATGAAGGGGTCCCGAGCCAGGCTCCAGAGTTCCTTGACGCCCAGATGCCCAACGTTGGAAAGCCTGCTCATGCTCACCGCTCCTGCTTCTTGAGGAGAATGACGGCCAGCCAGATGACGGCCAGAGCGGCCAGAATCATGGGGGCGAAGGTCTGGTCCAGGTCGCGCATGCCCAGGGCCTTGTTGAACACTCCACGGCAGATGGTCAGGTAATGGCTCGCGGGGTATATTTCGCCAATGAAACGTCCCGCCCCTTCGAGGGAGGACACGGGGTTGATCATGCCCGCGAACTGGATGGCCGGCAGCATGCTGCCGATCATGGTGAAGAACATGGCCGCGATCTGGCTTTTGGTGAAGGTGGAGGCGAGCAGCCCGAATCCAGTGGCAAAACACACAAAAATGAACGTGGCCAGGGTCAGAGTGACAAAGCTGCCTTTGATGGGCACTCCGAACAGGGTCACAGCCACAAAGCTCAGCAGCAGAAAATTCGCCATTCCCAGCACGAGGTAGGGCAACTGCTTGCCGAGCAGGAATTCGCTGCGCGTCACCGGCGTGACGTAGAGGTTGATGATCGAGCCGAGCTCTTTTTCGCGCACCACCGACAGGGCGCTGAGCATGGCCGATATCATGAGCAACAGAAGGGGGATGACCGCAGGCACCATGGCGTTCAGGCTCTTCACATCGGGGTTGTACCGGAAACGGGTTTCCACTGTGGCGGGGACCCTCACCTCCTCCAGACCGAGGCGGGTCCTGACGATTTCTCCCAGCCAATCCTGGTGCATGCCCTGAACATACCCCCTGATCGTTTCCGCCCGCGAGGGCATGGCCCCGTCGATCCAGGCACCGATCTGCACCCGGGTTCCGCGTTGCAGATCCCTTCCGAAGCCGGGGGGGATTTCCATGGCCAAGGAGAGCTCTCCGCTGCGCATGCGCTGGTCGAGATCTGCATAGTCGAGGATGGGCGGCTTCTCGATGAAGTAGCGGGAGCCGGAGATGTTCAGGGCGTAGTTGCGGCTGAGCATGGTCTGATCGCGGTCGAGGACGGCGTAGCGCAGGTCGTTGACGTCCATGGTGATGCCGTAGCCCATGATGAGCATCAGGATCAGGGTGCCGAAGGTGGCCATGACCAGACGCACCGGATCGCGCCCCAGTTCAAGGGTCTCGCGGAGCGTGTAGCTGAAGGCGCGAGAGAAACTGAACACAGGGCCGCGGGTGGGCGCGGGTTTAGGAGCGATCGAAAGGGGCGGCACATTGTTTGACGTGGACGGCGGCTCAGGCCCGGTTTTGCCGTCGACGCCTGCCGCGTCCTGCAGATAGGCGATGAAGGTGTCTTCGAGATTTTTTGCACCGCGATTGTGGACCAGGTCAGCCGGCGCGCCGCTGACCAGGACGCGGCCGGCGTGCATGAGGGAGATCCGGTCGCAGCGTTCGGCCTCGTTCATGAAGTGGGTGGAGATGAAGATGGTCACCTTGTCGTTCCGCGACAGGTCGACGAGCAACTGCCAGAAGGCGTCCCTCGCCACGGGATCCACACCCGAGGTGGGTTCGTCAAGGATCAACATTTCCGGAGCGTGCACCATGGCGACGGCCAGGGACAGGCGCTGGCGCATGCCCAGGGGCAGGCTGCCCGGGAGCGCGCCGGGGACGGCTTCCAGGCCGAACCGGGCCAGCAGCTCCTGAACGCGGGCCGGTATCCTGGCCTCGGGCACGCCGAAAAGGCGCGCGTGCAGTACCAGGTTCTGTTCCACAGAAAGTTCCGTATACAGCGAGAAGGATTGGGACATGTAGCCCACGCGCCGTCTTGTGACGATGTCGCGGGCGTTCACCGTATGTCCGAAAAGCTCCGCGTGGCCTTCATTGGGGGGCAGCAGCCCGGTGAGCATTTTCATGGTCGTGGTCTTGCCGCAGCCGTTGGAGCCGAGGAAACCGAAGATTTCACCGCGCTGGATGCAAAAGCTGACGCGGTCCACGGCCGTGAAGTCGCCAAAGCGCAAGGTCAGGCCATGGGCTTCGATGGCGATGTCCGCTCCTCCGGTTCTGGGCGGAAGGATCACGGCCCTGTGTCCGCGTTTCTTCTCGTCCGGCAGAAGTTCGATGAAGGCCATTTCCAGTGTCTGCTGGCCGGTGCGCTGATGCAATTCCCGAGGGCTGCCCGTGGCCAGAATCCGCCCCGCATCCATGGCCACCAGCCAGTCGAAACGCTCAGCTTCATCCATGTAGGCCGTGGCCACCATCACGCTCATACCAGGGCGGTTCTCGCGAATACCGGCAATGAGGGACCAGAATTGGCTGCGCGCCAAGGGGTCCACTCCGGTGGTCGGTTCATCCAGGATCAGCAGTTCCGGATCGTGGATGAGCGCGCAGCACAGTCCCAATTTCTGCTTCATGCCGCCCGAGAGCTTCCCGGCCGGGCGGTGGAGGAAGGGATACAGCCCAGTGGCCGTGGTCAGCTCGTCGATGCGCCTGCGGCGTTCATCTTTCCCGTGGCTGAAAAGGCGGCCGAAAAACTGCAGATTCTCCTCCACCGACAGGGTCGGGTACAGATTCCTGCCCAATCCCTGCGGCATGTAGGCAATGAGCGGGCCAACCTGATTGCGGTGGTGACGGACCTGCATGTCGCCGTCCAGCACCGTAAGGCTTCCTGTCTGCACTGCGCGGGCACCGGAAACGAGTGCCAGCAGGCTCGACTTGCCGACACCGTCGGGGCCGATGAGACCGACCATGAGGCCGGCGGGCACTTCCAGGTCAACGGCGTCCAGGGCCACTGTCTTGCCATAGCGCAGGCTGATTCCGCCCAGCCGGACGATGGCGCGGCACCGGTCGGCTGTCATGGGGAGACCTGCAGGGCCATGGACGCAGGCCACTCAGCCTGGGGATCCAGTTTCAGCCAGGCCACGCCGGGAAGGCCTGTCTTGACCTGTTTCAGATGTTTTTTGAGCAGATCCTCGTCGATGCGGGCCTTGACCCGGAACATGAGCTTCTGACGCTCGCTCGCAGTCTCCACGGTCTTGGGCGTGAACTGTGCGACGCTTGCGACAAAGGAGACCCTGGCGGGAATGACATAGTTCGGTGCGGCGTCGAGGATGATGCGCACCTCGCTGTTCAGGGCCACCCGGCCGGCCACTGTCTCCGGCAGGAAAAAAGTCATGTACACGTCGTTCAGGTCCACCACGTTGAGCACCTTGCCGCCGGCCCCGACCACCTCTCCGGGCTGGACAATGCGATACTGCACCCGACCGTTGCGCGGGGCCCGCAAAATACCCTCCTCCAGTTCCGTCTTCAACCGTGCGGCCACTGCCTCCATGGCCGCGATACCTGCGTCAGCCTGTTCGACCTGAGCCCGGGCGGCGTCCACGGCGGCTTCAGAGGCAGTAATCTTGGCGCGGGCTACGGTCACGGTAGCCCCGGCGCTGCGCACGCGGGCGGCATTGTCGTCGGCATCCTGGGCTGAGGCCACGCCGCGTTTGTACAGGGTCTGAATACGTGCGTTGGTTTTTTTCGCCACTTCCAGCTCGGCCTGGCTTTGCACCAATTGTGCCTTTGCCGTGGCGACGTCGGCCTCCCGCTGTGCAACAGTGGCCAGGGCCGTGCTTTTGGCGCTTTTGGCGTTGGCCACCTCGGCCAGGGCCTGATTGAGCTGGGCGGCAACGGTCTCTGTATCCATCCGGGCGACCATATCACCCTGCAGTACGAAATCCCCTTCGTTGACCAGAATGTCCTCGACCCGGCCGGAACCTTTGGCCGAGACGTCGATTTCAGTGGCCTCGATGCGGCCATTGCCCTGAACGAAGCTGCCTTCGTCGGCCTTGGGCCTGAAAAAGCGCCACCACATCCCGAATGCGGCGAGGGCGAGCACCGCAAGGACGGCCCAGAGGAGAACTTTTTTTGATCCGGGGTTCACGGGAGTTCCTTATGCTTGAATCGGAGAGCTGCGCGTTATGGGTTTTGGGATACACCACCCGCCACGAAGCCGCGCATGGAGACGGATCCCAGGGTCACCTGGGTATTGAAAAAGGCGACCGGCTCGTTCGGGTACATGGCGCCCAGGACATAGAGGAGGGGAAGGTAGTGTTTTTCCGACGGGATGGCCTTCCGGGCGTGGGGGATCGCTGCGTAGGCGGTCAGGGCTGCGTGATTGCCGTCCTGGATCAGTCTGGCCATGGCCGCGTCGCATTCCACTGCCCAGTCGAACCCGTGGCGCGTCCAGGTCATAAGCCGGAGGTTGTGGACCATGTTGCCGCTGCCGAGGACAAGGACACCTTCCTGCCGCAAAGGGCGCAGTTCGCGGCCCAGTTTGTAGTGAAACATAGCCGGTGCGCCCGCGTCAAGACTGACCTGCACCACGGGGATGTCCGCCTCCGGAAACATGCGGCAGAGAACGGACCATGCCCCGTGGTCGAGTCCCCACATGCGGTCAGGGCGGATCCGTGCCGAACGCACCAGTTCCGTGATGCGGTTGGCCAGGTCCGGCGAGCCTGACGCAGGGTATGCCATCTCGTTCAACTGTTGTGGAAATCCATGGAAATCGTGAATTGTCGGGGGTGATTCCATGGCGGTCACGCAGGTTCCGTCTGTTTCCCAGTGAGCGGAAACGCAAACAATGGCCCTGGGTCGCGGCAGGGATTTCCCCACCTCCGCCCAGGTCCGGCTGAAGGCGTTGTCTTCAATGGCGTTCATGGGATTGCCATGGCCTGCGAACAGGATGGGCATGATTATGGTCATGGCTGCCTCACGAGTTGCGGGTTACGAAGACACGGGTCCAGGACAGGGTCAGGGCAATGGCGAAAAGGGCGGCCACGATGCCCAGAGCCACGTCGAGCATGGGCGGTGCGGCCAGGGCCAGCCGAATGAAAAGAGTGGACAGGGCATACCCCGAGTTGCGGAACACGGCATGGAAGGAAGGACGGAAACACTGGGAAATGAGGACCACCAGAATATCCGTGAAAATGAGCAGGGTATAGAAGACCGGAAAAAAATCCAGATGCGGCAGGCCGCGTGTCATGGCATGGAGATTGTCCAGCCCCAGGATGACAAATGTGGCAAGGAGGATCAGAGCAATACCTTTCTTGGCCGCCACGAAGCGGAAGAGGTCATGGGGCAGACCCATGTCCTGTTTCCTGTCGGGTTGAATGCGGTAATAGATCCCGAGCAGGGTGAAGATGGCCAGGGCACCGAAGCCGTAACCCAGGATGTGCATGACAGGGGTCAGATTCGCGTCCACGGTGATCGGTTCGGCAAAGGCGGAAAGCTCCTTGAAGGAGTCCCGCAGGAGGATCAGGGACAGGATCTCGAACTGCTTGCCCACGGATTTGGAAAATGAGCAGGGCAGGGTGAAGATCAGGCTGATGACCTCCAGGACAAGGACCAGGGTGAAGGCCAAGTTGACGGCGTGGAAATGGTTGACCGGTGTGTACGGGACCAGGGCGGCGGGCAACAATCCGCGCCGGTTGAGTTCGATGCCGGCCAGGGAGGCCAGAAAGACGAAGATGATCGCCAGGGCCAGGCGCCGGAGCATGCGCTCGTGCTCCCAGAAGTGATGCAAAGGGTCGAAGATGTAGGTGACGCGTTCGAAGAGGGCATCCATGGGCATGGGGCTCCGCAATGTCGGGAAAAGGTTCAGAGATATCTGGAAGTGATGGCTTCCACCTTGGCCAGATAGGATTTGCGTGTTTCATCCGTGGATGAGACCAGGCCTCCGAAAAAGGCGTGGTGGAGCACTTCCATCCCGCAGAGTTCGAAGATGCCGGTGTTCGTGGTCAGACCCATGGCCTCGTGCATGCCCTGGGCCGAGTACAACGCGCTGGGCGCGCCCGTGGTGTTGAATATCAGCACCTTTTTCCCGGTCAACAGTCCCTCGACTTTGTCGCCGTGCACTGCAAAGGCGAAATTCCGGCAAAAAACCCGCTCGATGTAGCCTTTGAGCATGGCCGGCATCCCGGCCCACCAGATCGGATAGACAAAGGTGAGCACATCGGACCAGTCGATGAAATCCTGCTCCTGCAGAACGTCTGGCCGCGGAATGGTCCCTGGAGGGGTTTCGAACTCCTCTTTGCGCAGTATTGGATCGAATTCCATCTTGTAGAGGTCCCGGAGCAGGGTGTCGTGTCCCAAGGCGTGGGACACGGCCTGCACCGTGTCGGCAATGGCCCGGTTGAAGCTGCTGGGACTGGGATGGCAGAAGATGACGAGATGGTTCATGGCCCCCTCCCGGTTGTGGACCTGTTCCGCCGGGGAATGGCGTCACCGCCTGACCTCCGGTCCGGTCCATGATTGCGGATTTTATATGAGAGTACGCCATGGCCGGGGTTTTTTGAAGCGGAATTTGGAAAGTTCAGGAAATCAGGTATCCGCCCCGGCCCGGCGGAGAAGATCAAGAACCAGCCCGGGATCGGGTATCCGTCTGGTTTCGGACTTGGAGTAGATGATCTGGCCGTTGGCTTGGATTTGGAAAACCCCTTTGGCTCCCTGCTCCAGGGTAGGGGTGAATCCCAGTTCGGATTGGATGCGTTCCGCAAGACTTGCGGCGCGTTGGGCATAGCCCGCTCACATGCCGCAATAGAGGATGTGGATGCCCATGTCTCCTGTCATTCTGCGGATGTTATTGCTGGAAGTATTCGGTGTTCTTGAGCATTCCGCCCTCAAAGGTCAGGACGTAGTAGCCGTTGCCGATCTTGTAGGTCATCTCCGTGATGTACAGCATGCGCTCCTCGGACCTGTCCTGTGAGCGGACCTTGATTTCCCCGACGCGGTCCTCGCTGAGGGGGACGCCGCACTTGGCGCGCACCTTGGAGATGATGGTCCCCGGGGTCATGAGGTCACCCTGACAGCGCAGGTCTGCAGCCAGGGACGGCGTGGCCAGGCAGAGGAGAAACAGGAGGGGGAAAAAACAGGTGCGCATTGGCGGGCCTCCGGGTAGTGGTGATGCGGTATGCCACGTGTTGATGTAATCTTTCGCGCAGAGGGAGTCCATGAGATACCGGGTGGAAAAAGACAGCCTGGGTGAACGCAACGTTCCGGCAGAGGCCTATTATGGGGTGCAAACCGTGCGGGCCATGGAAAATTTTCAGGTCACCGGCATCGCCATTGCCCATTATCCCCTGCACATCAGGGCTCTGGCCTGTATCAAGCAGGCGGCGGCCCTGGCCAATATGGAGCTTGGTCTGATGGAGCCCGAGCTTGCCCACGCCATCATGCAGGCCTGCAGAGATGTCAGGGACGGCAGGTTCAATGATCAGTTCGTGGTGGACGTGATCCAGGGTGGGGCCGGAACGTCGGTCAACATGAACGCCAACGAGGTCATCGCCAACCGCGCTCTGGAGCTCCTGGGCCGGGCCAAGGGTCAGTACGGCTTCTGCCACCCGAACAACCATGTCAATCTCTCCCAGTCCACCAACGACGTCTACCCGACGTCTCTGCGCATCACCGCGGTTTGGAAGATCACGGAAGTCGTGCGCTGCATGCAGGATCTGGTCGATGCCCTGGAGACTAAGGGTGAGGAGTTCGCCGATGTCATCAAGATGGGGCGTACGCAGCTGCAGGATGCCGTGCCCATGACCCTGGGTCAGGAATTTGCGGCCTGGGCCGTGACCGTGGGGGAGGACATTCAGCGCCTGCAGGAGTGCCGGACCCTTCTGATGGAGATCAACATGGGCGCCACGGCCATCGGCACGGGCATCAACACGGTTCCGGCCTATGCCGGATTCGTCTGCGAGAAATTGGCTCAGATTACCAAGCTGCCTCTGGTCAAGTCGCCCAATCTGGTGGAGGCCACCTCGGACACCGGCGCCTTCGTGCAGCTCTCCGGCGTGTTCAAGCGCGTGGCCGTGAAGCTGTCCAAGATCTGCAACGACCTGCGCCTGTTGTCCTCGGGACCGCTGGCCGGACTGGGAGAAATCAACCTGCCGCCCATGCAGCCCGGTTCGTCCATCATGCCCGGCAAGGTCAATCCGGTCATTCCGGAGATGGTCAACCAGGTCTGCTACCAGGCCATCGGCAACGACCTGACCGTGACCATGGCCGCCGAAGCCGGACAGCTCGAACTCAATGTCTTCGAGCCCATCATCGCCTTCAACCTCTTCCAGACCATGGACATGCTCCTGCGGGCCATGCGCATCCTGAAGGATCGCTGCATCGCCGGTATCACCGCCAATCGCGAGCGGTGCGCGCAGATGGTGCGGCAGTCCGCGGGTATCGTGACCGTGCTCGTGCCCTATCTCGGGTACGACGAGGCGGCGGGCATCGCCAAGGAGGCGGCTTCGACGGGCAAGACGGTTTACGATCTGGTGCTGGAAAAAGGAAGGATGACCAGGGAGGAACTGGAGGATGCCCTCGATCCCATGAAGATGACCCACCCGAGGATGGTGCGCTACAGAAAGGGATGAGGTTTTGCCGCCTGCAGGGGTCGAGGACCCGCGACCCTGACGTCGCGAGAGCGACTTGACGAACGCGTCAAGACAGGCCAATCTCACGACATCATGTTAGGCATTGTCGTCAGTGAGGCCAGTCGGTACCTGCGCGCGGCCCCTTTTCCGCACCTGACCACGGTCAAGGTATCAAGTCTGGCCATGGTTGCCGGGGCCGAAGCCCGCTTGGTCCTGGCCCAGCCAGAAATGTCCTGGCTCGGCTGGCTCTGGCTGGCGCTGACCGGGCTTTTTGCCTGGGGCGTGGTTTTGTGCCAGGCCGATGCCCTGTCCCGCTACCGGGAGTTCCAGCGCGTGCGGCGCATGCTGTCCCGACACGGGTTCTGCCCGCGCATCTTCAGGCTGGTGGCGTCATCCCGCTGCCAGCGCGATGCGGCCCTGCTGGCCGCCCGCGAAACCGGCTGCCGGGCCCAGGCCAAGCGGGTTTTCCGCGAACTGGGCTACCGCTGGTACCACATCCTGCCCGATGCCATTGTCGCCAATCCGCTCTGCTTCTTTCACCCGCGTTTTCTGCGTTCGACCTTTATCCCGGGCAAGGGCGCCAAGCACTTTTGAGCGCTTTGGTCAGCGGGAGAGACATGAAAAGCGCTTGATTGGCGCTTTTGGTGTTGGGCCGTGAGTCTGGATGCTTTTGTCTGGCCGGATCTTCAGAACTGCCCGGTCCGCAGCAGGACCAGGGTACAGGCGTGCTGCCAGGGGATGCCGGCGTGGGTCAAGGCCTGTTCCAGTTCCGGGGATTCCGTGCCTGGATTGAGGATGACCCGGCCGGGCTTCAGGGCGATGATCGCGTCTTGGAGTTGGGCGCTGCGCTCCGGGCCGACATATACGGTCAGGGTGTCCACTGTCCGGTCGATATCTGCCAGGCTCGGGGCCACGGGCAGGTCTTCGATGTCCTTGCGGCCGGGCGTGACCGGGATTACCTGGTGCCCATACTCTCTCAGCATGCGCACGGCTTGGTTGGAATAGCGTTCGGGCTTGTGGCTGGCTCCGAGCACGGCGACGGTCTGGCTCATGGTGACTCCGGCGGGGTCTGCTAGGGCTTGCGGCTGACCAGGACCTTGGCCGGGCGCAGCAGACGATCCTTGAGTATGTACCCTTTTTGCAGCATCTGGCAGACAGTGTTCTCGTCCAGGTCAGGGCGCTCCACCTGGCTCATGGCCTCGTGTCTGGTCGGGTCGAAAGGCACCTCGATTTCCGCGATCTGCTCCAGACCGTGTTTTTTCATGGTGTCCAGAAAGATCTTCATGGTCATTTCCACGCCCGCAACCAGATCCTTGCAGGCGTCGTTCTGCCTGCCGTGGGACAAGGCCAGATCCAGGTTGTCCATGACCGGGATGATCTCCTCCAGAATGGCGGAAGTGGCGAACTTGAAGTATTCCTCTTTCTCCCGCAGCAGGCGTTTCTTGAAGTTCTCGCCGTCGGCCAGGACACGCAGGTTCTCCTTTTTTAGTTCGTCCATATCAGCCAGTACCTGGACGTACTTCTCCTCCAGTGTGGGCTCCGGGGTTTCCTCCACCATGGGGATTTCGGCGTTCAATTCCTCCGGGGCCGTGGCCACGTTTTCCTTGTTGGGCATGAAAAACTCCTGATCTTTCAGATATTTGAAAAACCGCTTCACAGTTTTACCTAGAAACGCGATTTGAGGCACTGACTAAGTATTTGCGCGGCGAAGTCAACCATGGGCACGATGCGGGCATAGTTCATGCGTACCGGCCCGAGCACGGCCAGGGTTCCCTGGGTGGTGGGGCAGGCGCTGTAGGGAGAGGCGACCAGGGAGCAGCCGGACAGGCCGGTCATGCCCTGCCCCAGGCTGACGGATACGGTCTGGCTGGTCGAGGTCTTGTCCAGCAGTTCCAGAAGGCGGGAGCGCTCCTCGATGAGGCGCAATACATCCTGGATCGTATCGAGGTCCGTGAATTCGGGTTGATCCGCGAGGTTACTGGTGCCACCGACGAAGACCTCAGGCTGCTCGTCCTCGGCAATGGCCTGGGCCACCAGCTCCCAGGCCCGACGGTAGGCGTCCAGAGTCTGCCTGGCCTGGTTCAGTTGATGAACTATTTCAGACCGCACCTCCTGGGTGGTGCGACCTTCAAAAAGGCTGTTCAGATAATTGCTGTAGCGGATCAGGTCATCGGCACTCAGGGTTTTCTCCATCTGCACCAAGCGGTTGCTGATCAGGCCTCCCTGCATGACCAGCACGGCCATGATCATCCCTGGCCGCAACAGGACGAAGTCGATCTGTCGCCAGCGGGCGAGATCCTGACGCGGGGCCATGATGACACAGACCTGACGGGTCAGGGAGGAAAGGGCCTGTGTGGCCCGGCGCAGAACCTGGGACAGTTCCCCCGCGCCGGGGAGGATATGTTCCTGCAAGCGGGACTGATCCTGGCGAGGCAGGGGAGTATGCTGCAGGATCTGGTCGAGGTAGTACCGGAAGGCCTGGACAGTGGGAACGCGGCCGGCCGAGGTGTGCGGTTGGTACAGGTACCCTTTTTCCGTCAGCCGGGCCATGGTCGAACGCAACGAAGCAGGGCTCAGGCCCAGGGTCCTTGTGGCCGCAACGGCCTGAGAGCCTACGGGCTGGGCTGTGTCCACGTACATTTCCAGGACAGCAGCGAGAACGTTCTTCTCTCTTTGGTCCAGGATCATGCGGGAACCTCTTCCCGGGAAAAAAGAAATTCACGCAGGGCCTGCACCCAGGGGCGCGGAATGACACCGGTGGCCGCCGTGAATCCGGACAAGTCCAGCACGGAATAGGCCGGTCGGCAGGCCTTTTGGGGATATTCGGCCGAGGTGATGGGCCTGATGCGGCACGGGAGGTCGGCACATCGCACGGCCTCGGCGGCCAGTTCACACCAGCTGGCCTGGCCGGAGTTGGCCAGGTGATACAGCCCAGTGGCCTCCTTCTCGACCAGGGTCAGAGAGTTTGCGGCCAGGTCGCGAGTGAAGGAGGGGCTGCCCACCTGGTCGTGGACCACAGCCAGTTCCGGCCTGGATGAGGCCAGTTCCAGAATGCGGGTCACGAAGTTGATTCTCCCGGGGCCAAAGAGCCAGGACGTGCGGATGATGAGCAGGCCAGGCAGGTCCAGGGACATGAGTTCGCGCTCGCCCTGGAGCTTGGTCTGACCGTAGACCGAGCGCGGATCGGTTTGGTCCTCGATGGTGTAGGGAGTGGTCTTCTTGCCGCTGAACACGAAGTCCGTGCTGTAGTGCACCAGCCGCACACCGGTCGCTTTGGCCGCCTTGCCCAGGATGAGGGGAAGTTGGCGGTTCAGGCGGGCGGCCTCGCCCGGCTCCTCCTCGGCTTGATCGACCTTGGTATAGGCGACGGTGTTGAACAGGACGTCGGCCCTGCTGTTTGCCAGACAGGCCTCCACGGCCGGTCTGTCGAAAAGGTTCAGATCGGCGCGGCCCATGGCCAACGCGTTCCAGCCGCGTTTGTGCAAAGCCACGCACAAGGCCTGCCCGAGCAGACCAGTCCTGCCGCCTAGTACAACGGCGTTCATGCCTTCCTCTCGGCGTACCATGAATCCATGAACTGGCGATAGGCACCGCTCTGGACTTCGTCAAGCCAGGGGGCATTGGCCTGGTACCAAGCCAGGGTGCGGGCCATGCCGTCTTCGAAGGAATATGCCGGGGTCCAGCCCAGGTCGGCCGTGGAGCGGGTGAAGGCCATGGCGTAGCGGCGGTCATGGCCAGGACGGTCCGCCACAAAGCTGATCAGGCTCTCGTCCCTGCCGGTCAGCCGCAAAATGGTACGCACCACCTGCAGGTTCGTTTTTTCCGCGTCCCCCCCGAAATTGTAGACCGCGCCGGGCCGGCCTCTGAACAGGGCCGCTTCCACGCCTTGGCAATGGTCCAGGACGTAGATCCAGTCACGCACGTTGAGTCCGTCACCGTAGACCGGAATGGGCTCGTTCCGGGAGGCCATGAGGTAGGTCAGAGGGATCAGCTTTTCCGGAAACTGGTAGGGCCCGTAGTTGTTGGAACAGCGGGTGACAATGACGGGCAGTCCGTACGTGTGGAAGTAGGCCCTGGCCAGCAGGTCCGAGGATGCCTTGGATGCCGAATAGGGTGAATTGGGGGCCAGCGGCGTGTCCTCCGTGAACTGGCCGGTGGGGCCCAGGGATCCGTACACCTCGTCGGTGGAGATGTGCACGAAGCGGGGAATTCCGGCTTTGCGCGCCGCCTCCAGAAGGTTCTGGGTGCCGAGGACATTGGTGGTGATGAAGGGGAACGGGTCGTTGATGGAGCGATCCACATGGGATTCGGCCGCGAAATTGAGCACGGCGTCGAACCGGAATTGGCGCATCAGCTCCGGGACCAGCGTCTGGTCGCAGATGTCGCCGTGCACGAAAAAATAGCGCCGGTCGAGGTGGGACGCCTCCACCTCTGCCAGATTGCGGCGGTTGCCCGCATAGGTCAGCTTGTCCAGGTTGACGATGAGGAGGTCATCGTGGGCCGCCAGCATGTGCTGGATGAAGTTGGAACCGATGAAGCCGCAGCCTCCGGTGACGAGCAGATGCATACTTGAGGACTTCCTTTTCTTGACGGATTGGCGGGTTGAAAGCCAATGAAGGCGCAGCACCGGGCCGGCCCTGGCTTGTGCCCGTCGCAAAATACGCAAAGAGAACCCAAGATGCAAATTGTCCTCTACGAGCCGGAAATTCCGCCCAACACCGGCACCATTGCCCGGCTCTGCGCCGCCACCACGACCCGGCTGAATCTGATCGAGCCGTTGGGCTTCAGCCTGGAGGACCGGTATTTGAAACGTGCCGGCCTGGATTACTGGCCCCATGTGGACAAGCTTATCTGGCCGTCGTGGCCCGCTTTTCTGGAATCCAGGCCGGCTGGGCGGCTGGTTTTCACCAGTGCCCGCCAGGGGATTTCCTTCCACCGTTTCCGTTTCCAAGCCGACGATTTCATCGTCCTTGGCCCAGAGACGCGCGGATTGCCGCCAGTGATATTGGCCTGTGCCGAATATGTGGTGCGCATACCCATCTGGGGGCAGGTTCGCAGCGTCAACGTGGCCAACGCGACGGCCGTGCTTCTGTATGAGGCATATCGCCAGACCGGCGAGCTGGACCGGCGTGTGGGACCGGATGATTTCATCCCCATAGCGAAACAGGAGTCCTGAAGGGTATGGATGGGCTTAAGGCAAAGCCCGCGCAATGAATTCCTCATCCTCAAAACTCCCTTCCTTGGCTGGAGGGGCATCCGAGAGCGTACATGCCCGGCGGACCGGTAGTTGCCCTGCGGGCCTTTGTCCTTCAGGCTTCAGGCGTGTGGCCATTCGTGCCTTTCCTGACTGCTGCATCGATTTTGAAATGGACTAACCCGCCACGGAGACGCCCATGTTCGACATTCTTTATGCCGTGCCCGTCAATCTGTCCCTGCTTGTTTTCCTCCTCGGTTGCGTTGGCCTGGACCTGCTTTTTGGCGATCCCAAGGATTGGCCGCATCCTGTGCGGATCATGGGCCGGGCCCTGGACCTTTCGGAAGACTGGGCCCGACGCTGCTGGCTGGGGCCGATCGCGGGCGGAGGACTGGCCGTGGCCGGTCTGGGCGGTTTGAGCTTTGCCACAGTTGCTTTCCTGACGGGCTTGCCCATGGTGGGCGAGCTGCTGGCCCTGTATCTGGGATACGCCGGTTTGGGCTGGGGCTGTCTGCTACGCGAAACGTCGGCTGTACTGACCCTGCTCGACAGGGGAAACCTGCCGGCGGCCCGGGCCCATCTGGCCGGGTTGGTCAGCAGGGACACGGACGACATGGATCAGGAAGAGGCATACCGGGCCCTGGGTGAAACCCTGGCCGAGAACTTCAACGACGGGTTCGTGGCCCCGTTCTTCTGGCTGGCCCTGTTCGGCCCGGCAGCACTGTGGGTCTACAAGGCGGTGAGCACGGCCGATTCCATGTGGGGCTACCGCATCGAGCGGTTTGAAAAGGTCGGCAAGGCCGGGGCGCGTCTCGACGACGCCCTGGCCTGGATTCCGGCCCGTCTGGCCGCTCTCTGCATCTGGCTGGCCGGTTGGCTGATGCTGCGACCGTCGTCATGGGGGCGTGTCGTGCGCGAGGCCCGGACCATGGACAGCCCCAACGCGGGCTGGCCCATGAGCGCAGCGGCCCATGCGGCACGGGTCAGCATGGGCGGGCCGACCCGCTATTTCGGGGCAGTGAAGGACAAGCCACGTCTCGGACCGGACGGACCGTGGAACGGCTATGCGATCCGGACCATGCGCCGGGTGCTTATGCTGGCCGCAGGGCTGTGTGCGGTGTTCCTTGCGGGCCTGGGCAGCCTTCTGGCCCTGTGGAGCCTGGGATGAGAAATGCCAAGGGGTGGATCATGTAGCCTGCCACCGAGCCCAGTTGCCGCTGGGCAGGTCGAGGACGTCAGGGCCGCCGCGCAGGAGCATTTCCCCGCATGTCAGCCTGCCCTGGCCCAGGGCTTGCTCCAGGAGATTCTGCAGCACAATGGGCGAGAAGCCAGGGGTGTGCGAAGTCAGGATGACAAAGAGGGGGGTGTCGCTCAGCACTTGGCCTACCAGGTTCAGGGTTTCCTGCACGTTTTTTTCGATTTTGTAGAGTTCACCCCGTTTGCCCCGTCCAAAGGAGGGTGGATCCAGCAGCACGCATTCGTAGTTGCGTCCGCGTCGTACCTCGCGGCGCAGGAATCCTCCCACGTCGTCCACGATGAAGCGGATGCCGCTGTTCTGCAGGCCATTCAAAACCGCATTGGCCCTGGCCCATTCGACCATCCCCTTGGATGCGTCCAGATGGCAGCACTGGGCCCCGGCCTTGGCTGCGGCCAGGGTCGCACCCCCTGAGTAGGCGAAGAGATTCAGAAAGCGCGGGGCCGTGCTTCTCGATTTGGCGGCGTCGCGGAGTTGCGAAGCGATCCAGGACCACTGATCCATGGTTTCAGGGAAGATGCCCAGATGCCCGAAGTCCGTGGTGGACAGACGCATGCGCACGCCCCGCACGGTCACGACCCAGTCCTCGGGCAGACGCTCGCGACCGTGCCAGTTCAAACCTTCTTTGCGGTCGAAGGAGGCATTGGCGCTGTCCCAGAGTTCAGGGTGGCGCGGCTCCCAGACGGCCTGAGCACAGGGCCTAGCCAGGATGACGGGGCCGAAGCGTTCCAGTTTCTGACCGTTGCCGCTGTCCATCAATTCATAGTCGTCAGGGATGTGCATGATAGCTCCATGCGCAAAAAAACCCTTCCGGGCGGATTGCCTGGAAGGGTTTTTGCGTTCGTGGTGGGCGATACGGGATTTGAACCTGTGACTTCCACCGTGTGAAGATGGCACTCTCACCACTGAGTTAATCGCCCGGAGTGAAAAGCGTTTAGACGCGCGACAATCTTCTGTCAAGAATTTCCCTGGCACGTGATCCTTTTGGAATCACAGATTCTTTTGCAGCTCCAGGAAGGCAAAGGCGTTTGGGGCGTACACCCTGGACCCGCTCATGCCGGTAATGCGCTGGAACCCGAGCCGGATCCAGAAACGCAGTGCGTTCCAGTTGCGCAGCCCAATCCCGACCCGCACGGTCCGCATGTCCCTGCCCCGGGGATGCTTTCCAGGCCAAGGTAGGTTTCAGGCCAAGCCCCCGGCCCCGGCTGGCCGGGCGCAGAAACAGCTCGCCGACATAGGCCACGCTGGACCGGGGATAGCCAAGATAGACGCTGAGCAATCCCATGGGGACGGAAGAAGGGTCCTCGCGCAGAACGAGATTGTGCAGGCGATCTGAAGAGCCGGGAGAAGGGAGGTTGAGGCGTCGGACAAAGCGGACAGCCAGCGCCTTAGGGTCGTTCCCGGGGGGCCAGCGGGCGAAGAATTCCCACGTTCTCGGCGTAGATGCTTTCGATCACGGGCTGGTCCTGGATTGTGGCCGGCATGCCTGTCAATCGGGCGGTGCGCAGGGATATGGCCATGTCATGAAAAAGGCGGCCGTAGCCGCCCTAGTCTCCCAGTTCCTTGCCCCGTTTGGTGGCTGCCAGGACCGCCTGGCTGACGGCGAATTTGAATCGGTGCTCGTCCAGGGCATTGAGGCCGGCGATGGTCGTTCCTCCTGGCGAAGTGACCATCTCCTTGAGCATTGTCGGATGCGCGCCTGCGTCTTCGGCCATGAGAGCCGAGCCCGAAACCAGGGCCTTGACCATGGCCGTGGCCTGAGAGCGGGTCAGGCCAAGGGTCAGGCCGGCGTCGATGAGGGCCTCCATGAAGGCGAAGACGTACGCCGGGCCGGAGCCAATGAGTCCGGTAAAGGCATTGAACAGCTTTTCCGGCAGGACATGGGCTTGCCCGATGGAGGCGAAAACCTCGGACACCATGCGCTTGGTTTCATTGTTCAGGAGATCGTGGTCAAAGCAGAGGGCGTATACCCCCTTTCCGACCATGGCCGGGGTGTTGGGCATGACTCGCACAACGGGGCAGCTCTTGCCGGACCACTTGATGAGCATTTCCAGGGGGATACCCGCGGCGATAGAGATGAGACAGGTCCCTGGTTTCAGGGATTGGGCCAGGTCTGTCAGGACGTGGCGCATGACCTGGGGCTTCACGGCCAGGAGAAGGAGATCTGCCTGCCTGGCTACGTCCTGTCCCGAGGGCAGGATGGTCATGATGCCTGCTTGTCTGGCCCGCATGACCTCGCTCGGGTCAAAGCCGATCAGTTCGAACGACTTGGTTTTGGCCAAGCCACCGGCAATGGCGCCGCCCATATTTCCCAGTCCGATAAACCCGAAGCGTTTCATTTAGCCCACCAGTTCCAAGGCGTTGAAGAAATAAGCAATTTCCACTGCCGCCGTGTCCGGACCATCGGAGCCGTGACACGAATTTTTTTCGATATCCAGCGCGTATTTCTTGCGGATGGTGCCTTCGGCGGCGTTGTCCTTGTTGGTGGCACCCATCAGGTCACGGTATTTCTGGACCGCATTCTCGCCTTCAAGGCACATGACCACGCACGGGCCAGAGCATATGTAGTCCGTAAGGCTGGCGAAAAAGGGGCGTTCCCGGTGCACGGTGTAGAATCCTTCGGCCTGGGCCTTGGTCAGGTGGATCATTTTCAGGCCAATGATGCGCAGTCCGGCCTTCTGGATCATGGCCATGATTTCACCCTGAAGGTTGCGCTCCACCGCGTCGGGTTTGATGATGGAAAAAGTGCGTTCCATAAGTTCTCCTCGCATGATTTTTTGCGCGTCCTACTCCCGGGATGCGGAAATGACAAGGGACGGCCTGAAAAAGCGACTGTTTGGTCATTCAAGTCGTGCACCCTGTTTCCACAAGGGGGAACACTGTCCTTCACCCGGAAAAAACCATGGTCCAGCCCTCCAAATGGAGAGGCAATGCCTAGCGCATGAGGTAGAAGCCGAGATCGCCTTCGTAGCTTTTCTGATCCGTGAAGACAGACCCTGTGTAGCGGTCCCTGGTGTAGCGGACCAGGACCAGACGGTCTATCTCTGAGCGCCGGGAATCGTCCAGGACAAAGCGCAACCGGATGCGTGCATTCTTGGACAGGGCGTTGGGCCCTAAGGTCGAGAATCCAACCCCTTTCAGGGAAAGGTTTTCCACCAGCACTTCTCCTTTGTCGCCGGTGTCAAGATTCTCAAACTGCCCGGCGAGCTTCACTTTTTTGCGGTAGTACTGGCGGCGGTCCAGGGACTGGATCTCCTCGTTCAGGAGAGGGAGGAAGTTGGCTGCAACATCACGGAGCTTTCGGAATCCCCGGTCTTCGGTCTTGCCCGTCTTGATGATGTCCAACAACGGGGCAAGATCACTCTGGGTGCCTGTCCGAACCTCCAGGGTGAGCTTGAGCAGGGGGAGTTCCAGCAATTCACCCTGGAGATGGATTCTGGATTGAAGGCGACTGCTGACTTCCAGGGCCTGGGCCTTGGCGATACAGGGCATGATGACCACGAAGCGGCTGGAGCCGAGGCGGCAGGGCAGATCCGCCTTGCGCACCCCTTCCAGCAGGATGGTCGCCACGTGCCGCAGAAAGCTGTCCACCCTGGTCTTGCCGTATTCTTCGTTGGCGGCCCGCAGGCTTCCGAGGTGCATGAGAATGAGGCTGGATGGGGTACCGTACCTCTTGCAGATCTCGATTTCGCGCTCCAGGGATCTGGTAAATGTGCGCGTGTTCGGCAGACCGGTGAGGAGGTCCGTTTCGGCCATGCGCTTCATGGCCTGGAAATAGTAGACCCGTTCGAGAATCACCACCATCAGATCGGTAAAATTTTTGAGATCCTGAAGGTTGTCGGCAGTGAAAGGGGAGCCGTGTTGGCTGCCGACCATTTCCAGGACGCCGTAGACCACATTGGCGCTCTTGAGGGGAACGGCCATGACAGAACGCACATCCGTGCCTGTGGCGGGCAGGAGTTGAGACTGGAAACGGGGATCAGTGGTTACATTTTCGATGAGGAGCGCTTCTCCCGTGCCGCCCACCCATCCGG
>JAAYCS010000068.1 GCA_012729655.1 Desulfovibrionales bacterium | reverse complement strand
TTCTCCCAGCCCGGCAAAGCTTGCCGGGCCTCTGATCGCGTGCCTGCGCAAACCCCGTATCAACCCCCAGGGGCTGCGGTCAATGCGTTCCGTGCCGGAAGGTCTATGAACAACACCTGGCAAAAAGGAGCCGATGCCCTGCGACAGGGTCGCTTGGTCGTCTATCCGACGGAAACCTTCTACGCGTTGGGCTGCCTGGCCACGTTGCCGCGGGCCGTGGAGCGGGTCATGGAGCTGAAGGGCCGTCCGGGAGGCAAGCCGTTGCCCCTCATCATTGCAGACTGGGACATGTCTGAACAGTATCTGCATCTGTCCGGATTGGCGTTGACCCTGGCTCGCACGTTCTGGCCTGGATCATTGTCCATTGTCACGGAGGTCGAACCGTGCATAAGCCCCCTGGCCAGAGATGATCACGGCAGATCTGCCGTGCGCATGACGCCTCACCCTATTGCCCGTGAGTTGTGTCGTGGAGCCGGCGTTCCGTTGATATCCTCGAGCGCCAACCGTAGCGGGAACCCTCCGGTGTTTCTGCCCCAGGATTTGGACCCCGTGCTTGTGGATCATGCTGTGGTCATTGATGCCAGACCATGGCCCCAAGGAGGGAAGGCATCGACGTTGGTGGAGGTCGTGGACAAAAATGCTGTGCGCATTCTGCGAGAGGGGGTGCTGACTGCGCAAGAACTCGCCGCCGCGGGGTACGTTCTTGTGGGGTAAAAAATTTTTGATTCAGAATGGCCCTAGATGGATGTTCCTTGGAGCAAGGTATAAAAAATTGTATTCCCGGCCGGTTCGAATATTGTGAGCTTGTAAAAAATAATTGAAACTATTCAACTGGTTGTCGATATCCTGCAAGATATTTCGCTCTTTTTTCACGTTGGCCCGTCATTTGCTAATATCACAATAACTTCCTCTTTTTGCCAAAATCGGCTCCCGTATCGGCAGGTACGGGGGCCGATTTTGTTTAGGCCCCTGGGACCGAACAGGGCGCTTGTCCGCCGTCATTTTTTTCCGGCCATTTCCGGGGTCGAGGTAAAAAGCGTCGCTCCATCAAGTTCGTTATTTCATCCGGTCTGTTTTTGGCTCGGCAGGGATGCACGGGCGAACATCCGGTGGCGATTCATAGCCTTGAACCGCGGCCCGTCGCAGGTTTTCAGGGAGATGGGTCAGGTTCTTTCATGATCAATCGCAGGCGATTGTGCAGGCCGTGAACAGCGCATCTTCCCGGGTCTTGGGGTTATGGATGATCGGTGGGGTCACGCGGTTCAAATTTTTTGATTCTGGTCCAGTCCATTGCGGCAGTTTTGCGGCTTGTCGTTTTTAGGCTTCAACTTCTGACATTTTGGTGCTAAAGATAGGGCAAAACAGTAGGCAGACAGAAAAATGAGAGGTTCATGTCCGAGAAAAAGGTGTTCAGTGCCCCGTGCCCTCATTGCAATGGAGCGATAGCTGCGCGCAATCCTTTCCCAACCGTTGACGTCGTCCTGCATCGTCCGGAATCGGGGGTATTGCTCATAGAGCGACGCAATCCCCCTTATGGCTGGGCCCTGCCGGGAGGATTTGTCGACTACGGAGAGAGCGTTGAGCACGCAGCTGTACGCGAGTGTCAAGAGGAAACCGGACTGGAGGTGAGGCTGACGGATTTGCTCGGCGTCTATTCGGATCCGGGTCGGGATCCCCGCTTTCATACGCTCAGTGTGGTCTTCACGGCAGAGGATGATCACAAAACCTGTCCGTGCGCTGGTGATGACGCAAAGAACGCGAGGTTTTTTCCGCTTGAATCGTTACCGGCTGAAATTGCCTTTGATCATCTTCGAATCATCAATGACTTTGTAAAAAAGCTGAGAAGGAGCGCATGATCAAACCACCCCACGAAGTCGTTTTCTTGACCTCGGAAATCTATCCGTTTTCCAAATCCGGCGGGTTGGCCGATGTGATGGGCATACTTCCGTTGGCGCTGGCCCGACTGGGTCTGCGCGTAGCAGTGATAACTCCCTTTTATGGGCGGTTGTCCACGGGACAGTATTCCGTGCGCCTAGTCATGGAAAATTGTCCTGTTGGATATCCGTGGTTCGATACAACTGCGGACATCTATCAGGCGGATTATCACGGTGTGCCAGTGTACTTTATCGACCGGGCTGAATATTTTGATCGCCGGCAGTATTACTGTACGCACAAGGGAGATTATTTTGACAATGGGGAGCGTTTCATCTTTTTCTGCCGTGCAGCTCTCAGCGCCATCCGCCATTTGAACATGGGTGCACGCATCGTCCATGCCCAGGACTGGCATGCAGGCTTGGCCATGGCCTACCTGGCCTTTTGGAGGAGGACGGACCCTTATTGGGCAGGTGTGCGCACAGTCATGTCCATCCATAACCTGGCATACCAGGGGCGGTTCTCCTATCGGCTCTTCGAGGAGTCGAACCTCCCCCTTGAGGCCTGGAACATGGAGGGCGTCGAGTTTTACAACAGTTTTAATTTACTGAAAGCCGGCATCGCATACGCAGACAAGATAACCACGGTCAGTCCGAGTTATGCCAGGGAAATCATGACCCCGGAATTCGGCTGCGGACTGGAAGGTATTTTGACCCGCCGCAAGAATGACCTGGTTGGGATTCTGAACGGGGCGGACTATTCCATCTGGAGTCCAGCGAACGATCCGGTTCTGGAGTGCACATACTCGGCCGTGGACCCGAGCGGCAAAAGAGCCTGCAAAATGAATCTGCTGCGCGTCATGGGGTTGAGTGACGTCCTGCTGGATCGCCCCATATTCGGATTCATCGGGCGGCTGCGCGAGCAGAAGGGCATCGACATCGTGCTGGAGATCATTCCCGAATTGATGAAGCTTGATGTGGGCCTGGTCGTTCTGGGAGAGGGGGGGGCTGAGTTCGAATCGGCCCTGTTGGCCATTATGGAGGACTATCTGGGTCGGATTGAGGCTATCATCGGCTATACCGAGGAGATGTCGCACGTCATTCAGGCCGGGACGGACATCTTCCTCATGCCTTCCCGCTACGAACCTTGCGGCTTGACCCAGATGTACAGCCTCAGTTACGGGACACCCCCCGTGGCCACGGCCGTAGGAGGATTGCGAGACACAATTATCCCCTATCCGCAACCTGGGGCCAACGGCTTCGTGTTTTCGGACATTACTTCTGAATCCCTGCTCAACAGCGCACGGCAGGCCGTACAGGTCTGGGAGGACAGGGAGACATGGCAAAGAATTGTGGTCAATGCCATGGAGGCTAATTTTTCATGGGAAAAGTCGGGGCATCAATACATTGATGTATACAGGTCCCTGCACAAAGATATTCTAATCTAAAAGGAGGGCGATATGAGCATAGAAAAAAAATATTTGAAGTCGAAGAATATCTGCAAGACGACGTTTATCATTTCACCGGAAGAATCTGGTGGGGCAAAAACTGCCTTTTTGGTCGGCGAATTCAACGAGTGGTCCATGCATTCCATGCCCATGAAGCGGTTGAAAAATGGGTCATTCAAACTTGTTGTAGATTTACCTGTGGGCAATTCCTACCAGTTTCGCTACTTGCTCGATGATGACCGCTGGGAAAATGATTGGAGCGCCGACAACTACTGCTACAGTGAATACGGAAATTGCGAGAATTCCGTTGTGCACATCTAGACTGTAGGACCATCCGCTTCTCGATTATCGTTTATGCGTTGCTTTTTGAACGCAAACCAAGTAATTTTCTGGCCTGTTTGGCCACTTCGCAAGCGAAGTGGCCGCAAAAAGTCCGCGACCCTCTTGCGCGATCAACATCCACCTTGTGGCCGTCATGGGAAACAGGTCAAAAAGTGATTTTGCGTGGGGCGGCTTTTTGCATCCTCACATTCACCTCAAGGAGCTCGTCATGGACCCGCACCAGCCCGCCTACAAGGATATTGCACCCCGTCTGCGGGGGCTCCGGGACGCCATGGATCTTACGGTGGAGGATATGGCCGCGCAAATCGGTGTTTCTGCCGCGGATGTCCTCAAGTATGAATCTGGCGAAAGCGAAATCCCGGTCAGTTATCTCTTCACAGTAGCTCAGGTTTTTCAGGTGGACCTCACCGTACTCATCTCCGGCAAGGAAGCCCATCTGCATACCGCCTCGCTGGTCCGCAACGGCAAGGGCATGAGCGTCGAGCGTCGCAAGGATTACGACTACAAAAGTCTGGCCTACCGGTTCGTGGGGCGCAGGATGGAGCCCTTTATTGTCAACGTTCCGCCAAAGGCCAAGGAGGCTTTGACCTTCAACGAACATCCAGGTCAGGAGTTCATTTATATGCTCAAGGGCAGGCTTGAGATCACCCTTGGCGGAACAGAATATGTCATGGAGCCCGGGGATAGCCTTTATTTCACTTCGCGTACTCCCCACGCCCTGCGAGGGTTGGATGGCCAGTCGGCCGAGTTTCTGGACGTGATTATTTAGGGGACCGGGCATTCCGTCTGGTTCCCGCAGCAGAAGACATCCAGAGTTTCAAACCAGCTTCACGGAGTACTCCATGCATACGAAATTGCGTCCCGATTCTTACGAAGAATTCCTGGCAACGTTTCATCTCGATATCCCGGAGAAATATAATTTTGCCTTTGACATGGTCGACGCCATGGCTGCCAAAGAGCCCGACCGTCTGGCCATGGTCCATGTGGATGATGCCGGCATTCGCCGCGAGTTCGGTTTCTCCTATTTTTCCGAGGAATCCAGCCGCCTGGCCAACGCCTTAAAGGGGTTGGGCATTGGACGCGGCGACAAGGTCATGATCATCCTGCACCGCAGGGTGGAGTTCTGGACCACCATGCTCGCCCTGCATAAACTGGGTGCTTTGGGCGTTCCCTCTCCGGCACTTTTGACATCCAAGGATATCATTTACAGGGTCAACTTCGCTTCCATCAAGGCCGCAATTGTGGATTCTGGCGTGCGGGCCACGCTAGAGGCGGCCCAGCCCGAGTGCCCTTCCTTGAGCCTGATTGTGCTGGCCGGATTGGAACACTCAGCCAATGGTTGGCACAGTTTTTCCGAAATAACCTCCCAGGCCTCTTCGTCCTTCCCGCGGCCGGATGATGCAGCGTGCGGCGAGGACCCTGCGACCATCTATTTCTCCTCGGGAACCACCGGGCATCCCAAGATGGTGCTGCACAACTTCAACTATCCTTTCGGGCACATCGTGACCGGTTCCTACTGGCATGACATCGAGCCCGGCAACCTGCACCTCACGTTGGCCGACACAGGCTGGGCCAAGTCTGTGTGGGGCAAGCTTTACGGGCAGTGGCTGGCAGGAGGGGTTGTCTTTGTCTGGGATTTCCGGGGCAAGTTCGAGCCTGCCAGGCTCTTGCAGGTCATGGCCGAGCACAAGGTGACCAATTTCTGCGCGCCGCCGACTGTCTACCGTTTCTTGGTCCGCGAGGATCTGTCCAAGTACGACCTGTCGGCCTTGCGGCATTGCACGACAGCTGGAGAACTTCTGAACGAAAGCGTGTTCGAGACATGGTTGGAGAAGCTCGGCATACCCATCTATGAGGCTTACGGGCAGACAGAAACCACGGTACAGATCGCGAATTTCTCGTTCATGACGCCCAAACCTGGATCCATCGGCAAGCCGTGTCCGGGATGGGACATTGCACTTCTGGATGAGAACGATGACCCATGTCCTCCAGGTGTCGAAGGCGAGATCTGCATCCGCATCGACCCAAAGCGACCGGTGGGGCTTTTTTCCTGTTACCTGCTGGACGAGGCCAAGACCGCCAGCGTCATGCGTGGAGGCTACTACCGCACAGGGGATAAGGCCTGGGTAGACGAGGATGGGTATTTCTGGTTTTTGGGTCGCATCGACGATTTGATCAAAAGTTCTGGCTACCGGATTGGGCCTTTCGAGGTCGAGAGCGCCCTGGTCTCCCACCCCGCGGTGGTGGAGGCCGCCGTGACCGGGGTGCCTGACCCTGACCGCGGGCAGGCCGTCAAGGCCACGGTCATGCTCGCCCAGGGCTATGAGCCATCGGCGGAACTGACCAAAGAGTTACAGAATCACGTCAAAAGGGTCACCGCACCCTACAAGTATCCTCGCATCATAGATTACGTGAAGGAATTGCCAAAGACCATCAGTGGAAAGATCAAACGGGCCGAGATTCGGGCCAAAGACCAAGCCTAAGGTTTGCACCGCCTTCTCTCTGAAGGGCTCCCGTGGGGAGACCCTTCAGAGGGAGGACTCCCTTCTGACCCACCTCCGAATTTCGACACGTGCATGCACACCAGGGTGAAAGGCCGATGGGAGTCTTGCGCGCTCTTCGTTGTCATGGTGTATACTGAACGGCAGGGGGACACAGGATAGCCCCTGACAATTGGTGTAGACGATGGCAAGCGTCCGTGTTAGGAACGGCTTGGCCTGAGCGTACTTGTATATAACTATTTGATTTCAAAATATTTATTTTTAGATAAAATCCTGAGGAGGTCGCTGTGCTCGGAGATTTGGGAAAAAAACTGGTGTTGGGATTGGTCGTGGCCGCTTGTGTGGTCGGCATGCACGCCGCGGTCGTGTCTTCAGCTGTGGGATAGCCCGGTCCAGTCATTCCTTTTTTCGGAAAGATTTTATGGCCCCGCGCAGCAATGCGCGGGGCTTTTTGGTGCAGTGAGATCGCAGGATGCCGGGCTTTGTCCCGCCCCTCGCCCGTGCGTGCGACCATTTCCAGGATGGGGAGCCGGTGAGGGCCGAGAGGCGGGTCGTGCCGATGGTCACGCCCTTGCGGGGGACCTCGCCCAGCATGTTCAGGGCGATGCTGACCGGGGTGCCGGGCACAGGCCCATGTCGCGGATGCGGCGCCCCAACTTCCCCGTCGCGCTGACGGAGAGGATGGTTCCGGACTGGTTTTCCTCCATGTGTCTGAGAGGCATGGAGAGAAACATGGGGCCTCCTAAGTTAGGAATTTCTAATTATGTATGCAAAAAAATGACCTCTTCAACGAGAGGCTGTTTGTCGTGAGGCTGCGGTCAGCCTTTGCGGGATGGACAAGAGTCGCCGGGCCTGGGCTGGATTTCACCGGAGCAGCCAGAACAGCCGCAGCAACCGCTGCTCTTCCTCCGGAACCGTGAGACCAGGTATACCCCTGCGACGAGTATGACGCCGATGGTGACGAGAAGGTCGAGATTCATGGTGGCTCCATAAAAAATTTGAGTTGATAAACTTTTTATGTAGTCATGAATGGGGAAGTCAACAAAAAAGTTAGTCGTACTGAAAAATGGTGTATGGCATTTTCAGGACTCTATGGGGGTGGGCGGCGTGCGGAGGACGTCAGCTCGGATTGGTGGGGACTAGACCCGCAGCGGCGAGGGCACGCGGTTCGTCATTCCCGCGCAGACGGGGTTCCATGCCTTTTTCCTTTTGAGAGCCATGGATCCCGTCTTCACGGGGATGACGCGGAAAAGTGGCGGACGCGCGATTCATCATTCCCGTGCAGGAAGGAATCCATGCCTTTCCGCGTTCTCGCTGCAATTTCACGTGATTTAAGGCTTGATGTAGGCGCAGCCTTGCTGCTGCAATTCGATCAAAGCCACCACCCCCGCCGGAACGACAGCGCACCCTGGAACTATTCCGTCCTCAGGTATATTGAAAGCCCGGAGGGCGTTGCGGCACAGAAAGACCGTCACCCCAGATCGCATCAGAGACGACATCCTGGACATGGACTCTTCATGTTGCCCCAGGCGGAAAAAATTCACCGCAGGGCCG
>JAAYCS010000067.1 GCA_012729655.1 Desulfovibrionales bacterium | reverse complement strand
CTGCACGTGGGCTGGCGGACCCCCCGCCGCTGGGCCCACCTCATGGCCAACGAACTGGGCTACGGCACCCTGGTCACCAACGACGGGGCCATGTCCTCCTTCATGGGCAACTCCCAGCAGAACGCGCTGACGCCCTTTTCGCCCGACCCCTTGACCACCCAGAACCCGGGCCAGATCTTCTATCTGCGCAACGCGGCCACGGGCGAGCTGACCTCCCCGACTTTTGTCCCGTTCCGGGAGCGGGACGCCGGGTATGACATCACCTTCGGACCCGGATACTGCGTGTTCGGTAAGAAGCAGCGCTGCATCGAGACCGAGTTGACCGCCTTTGTCCTCCACGACCAGCCCGTGGAGGCCCGCGTCCTGCGGATCGCCAACACGGGCGACCGGCCCGTGACCTACACCGTGACCTATTTCGCCCAGATGATCCTGGCCGAGGTGGCCTCGGACTCCCTTGGCCTGATCCAGGCCGAGGCGGACCAGACCCTGGGGGCGCTGTTCTTCTGTCGCCAGGACAACAGCTTCCACCGCGGCTGCGCCTTTGTCTTCTCCAGCCTGGCCCTGACCGTCACGGAGACGAGCCTGAGCCGGTTCCTGGGCGAGGGGCGGGACTTCGAGGACCCGTACATGGTCGACTGCGGCTGTCCGGACACAGGCATGGACGACGACGGGTACCGGGCCGCGGCCCTGTCCGGAACCATCACCATCCCGGCCCGGAGCGAGGCGTGCATGCATGTGCTCCTGGGTCAGGAGGCGGACGTCCCGGCCTGCCGGGAACGCATCGCCAGCCTGTCCCGGATCGGGGACGTGCTCCTGGCCCTGGAGCGGACCAAGACCTGGTGGCGGGACGTCCTGGACGTCATGCAGGTGGAGACCACCAGCCCGGCCCTGGACCGGCTGGTGAACTGCTGGCTCCCGTACCAGACCCTGACCGCCCGCCTGTGGGGCCGGCTGGGGCCCCAGCAGCGCGGCGGGGCCTACGGGTTCCGGGACCAGCTTCAGGATGTGCTCCCGCTCATCCTGCTGCGCCCGGAGCAGGCCCGGGAGCAGATCCTGCTCCATGCCCGGCAGCAGTTCCGGGACGGCGACGTGCTGCAGTGGTGGCATCAGACCTGGGACGGCAAGACCGGTCTGGGCATGCGCAACAGGGCCTCGGACCCGCATCTGTGGCTGCCGTACCTGACCTGCCGTTACGTGACGTGCAGCGGGGACAGCGCCATCCTGGACGAGGAGGTGCCCTTCCTGGAAGGGCTGCGGATCCCCCGTGACGAGGAGGGCATCGCCTTCACCCCCAGGGTGTCCAGGGACAGCGCCAGCCTGTACGAACACTGCAGGCGGGCCATGGACCTGACCCTCTCCCGGCTGGGGGCCAGCGGACTGCCCCTCATGGGCACCCACGACTGGAACGACGGGCTGAACGCCGTGGGTCCCGGTGGCAAGGGCACCAGTGTCTGGCTGGGCTTTTTCCTCTACGACGTGCTGCGGACCATGATCCCCCTGGTGGAGGCGCGGGAAGGTCAGGACAGGTCCGACCAGTACCGGGACCATGCCGCCAGGCTGCAGGGAGCCCTGCAGAGGGCCTGGCGCGGAGACCATTTCCTCCGGGCCGTGACCGACAGGGGGGAAATCCTGGACTACGTTGACGCCCTGTGCTCGGCCTGGCCCCTCCTGTCCGGCGCGGTGGAGCAGGCCCAGGGGGCCGCAGCCCTGATGACCGGTCTGGGGGCGCTGGAAAAGGAGAACATGGTCCTTTTGCTGACGCCGTTTTTTGACGAGTCCTCCTCGCCCTACCCCGGCCGCATCGCGGACTACCCCCCTGGCGTGCGGGAGAACGGGGCCCAGTATTCCCACGGCGCGTCGTGGATGGTCGATGCCCTGACCCTCCTGGCCACCAGCGCGTCCCGGGCCGGGGATGCGGCCCAGGCCGAACTCTGGCGCAGGCATGCCCTGCGGGTCTGGCTCAAGATCTCGCCCCTGGCCCATGCCCTGGCCGGCGAGGTGCAGATCTATGGCCTCCCACCGCACCAGCAGCCTGCGGACATCTTCTCCGGGCCGGGCTATGCGGGCCGGGGCGGGTGGAGCTGGTACACAGGCGCGGCGGCGCGGATGCTCTGGGCCGCCTACGGGTTGCTGGGCATCGGCATGGAGGGCGGACGTCCTTGCCTGAATCAAAGCCTGCTGAGGGCCAACGGCCATCTGCGGGTGCGTTCAGTCCGCCTGCGCGGAGAAGTGATTTTCTCCTGCGAAGAGGAAGAAAGCGGCTGATCCCGGGTACGGGACGCGACAATCCAAGCGTGTGCAAAACTGCCTCCCTGCACACCGGAGGGCACGTGCAGGGAGGGGGCACCCAAGGGCATACAGCCCGGAAGACGGGGTGGTATTGGCATGAACGGCACAACGACGGACAGGGACGGAATCCGGCCCGGCAGGTACCGCCATTTCAAGGGCGGGGAATACGAGGTTCTGGGCGTTGCCCGGCACAGCGAGGGGCTGGAAGACATGGTCGTCTACCGGCCCCTGTACGGCCAAGGCAGGCTGTGGGTGCGTCCTCTGTCCATGTTCACCGAGGATGTGCTGCACGAGGGAAAAACCTGCCCCCGCTTCGCCCTCGTGGAGGATCCGCTCTCGCCCTGACAGACGCGGGGGCCGGGCTCTGGGGCACTGCGGCCTGCGTCGGTCCAGGACAGATGCCTCCGGGGACGCTCCGCCGCACAGGGCGCTGTATCAGTCTTTTTTCCGCACTGTCCGCGGCTTGCTGCCGTCCTGGGGCCCGATGATACCGTCCATCTCCATCTGCTCGATGAACCGGGCCGCGCGGTTGAACCCGATGCGCAGGCGGCGCTGGATCATGGAGATGGAGGCCCGGCCCTGATCCGTGACAAAGTCGATGGCCTCGGCGTACTTGGGGTCGTCCAGCACGTCGCTGGCCCCGCCGTTGCCATCCCCTCCGCTGTCCCCGCCCGTGTTCCACTCGGCAAAATCCAACTCGAACCGCTGCGGCCGTTGCTTCTCCCAGAACCCCACCACGCGGGCGATCTCGTCGTCGCCCACAAAGGCCCCGTGCACACGCTGCACGCCTCCGCCGCTCAGTTTGAAAAGCATGTCGCCCTGGCCCAGGAGGTGCTCGGCCCCGATCCCGTCCAGGATGGTCCGCGAATCGTGCTTGGAACTGACCTGAAAGGCGATGCGGGAGGGGAAATTGGCCTTGATGATGCCCGTGACCACGTCCACGGACGGACGCTGGGTAGCCAGGATGAGGTGGATGCCCGAGGCCCTGGCCAACTGGGCCAGACGGACGATGCTGCCTTCCACTTCCTTGGCCGCGGTCATCATCATGTCCGCCAGTTCGTCCACCACGATGACCAGGTAGGGAAAAGGCTTCAGGTCGCGCAGATCCTCGGGCCGGTCATCCCCCATCTCCTCCAGCTTCTGGTTGTAGGTCGTGATATGGCGGACCCCGGTCCGGGCCATGGCCTCGTAGCGCTGTTCCATCTCGTACACGGCCCACTCCAGGGCGTTCTTGGCCAGGTGCATGTCCGTGACCACGGGATGGACCAGGTGGGGCAGGGTTCCGTACACGGCCAGTTCGATGCGCTTGGGGTCTATCAGGAGGAGCTTCACGTGCTCGGGGTCGTGCTTGTACACGAGACTCAGGAGCAGGCAGTTCAGACACACGGACTTGCCCGCGCCCGTGGCCCCGGCCACGAGCATGTGCGGCATCCTGGCCAGGTCCGCGATTCTGGGCTTGCCCTGGATATCCTTGCCCAGGGCCAGGGGAAGCTGGGCCTTGGCTTCGGCAAAAATCGGGTCGTCCAGGATCTCGCGCAGATAGACGGCCTGGCGCTGTTCATTGGGGATCTCGATGCCCACGGTGTCCCGCCCGGGAAGCGGGGCCACGATGCGCACGGCCCTGGCCTTCAGGGCCAGGGCCAGGTCGTCGCCCATGCCCGCGATGCGGCTGACCTTGATCCCCGGGGCAGGCTTGAACTCGAACATGGTGATGACCGGACCGGGCTGCACGCCCTGCACCTCGCCTTGAATGCCGAAATCGGCGAAGCAAGCGGTCAGGGACTGAGACTGCCGATCCAGCACGGCCTTGGATGCCGTCACCCGGGAGGCCGGGACAGGGGCCAGCAGGTCCAATGGGGGCAGGAGAACGCCCGCAGCCTGGGCAGCAGGAGCGATCCTGACCGGCTTGGCCACCGGCTTCGGTTCGGACCGCTCCTCCCGTGGCTCAGCCGGGACGGGCCTGGCCTTGGGTCGCTCCGCCCTGACCGGACGCGGTGGCGGCCCTGGCACGGGTGCAGGGGGCTCATCCCCTGCCCATTGCCGGAACCGCTCCCTGATCCTGACCAGTCCCGCCCTGGCGCTGTGGAATTTTTCTGTCAGGACGCGAAACGGGATACCGATCAGCAGCCGGGCGCCGATGAGGGTCAGACACAACCCCACCAGCACAAATCCGTATCCGCCCAGGTTGCGCTGGAAGAACCCCTCCAGGCTGCGACCCACAAAGCCCCCTCCGGCCATGCCCGTGCCGGACAATCCCAGGGCGGCTGATCCATGTTCGATCCAGACGGGCAGCATGACGGACAGGATGGCTCCGCCCAGCCAGCGCCACCAGGCTGGCCGGAACTGGCGGAAAAAAAGCACGCCGGCCGCCAGGGCCATGAAGACCGGCCACAGCCAGGCCGCCCCCCCGCACAGGTCCACCAGGGCGCTGGCCATGTAGGCTCCAACAATGCCGACTAGGTTCTGGGTCTTGTGTCCGGCCATGGCCTGATGGTTGAATCCCGGGTCGGCCGGGGCATAGGAATAGAGGGCCAGCGTGACCAGGGCCAGGAGGCAGGCCAGAATCAGGGCGCTGATCTCGCGCATGAGCTTGTTGCCGTCAGTTGTCATGTGTCGTTGTATTGGTGTCCAAAAACAAAAGGCCACAGAGCGCTCTCCATGGCCTTTTGGGTGCTGCGGGCAGGTCTGCTATTCGCGGCCGAGATATTCGCCTGTTTCCGTATTGACCTTGATCCTGGTCCCGATTTCCACAAAAAGAGGCACATTGACCACCACGCCGGTTTCCAGGGTGGCGGGCTTGGTCGCGCCGGTGACCGTGTCGCCCTTGACCCCGGGGTCGGTCATGGTCACCTCCAGCACAACGGATCCGGACATCTCCAGATCCAGAGGGCGTCCCTCGTAGAGCATGACCTTGTAGGCCGAGGCCTCCTTCAGATACCCGCCCTTGTCCCCGACGATGTCCGTCGGGATGGAGATCTGTTCGTAGGTGGTCATGTCCATGAATGCGTAGCCGTCGCCTTCGTTGTACAGGTACTGCATTTCCCGGACTTCCAGGTCGGGCCGGGGAAACTTGATCCCGGAACGGAAATTCTGCTCGACCACGGCTCCGGTGATCAGATTGCGGTACTTGGTGCGCATGAACGCGCCGCCTTTGCCCGGTTTGTAGTGGCTGCACTCCAGAATCTCGCAGGGTGCGCCATCGATTTCTATCTTCCTGCCTTTCTTGAAATCACTTGTAGCTAACATGCGTGCCTCAATTCCTCCGTTGGATTGTCCATGCCCGGCATACGGCCATCACTGCTGGCTCAGGTGCTGCCAGAGCGCTTGGACTGCGAGCGCATAGCTCATAACTCCGAAGCCGGCAATAGCCCCGAGGCAGTGTTTCGCCACAAGGCTGGTGTGCCGCAGGTGGGAGCTGCGGGCGTGCACATTGCTCAGATGGACTTCCACACAGGGAATCTTGATCCAGGCCAGGCAGTCGGCCAGGGCTAGGCTGGTATGCGTGTAGGCCCCGGCATTGAGGACAATGCCATCCACGCGCTCCTTCCAGGCCTCTTCCAGACGGTCGATGAGGGCGCCCTCGGAGTTGGACTGGAACTCCGTCAACCGGATCCTTCGGGCGTTCTCCCCCAGCAGGCGGGCCACCAGATCCGGCAGGGCATCCATGCCCAGGGTCCCATAGATCTCAGGCTGGCGCTGCCCCAGAAACCCCAGATTGGGACCGTTCATGACCAGGACGTCCACGGCTACTTCTTTTCCCTGGGCTCCTGGACCTTGTCGGAGTAAGGCGGCTGAACCACCACGGTTTCCAGTTCCCTGTGCCCGGGGAGGGCAGGGGGGCTGTCCAGGGCGGCCACGTCCACGGTCAGCAGGAAGACCCGATCCCCGGCCTCTATCTCCCGGTCGCTGACCATGATCTCCAGAACGCACAGGGTTCCGGAGGCGCCACCCTGCTCCTGGGGCAGGGACACGGTATCGGTCATGAGCTGCTTGACCTCGGCCATGCCGATGACCCTGGCAAAGCTGGACCCGAGTTCCTCGGCCGGTTCGGCGATGACCACGTAGGCGGGCAGCGCCGG
>JAAYCS010000066.1 GCA_012729655.1 Desulfovibrionales bacterium | reverse complement strand
AGGAATTCGACGCCAGCATCAACGACCTGCTGGAGCTGGTCACCGGGGACTCGGGAACGCAGTCCAAAGCTGAGGCGGTCATCGACCATGTGTTCGAGGACCCGATCACCCTGACCGGGGTGATGAACGACCCGGCCTTGCTGGAGTCCATCTGGAGTGCTGCGTAACCAAGAGCGCGCCATCCCCACAACGCGGTGAGGGCCCTTTGTCAGAAGGAAGATGCCGGGGGAATTCCCCCGGCATTGGACACTCTGCATGGGGTTGGCCTATTCTTGAGGCCTGCGCTGGGTTTGGTGGTGTGTCCCATCACCAAGGCTGGGGACTCCAAGCGCCCAATGTCCCTGGCCATCGGACTCCGGATGGTCCGAGGTTGGCAAACGTGGCGCGTTTTGCCCTTCAGGGCTTTGCTTGCATTTCCCTTCCGCCTTTTCTAGTCTGACCTCCCCTGTCTTCAAAATCACCCATTCCCTGAGAGCGTCATGAGCGGTTTCACCCATCTGCACTGCCATTCCGAGTACAGCCTGCTGGACGGCGCCATCCGCCTGAAGGACCTCTGCGCCCGGGCCGTGGATTTCGGCTTCTCCTCCGCAGCCATCACCGACCACGGCAACCTGTTCGGGGCCTTGCCGTTCTACCTGGAGGCCAAGAAGCACGGGCTCAAGCCCATCATAGGCAGCGAAATCTATGTCGCCCAGGACATGGCCGACCGGGAGAACAAGCAGCGCTTCCATCTGCTGCTCCTGGCCCAAAACCTCCAGGGCTACCACAATCTGGTCAAGATCGTGTCCGCCGGGTTCCTGGACGGGTTCTACTACAAGCCCCGGGTGGACAAGAGTTTCCTCCGCCGTCACAACGCGGGGCTGATCTGCCTCTCGGCCTGCCTGCAGGGCGAGGTGCCGTGGAGCCTGCGCTACGAGACCATGGACAAGGCCCTGGACAAGGCCCGGGAGTACATGGAGATCTTTCCGGACCGCTTCTATCTGGAACTGCAATCCAACGGGCTGAAAGAGCAGGAGGTGGTCAACGACCGTCTCATGGAGCTGGCCAAGAAGACGGGCCTGCCCCTGGTGGCCACCAATGACTGCCACTACCTGGACAAGGAGGACTACGAGGCCCACGACATTCTCTTGTGCGTGGGCACGGGCAAGATCGCCTCGGAGAAGCAGCGCCTCAGGTTCGAGACCAACGAGTTCTACTTCAAGGCCCCGGAGGAGATGGAGGAGGCCTTTGCCCATTGTCCCGAAGCCATCGACAACGCGGGTCGCATCGCTGACTTGTGCGAGGTGGAACTCCAGCTCAAGCAGCATTTTTTCCCGGTTTACGACGTCCCGGAGGGCTCCTCCCTGGACCAGGAATTCCGGCGTCTGGCCGAGGAGGGATTGCAGGAGCGCATCAGGGCCCTGCCCTACGAAGTGGACGAGCAGAGGTACCGCGAACGCCTGGAGTTCGAACTGCAGGTCATCATCGAGAAGGGTTTCCAGGCCTACTTCCTCATTGTCCAGGACTTCATCAACTGGGCCAAATCCAGAGGCATTCCCGTGGGGCCTGGACGCGGTTCCGCCGCGGGATCCCTGGTGGCCTATGCCCTGAAGATCACGGACCTGGATCCCATCCGCTACCATCTCTTTTTCGAACGCTTCCTGAACGTCGAGCGCGCGTCCCTGCCGGACATCGACGTGGATTTCTGCTACAATCGCCGCGACGAGGTCATCCGCTACGTGTCCGAGAAGTACGGGGCTGACCATGTGGCCCAGATTGTGGCCTTCGGAACCATGAAGGCCAAGGGCGCTGTCCGCGACGTGGCCAGGGCCCTGGACATCAGCCTGAAGGACGCGGACCGCATCGCCAAGCTCATCCCCGACGATCTGAAAATGACCCTGAACAGGGCCCTGGAGGAGGAGCCGGAACTCAAGGCCCTCATCGACACGGACCCCCGATTCCAGAAGCTGTACGACGTGGCCCGCCGTCTGGAAGGACTGGCCCGGCATTCATCCATCCACGCCGCCGGCATCGTCATTTCCCAGAAGCCCATGGTGGAGTATCTGCCCCTGCACAAGGGCAAGAACGGGGAGGTTGTGACCCAGTTCGACATGAAGAAGGTCGAGGCGGTGGGCCTCATCAAGTTCGACTTCCTGGGTCTGAAGACCCTGACCGTCATCAACGACGCCCTGAAGCTCATCCGCAAGAACGGCAAACCCGTGCCGATTCTCGAAAAGCTGCCTCTGGACGACCCGCAGACCTTCGAACTTCTCTGCCGGGGGGAGACCGACGGCGTGTTCCAGTTGGAGTCCGACGGCATGCGCAGGGTGCTCAAAGGTCTCAAACCTTCCTGCTTCGAGGACATCATCGCCCTCTTGGCCCTGTACCGGCCAGGTCCGCTGGAAAGCGGCATGGTGGAGGACTTCATCGGCCGCAAGCACGGCCTGCGCAAGGTCGAGTACGAGTACCAGGAGCTGGCGCCGGTCGTGCATCCCATCCTGGAGGACACCTACGGGGTCATTCTCTACCAGGAACAGGTCATGAAGATCGCCTCGGACCTGGCCAAGTACTCCCTTGGCGAAGGGGACAACCTGCGGCGGGCCATGGGCAAGAAGGACCCTGCCGAGATGGCCAAGCAGCGGGTCCGCTTCCTGGACGGGGCCAGGGAGAACGGCATTTCCCAGGAAGCGGCGGAATACATCTTCGACCTGATGGAAAAATTCGCCGGCTATGGGTTCAACAAGTCCCACAGTGCGGCCTACGCGGTCATCTCCTACCAGACGGCCTACGTGAAGGCCCATTATCCTGCCGAGTTCATGGCCGCCATCATCACCTCGGAGGTCTCCAACTCGGACAAGGTGCTGGCCCATGTCAGCGCCTGCCGGGACATGGGGCTGGAGGTCCTCCCGCCGGACATCAACAAGAGTTTCAACGAGTTCACCGTCGAAGGGCAGTCCATCCGGTACGGATTGTCCGGGATCAAGGGGGTGGGCGAGAGCGCGGTGGAATCCATTGTTGAGGAGCGGGAAAAAGGCGGGGCCTTCACCAGTCTGCTCGATTTCTGCCAGAGGGTGAATCTGCGCAGGGTCAACAAGAAGGTATTGGAATGCCTGATCAAGTCTGGGGCCATGGACGCATTCGGCTGTTCCCGGGCCGCACTCCTGGCCGGCCTGGACAAGGTCCAGAGCATGGCCCAGAAGCGGGCCAAGCGCAAAACCTCTGGGCAGCTGTCCTTTATGGCCATGGTGGAGGAGAACACCTGCAGCCTGACGGGTCTGGGCCTGGAAACCGAAGAGGCTGATCTTCCCGAATTCGGGGACGCCGAGAAGTGCCGCATGGAAAAGGAAGCATTCGGCTTTTTTCTTGTGGGTCATCCCCTGCAGCCATACCGGCAGGAAATCCGGCGCCTGGGCTATCATTCCCTGGCCCAGTGCGCTGACCTGCCGGAGAAGGCGGCCGTGCAGGTGCCGGTCCTGGTCACGGCCACCAAAACCATCGTGACCAAGAAGGGTGACCGCATGGCCTTCTGCGCCATCGAGGACCTCAGCGGGTCGGGCGAGGCCATCGTTTTTTCAGAACCCTACGCGGCCTGCAAGCACCTGCTTGAAGGCGAGGAGCCTCTCCTGCTCACCGGCACAGTGGGCAAGCAGGATAAAATCGACGACGAGGGCGAAGACGTGTCCAGGAAGCCCAAGCTCCTGGCGGAATCCTTCAAGCCGCTGGCCGGGGTGGTGGGTTTGGGTTCGGATCCCGTCGTGCTGCGGGTGCGGGCCAATGGCAGGACCTTTGACTGGGATGGGCTGGACAGCCTGCTCAGGCAGTATCCGGGGCAGGCTCCGGTGCAGATCGATCTGGTCCGGGAGGAGTATGTGTGCCGGATGCAGTTCGGGCCGGATTTGCTGGTCGGGCCGTGTCCGGATTTCTGGCGGGATTTCGAGAACTGGAAAGAGGCCTAAGAGCCTGTTGAAAAATGATCTTTTCGGGAGGCTGTCCAAAAATTCTTCTGGCCAGGCGTGAGAAAAGCTCAAGGCCGACGTGAAGATAGACCTACACGAGGGTTTGAAGTCTTCGAAGCAACAGCGCCAGAATAAGCAACAGCCTTCTAAGGGGGGTATCGTGGGACAGGGACAATGGCGGCTCAGAGTCAGCGGGGATTTCAGCTCTTCCCACCAGCTGCGGCATTACGAGGGCAAATGCGAGCACATGCACGGACACAACTTCACGGTCGAGGTGGATGTCATCGGCGACCGCCTTGATCCCAAGCTGGGCATTCTCATGGATTTCAAGGAATTGAAGCGTCTGCTCAAAATCGTCACCGAGGAACTGGACCACCGGCACCTGAACGATCTGTCCGCCTTTGCCGAACAGAACCCCTCTTCGGAACTCCTGGCCGCGTACGTCTTCCGACGCATGGCCGAGCTCCTGGCCGGGCACCCTGTTTGTCTGGCCCAGGTCATGGTTTCGGAAAAGGACAGTTCCCGGGCCTGGTATTCCGAAGGCCTGGGCTGATGCGCGCCGTGGTGCAGCGGGTCCGCCGGGCCTCGGTAGCTGTGGACGGGAAGGTGGTCGGCGGAGTGGACGCGGGCAGTCTCGTGCTGATCGGCTTCGGGGGCAGCGACAGTCCGGAGATGGTTGGCGGGTCGGTGTGGAGGAAATTCATCCAGAAGCTGCTGGGCCTCAGGATTTTTCCGGACGAGGGCGGGCCCATCAACGCCAGCTTGGCGGAGCACGGCGGAGGGATTCTGGTGGTCTCCCAGTTCACCCTGTATGCGGATGTGCGCAAGGGGCGGCGGCCATCCTTTTCCGATGCGGCCAAGCCCCATGCGGCCCAAGTCCTCTACGCGGCCTTCGTGACGGACCTGCGCCGCCAGTGGCCCCATGTGGCCGAAGGCGTGTTCGGGGCGGACATGGACCTCTCCCTGGTCAACTGGGGCCCCGTGACCATCTGGCTGGACAGCGACGAGCTGTAGCGTGGCGGTCCAGGAAAATCCGGGTATGCGTTGCTTGCTCTGAATTAAAATGCACGGCTTCCTGTGCCGGTCAGCGTCATCCCCGCCTTCGCGGGCATGACACCTCGATGTTGCCGGCGGCCATGCGTGTTCCACGGGCTCCCGCTTGGCAGGCATGTTGCAAGAATGTCCGGGAACGTTCATTTCTTGACAGGAAGCGCCATGCGTCCCCCCAATACGAACCCATCTTTTCGTCTGCGACCTGCGGACGACCCAAGAGCCAAGGCTGTCCAGACTCGTGACTATACCGCAGAGCCTGTCCGCAGCGAGGACGGTTCCCTGGACGTACGTATTTTGCATCAGGGCCGCATCCGGCACCTGGGCGGAAGGCGCGGGCCAGAGAACGAGCTGCAGAGGGTGGCGCAGATCACTGACCGGGCGCTGCCCGTGCTGCTGGGCTCAGGCCTGGGCAAAGGTCTGGAGCATGTGCTGCAGAGCTGGCCCTGTCCGGTGGCCGTGGTGGATCGGGAATCGGCCATCACCGAGCTGACCGGGGCGCGCAGAAAATGGGCCCACAACCCCCGGGTGTTCTGGATCGCGGATCCAGATCCTGAATCGGTTCTGGACCAGTTGACCCGCTGGCAGTTGCACAACGGGGGGATGCCCTTCGCCCCTGTCCTCGATCCCTTTTACGCCCGTCTTGATCCCCCCTATTATCGCGCCCTGGCCGAGCGCCTGGCCGTCAGCCGCAAGGCTGATTTCTGGGGGGCGGCCCGTTACCCCAAATTCTCCCACCTTGTGCCGCGCATCCTGCTGCTGACCAGCTCGTATTTTCTGATGGGCGAGATCGAGGCGGCCTGCAAACGTCTGGGCTTTGCGACTGCGTTTGTGCAGCTGCCGAGCCAGGAGATCGGCTCGCAGGAGTTTGTGGAACGCATCCTGGCGGAAGTCGTGGACTTCCGGCCGGACTTCGTCATGACCATCAATCACCTCGGCGTGGACAAGGAGGGCGTGCTGACCAACCTGCTGGCCCAGATGCAACTGCCCCTGGCCTCCTGGTTTGTGGATAACCCCCATCTGATCCTGTATCTCTACGGGAATCTGGCTTCTGAATGGGTCACCCTCTTCACCTGGGACGCGGACAATATCGAGTCCCTCAAGACCCAGGGTTTCACCCGCGTGCACTACCTCCCCCTGGCCACGGATCCGCATCGCTTCCGGTTGCGGAAGGCGGTCCCTGTCCGGGAGGTGGCCTTTGTGGGCAATTCCATGGTCCACAAAGTGCGGGCCAAACTGCAGCACCATGTCTTTCCCGCAGGGCTGATCGACGATCTGGATCTTCTGGGCCAGGCCTTCAAGGAGAGCGGAATCCTGTCCGTGGCGGCATTCCTGGATGCCGAGTTCCCGGACCATGCCACACTCTTTGGCACCATGCCGGATACCGAGTCCCGCCTGGCCTATGAAACCCTCCTCACCTGGAAGTCCACGCTGGACCACCGTCTGGAACACGTGATCGAATTGCTGCCGTTCCATCCAAATATCGTGGGGGACAAAGGGTGGTTCGATATCCTCCCTTCTTTTGGGTGGAGCCACCACCCGGAACTCAATTACTATTCCGACCTCCCGTTCTTCTACCCCGCCACGCGGATCAATTTCAACTGCACCAGCCAGCAGATGAAGGGCGCGGTCAACCAGCGGGTCTTCGACGTGCCGGTCTGCGGGGGCTTCCTGCTCACGGACCACCGCAGGCAGATGGAGGATCTGTTCGAGCCCGGGCGGGAGATGATCTGCTATGCCGACAGAAGCGAGATAGCAGGACTTGTCCGACATTATCTGGCCCGTGATGCTGCCAGACAGAAAATCGTCACGGCCGGCCGGGTAAGGATCCTGGCTCACCATACCTATGATCAGCGTCTGACTTCCCTGGTCCGGACCATGCGCGAGACCTACGGAAGGCCGTGAAGCCCGTTCCGGCCATCTCCATGCTGGTCATCCCGATGCGGCGCCCGGGGACCTCATCCTGAAATTCCCTCCCATCTGATCATTTTTGGAACGGCTTTTGATCTGCCTCTTTGACCAGGAGGCAGAGCATGCAATTTTTTCCCCCAGTGAAGGCCACGTCGCAGCAGAGAACCACGGAAACCAAGGCGGCCACGTCTGGAGACATGAAGCGGCAGCAGGGATTTTCGGCACTGTTGTCCACGGAGTTGGCCACCGAGGGCAGAAATTTTTCCCTGTCCAAGAATATCCGTTCAGGAAAGACCCTTGGCATGTCCGAAAATGGGTCGTCTGTCTCATCTGATACGGAACGTGCCGAACGGCAATCCGCGCATGCCGACAGCAAGCACGATCCCACACGGATCCGGTCCAAGTCAGCCCATCGGGTGGTCGCGTTCGATGCAGAGAACATTGGAACTCCGACGGATATGCCGCTGCTGACCGAGTGCGGGGTGCATGTTTCTTCCAGAATGCCCGACGTTTCTGCCGGGTCGGAAGATGGGACGAAATCTGGGGCCAGCGGGCCAGAGGCACAGAGCCCGGGTCAAAATGAGCCAGATGCAATGCGCACCAAGCCGGGGCAGAAGGGTGACGTCATCCTCTGCTCCCTCTCTACCCTGAGGCAGGGCAAAGAGAGGGAATCGTCGCCGAGAAACGAGAGGACACTCCCGATTGTTCAGCCTGTGGGAGTGGGCTTTGACGATACAGCCAGCGCGGAAAAGAAAGAGCCCCCGAGGATTCTGGGTGCAGGACTGGAGCAATGGAAGAGGGAGCTTCGTGTCTTTGTCCAGCAGGAAGTGCGGCCAGATTCAGTGCAGCGGCCTGCAGAGATGGGGGGCGGTTCAGTTTTGGGTGCGGAGTACTCCCACTTGACTCGTCAACGGGAAAACGGTGGCCAGATTGCCGAGTTCAGCAAGGGAAGCGACAGGTTCGATTTCCGGGCCGAAACGCAGTCCGGCGTCATGACAACTCTGCACACTGCCCGGCCTGCTGCAGAAGCCGGAAGGCAGAGGGGATCTGACCTGTTCAAGGTGCCAGGGGCGTCCGTGGCAGTGCCGGAGGAGCCGGTAGCAGGCAGAAAAACAGGCGGAACGTCCGTCCTCAACAAGCCCGAAGCGCAGCCAGGAGTCCAGCACTCAGCTGGAGAGGGATCGGTTTCGGCAGGATCCGCCATAATGTCTGGGGCACAGGCAGCAGGCAGGCAAGACAGCGGGGAGTCTCTTCTCAACAAGTCCGGAGCGAAGTCCGGAGTCCAGACCGCCCCTGGCCAGGGATCGGTGTCTGCAGGACCGGCGATAGCGTTAGGAGCTCAGCAGTCAAGGATGCAAGCCGGGGAGAAGTCCAGGGAACACTCGGTGGACATGCGGACCGAGTTGCGGTCTGTGCCCGTGGAGTCAGGGGTGCGTGCAAGCTCCCCAGCAGTGGTGGAGCGACCCGAATCTGGCGGGGAACCCAGCGGAAATTCAGGGCCTGACAAGCCGGACATGCGGTCCGAATCCCCGATAATGCCTGGCCCAACGGAACATCGGTTCATGTCAACAACAAAAAAAGCTTCAGACGATCGCACCGTGTTTGGCAGAAGGATTCGGTCTGTAGCGGATTTCGCAGGCAGCAGGCAACCTGTAGCCATCTTTGAAAAGGGTGCATGGGTTGCATCTCCCATGGGCCTGTCTGATGACTCGTCATCGGGCCTGGACCAGCCGCCGGCCAGTGCGCCTGCACATTCTCTGGATCGGCATTCTCCCCAAACCGAAAAGACGACGTCGGCAGAAGCGGTGGGCCTGATGAAGGACCAGCAAAAGGGTATACATGTTCCCCTGCAACAGCAACGTATGGAAGCAAAGGGAGAAGTGGAGCGGAAAGATGCTCCCAGGTACGGGAATGCCCCCAAAGAAGAGGTACAGTTGTCGGAGGGACAGGGGGCGCAATCTGACGTGCGGCGTGAATCCACGGTCGGGGGGCGGCAAAATCGTTCTTCCCGGGTGGTTGAGGAAGAAATTTTTGCCGCCCCCATGCAGGATGCTGCGCCTCGGGTACGAGGAACAGATGGAGCCGGCAGCAGTCTGTTCGGCGACGAGAATTTCGGGCCATTGTTCCAAGACCGCGGAGGCAGCCCGCTGCAGCAGCATGTGCAGACAGGCAGGCGGGATCGCAGCGCCGAAGTGTACAGACAGGTGGAAAACGGAATTTTCACGAATCTGGGTCAGGGCGGCAAGCAGCTGGTCATCCGCCTTGATCCGCCGGATCTTGGCCAGATCCGTGTCATCCTGCAGGTGCGGGGCAACGAGGTGCAGGCCGTCCTGCGCACGCCGGACGAGAACACTTCCCATGCCTTGCACGAGCAGCTGAGCCAATTGCGGACCCAGCTCGAGTCCCAGGGACTCAAAGTGACCCGGCTGGAAGTCCAGACCGATGCGGCGGATTCCGATACCCAGTCCCAGTGGCAAGGCGCAGGAGAGCACAACCGCTTTCAGGAGAATCGTGAGTCAGCCATGACCGCCGGGCGTTTGCGGGTTTTAGGGCGAGCGAGTGCAGGAGTGGTCCAGGATGTGCAGTCTCCTCTGCATAAGGAAAAATCTTCCCCCACCGGGGTGGATATTTTTGCCTGACAGGAGAATGCCATGTCCGTTGAAACGATTCTTGCAGGATTGAATTCCGCGCCGAGCAACAGCACCAGCCCTGCCCCTGCTGCGAGCAGCGCATTGGACAAGGACGACTTCCTCAAGCTGCTGGTCACCCAACTTCAGCATCAGGATCCCCTCAACCCCCTCGATGACAAGGAGTTCATCGCCCAGCTGGCCCAGTTTTCGAGCCTGGAGCAGATGAACAACATTGCCGCGGCCATAGGTACCCTGAACGAGACCGTGTCCAGGCAGGATTCACTCAGTGCGGCCAGCTACATCGGGAAAAGTGTCGTCGCTGAGGGGAATACGATCACCAAGATGGATGCCGGCATGACTCCCATTTATTTCACCCTGAACAATGCCGCATCAACTGTGTCAATCAACGTGTACGATCAGCATGGAAATATCGTCAAAACGGAGAGACTGAATGCCATGCAGGCGGGTGAGTACACATTTACGTGGGATGGGACCGATTACAACGGCAAGCAGGCCGCCAACGGTCAGTATTCCGTGTACTTCTCAGCCGAAGGTGCAAAAGGGAGCGCTGTCCTCGTCGATACCGAGGTCACGGGCACGATCACCGGCATATCCAAGACAAGCGAGGGAACATATTTCAAGTTGAGTGACGGACGCACAATCGGATTCGAGGACATAACCATGATTGCCGAAGCAGCAAAAGGGTCTTCGGAAACGGCCCAGAACGAGTAGAAAATTTCCATCCAGCACGGTCGAATGAGGAGGTAGATATGGGTTTGTCAGCATCGATGTATTCAGGAACCAGCGGACTGAAGGTCCATGGCGAGGAAATGACCGTCATCGGAAACAACATTTCCAACGTGTCCACCATCGGCTACAAGGGATCGCGCATGTATTTCGAGGATGCCTTGAGCCAGGAACTCACAACTGCCGGCGGTATCGGCCAAGTGGGACGCGGAGTCTCCATCGGCACGGTCCGCGGCGATTTTTCCCAAGGATCCCTGGAGTCCACGACCTCGGCGACGGATTTGGCAATTGGGGGCAACGGTTTTTTTGTGGTCTCTCCAGCCAGTCAGGAAGTGAATTATTATACCCGGGCCGGGAACTTCACGTTTGACGAGGACGGCTATCTGGTGGACCCGCACGGGTACCGTGTGCAGGGCTGGGCCGTGCAGCAGGAGGAAACGAGTGCCGCGGCAACGGGAGTCTCGACATCCGCTTCGACCAGCGGGGTGAAAATTACCGGTGTTCCGCAAGACATCAAGCTGGACAATTTTCAGTCCCCGCCTCAGGCGACGAGCCATGTGGATATGATCGTCAATCTGGATTCCCAGTCAGAAGACAAGTCTTCAGGCGAGGATGATGACGCCCCGTTCACGGCCATGTTCGACATCTACGACGCCACCTCCTATCCAGCTCTCGGCGACGCCACCTATGCCTACCAGTCCACCATCACGGCCTATGATGAAAACGGCACGTCCCACACTCTGACCATCTTCATGGATCCCGTTGGCGCCGAGGATGTCCTGCAGAACGCCGGCGGGAAGCGGTACTGGGAGTTCATGGTCACCGTCCCGGCAAGCGAGGACAACCGTGATTTCTGGGGCTCCGACGGGACCAAACGCGGGGTCCTGATGGCGGGCACCCTCACATTCAATGCTGCCGGTGAGCTGGAAAACATGTCCTCGTTCACTCTCAACCCGGATACTGCGGCAGCAGGATATGACCCTGCGACATTCAACGCATCCGATCCGGCCAACTGGGTGCCATCGAATTTCTCCCAGAACGGATACCCGATCTGCACAGCCAATTTTCTGGGCGCAACGAATGCGAACACGACCTCGGACATGGACGCCAACAATATCGAGATCAATTTCGGTCTGAGGAACAAGACCACGAGTTGGAGCCCGGCAGATATTGTCAGTCTCGCGGACTTGCAGGGTCTTGCCGGTGCCGACATCGCGGCAGACCCGACGCTGCTGTCCGGAATCAACGGGATGGCCTCCACGGAGATCAGCGCCCTGGCGACGACCAACTACAGCACAGGCTCGACGACTATTTTCCAGTCCCAGGACGGATACACGGCCGGTTTTTTGCAGAACATCTCTGTGGACCGGGACGGTGTCATCACCGGCAAGTATTCCAATGGGCAGGTCCTGCAGCTCTTCGCGGTAACTCTGGCCACCTTCAACAACAACTATGCGTTGTACCGGGAAGGGGGGAACCTGTTCTCCGAAACGCGCTCTTCCGGGCCGCCCATCACGGGTCTGGCCAATACCGGCGGCAAGGGAAGCATCGCCTCCAACTCGCTGGAACAATCCAACGTGGATCTGGCCACGGAGTTCGTCAAGATGATCACCACGGAAAAGGGATTCCAGGCCAACTCCAAGACCATCACCACTGTGGACAATATGCTGACCACCCTCATTCAGCTCAAGCGTTGATCAGGCCCTCTCCCCAGAATGACAACGCCCGTACCGCAATGTCTGCGGTACGGGCGTTTTGGCCGCTGTAAAGGAAGGTTTCACAGCGTCCGGTCGAAGAGGACCCCCATCATGTGTTCGATGGCTGCTGCGAGGTCAAGCATCTCATCGGCCGGAATCTTGCGGATCAGCCTGTCCGTTTCCGGGTCCCGAACCTCCACCTGCACCACGTCCATGCGTTCATCAATGCTGAATTTCAGGTTCACGCCAGTGGTGGCCAGATAGGCATCGATCGCTTCAGCCACATTCTGGACTTTGTTCACCAATGCATGGTCGGCTTTTCCGGCGCTATGGCCGAGCCCTTGGGCCAGGAGAGGGTCCGGGCTCGGATGTACGGCATTGTGGAGCGCGTCGAGCTGACTGAAATCCTGGCCGGGCTGGTGGACCTGCAGATTGTGGGGCCGAAAGGCAAGAGAGACAATAGTCATGGCCGGGGCCTCCTCTTTGGGAAATGTCACATACTTTTCATCGGCTTCTCCTGAAAAAACTTTAGACCATGGGGAAAATTTGACCTGCAGGAGTTGTTGCTGTGCAAAGTATTTATTCATAACCAACTATTATTACGATGATAAAAATATATGGCACCCGGCATGCAAGGAAAGGCTGCAACAGCACAAGGAGGTAACATCCCATGTCTTTGGTCATAAATCACAATCTGATGGCGATGAATGCGGCCAGGAATCTGTCCCTGTCCTATGGCAACCTGGAAACGTCTACACGACGTCTGTCTTCCGGGCTCCGCGTCGGCACTGCGGCTGATGATGCAGCGGGTCTGGCTATCCGTGAGTTGATGCGTGCGGATATCGCCTCCCTGAACCAGGGGATGCGCAACGCCAACGACGCGATCTCCATGATCCAGACTGCGGACGGCGCCCTGCAGGTTATCGACGAGAAGTTGATCCGCATGAAGGAATTGGCCACCCAGGCGGCGACAGGAACCTACACGTCGGACCAGCGCCTGATCATCGACTCCGAATACCAGGCCATGGCCTCGGAAATCACCCGTATCGCCAATGCCACGGATTTCAATGGCATCTACCTGCTGAACGGGAACCTTTCCTCGCAGTACACCAATGCTGCCGATTGGGGCCTTGACCACGACGGCTCAGGCCTGGAACCCACGGGCTCCCTCAAGATCCATTTTGGCACAGGCAACGACAGCGCTGAGGACTATTACTACATTGCCATCGGCGATGCCACGGCCTCGGCCCTGGGTGTGGGCAGCAACAACGGAGGAGGGGCCGGTCACGATATCTCCACCCAGCAAAATGCCCAGGAAGCCCTGGCAGCCCTGAACCAGGCCATCACTTCCAAGGACAACATCCGCGCCAGTCTTGGTGCCTTGCAGAACCGGCTGGAGAACACCATCACCAACCTGACCATCCAGGCGGAAAATCTGCAGGCCGCCGAGTCGCGCATTTCAGACGTGGATGTGGCCCAAGAAATGACCAATTTTGTCCGCAATCAGATTCTGACCCAAAGCGCGGTGGCCATGCTGGCCCAGGCCAACCAGTTGCCGCAGATGGCACTGCAGCTCATGCAGGGATAGCGGCGGACATTTCTGATCTGTGAAAGGCTGGAACAGCCGGGATGGAATCATCTCGGCTGTTTTTCATTTGAAGTAGGCAGGAAAATTTCAGGGTCAGACCTCCTGAGCGTCAGGCAAGAGGGACGGAAACCTTGTCTTGAGGTCCTTCAGGGCTCGTGCAGCCGCTCCCTGTTCGGCCTTGCGCATGCTGCTCTCCATCCATTCCACCTGTGTGCCGTCGGGCAACGTGAGCGCCACAGTGTATTGTTTGGCATGTTCAGGGCCTTGGCTGTCGCGCAGGGCATAGGTAGGACGGGCCTTCCAGATCATCTGGGTGAGTTCCTGCAGCTGGCTTTTGAAGTCCCGCGGGCGGAAGGTTGACGGCGGGGTTGGCCATTGCCCTTGAAACAGCGTATCGACACATGTGAAAACGGCCTTTATCCCTCCATCCAGATACACCGCGCCCAACAGGGCTTCCAGAGCATCGCTGAGGACGGAATTTTTCTCCCTTCCCCCTTGGCTCTCTTCGCCCCGGCCCAGCAGGAGGATGGGGCCCAGGCCAATGCGCCTGGCGGCTGCAGCCAAGGCTGCTTCACTGACCAGGGAGGAGCGCATTTTGGTCAGATGCCCTTCCTGTGCTTCCGGATAGTGGAGGAAGAGCGCGTGGGAAACTGCCAGCTCCAATACCGCATCCCCAAGAAACTCCAGCCGTTCGTTGTGCACGCCGCCCTGTTCATTGGCGTAGGATGTATGCGTGATCGCCTGGATGAAAAGCTTGACTTGCTTGAATTCATAATGGATTTCAGACTGCAGCGCCTGCAGTGCATCCATTGGAATTTCCTGAGACATTAAGGATATCTCCATGAGAGACGTTTATCTTCACGCCCTTTTTTCCCCCAAAGCCATCGCCGTTCTTGGGTCCTTCGACGGAGGGAGCGTCTCGGCCAGCGTGATCCAGTCGAATCTTGAACGATGGGGGTACCAGGGGAGGATTGTGCCCGTCAATTGGACCACTTCAACTGCAGATGCGCGTCGGAAGGAGGTCACAGGCGTGGATCTGGCCGTGGTCTGCCTGTCTCCGGAATTGGTTTGCGCGGCACTGGAGGAAATTGCCGATCGGGGGGTGAAGGCGGTCATTGTCACCTCCCCGGGATTCCGGGAGGTTGGGGGAGCCGGCTACTACCTTGAGGAAGCGATCATCCGCCTGGCGGAGAGCAGAAATTTGACCCTGCTTGGTCCCAACTGTCTTGGCGTGGCTTCCTGGAACGATCGCATGAACGCCTCTCTCGTTCCCCGGCTTCCGGCCAAGGGCAAGATCGCCTTTTTTTCGCCTTCCGGTTCCATGTGTAACGCCATTCTGGACTGGGCAGCCAGCGAGGAGATCGGGTTTTCCAAGTTTGCCAGCCTGGGCAACCGGGCCGTCATCGACGAGGCATCCATGCTCCAGTTTCTGGCCCAGGATCCAGAAACTTCTGTCATCATCGGTTATCTGGAAGGAATGAACAGCGGACGCCGGTTCGCCCGCATCAGCCAGACCATCACGCGTGAAAAGCCGGTCATCATGCTGCAGGCCGGAATGACCGAGCACGGTCGGAAGGCCATCTCCACCCATGTCGGGGCCTTGACCGGCTCGGAGCGGGCTTATCAGACGGCACTCAGGCAAGCCGGCATCATCCAGGTGGACAATCTTTCCTCCCTCTTCGATTTGGCCCGCATGTTCGGCAGCCAAACCCTGCCCATGGGCCCCAACCTGGCCATCCTCACCAATTCTGGAGGTGCGGGCATATTGGCTGCGGATGGGTTGGCCGGCACCAGCTTGAACCTGCCGCGGCTTTCTTCCGGAACGTTGTCCAGATTGTCCGCGTTTCTGCCGAGACATGCCCAGATTTCCAACCCCGTGGACATCGGCATGGATGCAGCGCCGGCTCACTATGTCCAGGCCGTGGAGGAGGTCCTGCGGGATCGTCATATCCATATGGCCCTGCTGGTCATCGCCCCGGGCTTTGGGGTTGATTTGCCCTCCATCGTCCGTGAGCTTGCGGACATGCACCATGCAGAAGGCCGCACAGTGGCAGTCTGCCTCATTGGCCAGGACGGGGTGGCGGAGGAAAGGTGTTTTCTGCAGAGTCAGGGTTTGCCCTGCTATTCCAATCCCAAGGCTGCCCTGGCGAGTCTTGAAGCCATGTTCAGGTATGCGCAGTGGAAGGCAACCCCTTATCCGGTGGAGGTTTGCTATCGACGGGACAAGGCCAAGGGCGAGCGGTTTGTCAAGGATTGCCTGGAAGCCGGGAAAACCGAGCTGTTTGGCTTCGAGATTCAACCGCTGCTGCAGGCCTACGAACTGCATTTTCCGCATACTGAGCTGGCTCGCACGAGCAAAAGCGCGGCCAAGATCGCCAAGCGGATGTCCTGTCCCGTGGTGCTGAAGATTTCCTCTCCCCATATCGAATACAAAAGTGACGTGGGAGGGGTGGAACCCAATCTGCAATCGCCGGAGGACGTGCGCCGGGCTTTTGTAAGCCTGACGTCCAGGGTTCAGTGCCTGAGACAGGATGCCTTTTTGTCCGGCTGCCTGGTGCAGGAAATGATCCTCGGCAAGCCCGTGGAGATCTGCATCCGCGTGCAGCGCGATCCCAGATTCGGACCGCTGATACGCTTCGGTCTGTCCGGGAGCCAAACCGAGATTTTCCAGGACTATTCCCTGCGGCTGGCTCCTCTTTCCCTGGACGATGCAGCAACGATGATGCGGGAACTCAAGTTTTTCTCTCTGGTGAAACGTGAGCGGAGCCGTGATTCTCTGGACTTGCGTGCGCTTGAGGATGTATTGCTGACCATATCGCAGATGACCCTGGATTTGCCCGAGATCTACACTTTCGAATGCGACCCCGTCCTGGTCACATCCCGTGGAGTGTGGATCGCTGGGGCCCGGATGTCACTTTTATCGCAACTTGAGGACCAGCCTGGGTTTTGATGTCTCGAATTTTGCCAGTGTATCGCTGTCCTGAGCAGGAGGAAATATGGTAGGGATCTATGTGGGGGCCACGTCCGGCTATTCAGGGAAGAACATGATCGCCATGGGTATCGGACTCAAGCTGCAGAAGGAGGGCTACCGGGTCGGGTACATGAAGCCTGTCGGTGCCCTTCCGCAGGAACGGAACGGGGTACTCGGCGATGCGGACGCATTTTTTGTTCAGGATATTCTGGGCTTGAAGGACGACCCGGGGTTGGTCACCCCTGTTGTAGTCGATCACGACTTCAAGATGCGGGCCTTCACCGGGAAGTGTGAGAACCTGTTGCCGAAAATCAAGGCTGCATACGAGGCCTTGGGCAAGGACAAGGATGTCATGATCGTGGCCGGATCCGGCAGCATGTACTCAGGCAAGTACTGTGGGGTTGACGGGATCAGCGTGATCAAGTCCCTGGGCATCAAGGCGATCATAATCGACCGCTATGTCAAGGAGCTCAATTACGACTACCTCATGGCCATGAAAGAACTCCTGGGCGATCAACTCCTCGGCGTGTTGCTGAACGACATCCCGCCGGCCTTCAAGGACGAGCTGGATACGCTGCTGCATCCCTTTCTGGAGAGCAAGGGCATCAAGGTGCTGGGGAAGATTCCGAGTGATCCGCTCATGGGGGCCATCAAGGTGGCCGATTTGGCCGACCGCCTGGGGGGAAAGGTCATCACGGCCCAGGACAAGTCCGAGCGGGTGGTGGAGAATTTTCTGATCGGGACCATGCAGGTCGAGAACTTCATGACCCATTTCCGCAAGAGCCGTAAATCCGCCATCATTGTCGGCGGCGACCGTTCCGACGTGCAGCTGGTGGCCCTGGAGGGACAGTGCCAGTGTCTCGTGCTGACCGGGAATCTCTACCCCAACGACATCATCATGACCCGGGCAGAGGTGCTGGAGGTTCCCATCGTGGTGGTCCGCGATGATACCTTCACCGTGGCCAAGAAGATGGAGTCCATCCTGTCCCGACACAAGCTCCGGGACGTGATCAAGATCCAGCACGGATCGCAACTCGTCAGTTCCATCATCGACTTCCCGCATCTGAAGGAAGCGCTGGGGCTGTGATTCCGGGCGGGCGGAGCGCCTCGGTCCTGGGCCTCGGATTTTCCGAGGCCTTTTTTCATATTTCGCGGATGGCCTGGGTCAGCTTTTTCTGATCGTCCTTGAACAGCTTGTAGTTGATGGAATCTTCCAGGGCCTGCCGGCTGGCCTCAATGATGTTGTAGGACACGCCAACAGTGGTCCAGCGGCTTTTCTGGTCCCCTGATTCGATGAGCACGCGGACCTCCGATGCAGTGCCGCTGTTTCCGTCATCGCGGACCACTCCGGCCAGGACCCGCACCTTGAAATCCATGAGACGCATCTCCTTCAGATTCGGGTAAAATCGTTCCAAGCCTTTGCGCAGGGCGCAATCCATGGCGTTGACCGGACCCTTGCCTGTGGCAGCGGTGTGCTCGATGACCCCGCCCACACGCAGCATGACGGTGGCTTCGGTGAATGGGGCAACCCCTTCGGTGAAGACGGAATCCAGGATGCGAAAGCTGATCAGCCGGAAATAGGTCCTGGCCCGGCCGAGCACGCGATTGACCAGGAGTTCGTATGAGGCCTCGGCTGCGGAGTATTCGTATCCCTGGTCCTCCCTGTTTTTGAGTTCCGTCAGGAGTTCGAGAACAAAGGGGTCGCCCTTATCCAGTTCAAATCCGTACTGCTTGGCCTTGAACAGAATGTTGGACTGGCCGGCCAGGTCCGACAGGACGATGCGTCGCTTATTGCCGACCAGTTCAGGTTCGATGTGTTCGTAGGTGCGCGGGTTGCGGCGCACGGCAGCCACATGCACCCCGCCTTTGTGGGTGAAGGCGGACTGTCCCGTGTAGGGTTGGCGTTTGAAAGAGCGCAGGTTGGCCACCTCGGACACAAAGGCCGAGGTGCCGGTCAGGCGTTCCAGGTTGCCTGGGGGCAGACACGGGAGCCCCATTTTCAGTTCCAGGTTGGGAATGATGGAGGAGAGGTTGGCGTTGCCGCAGCGTTCGCCGTATCCGTTGATGGTTCCCTGGACTTGGACCGCACCGTGGCGCACGGCGGCAAGGGAATTGGCCACGGCCAGTTCGCAGTCGTTGTGCACGTGTATGCCGAAGCGGGCCTCGGGCAGATCGGCGGAAACGGCATCCATGATGGCGGCGATTTCTTCGGGAAGGCTGCCGCCATTGGTATCGCACAGGACCAAGAGATCAGCGCCCGCGGACCAGGCCGTGCGCAGGCAGGTCTTGGCGTACTCGGCGTTGGTCTTGAAACCGTCGAAAAAATGTTCGGCGTCGTAAAAAAGTTCCTGACAGTGTGGACGCAGAAAGGCCAGGGAATCGCGGATCAATTCCAGGTTGCGTTCAAGAGTGATCTTCAAGGCATCGTTGACGTGGATGTCCCACGTCTTGCCGAAGATGGTCAGCACAGGGGCGCCGGATTCGAGCAGGGCTTGCAGGTTCGGATCCACGTCAGCCGTATTTTTTGCTGCATGGGTGGAACCGAAGGCTGCGAGTCTGGCCGTTTGAAGCTCATACTGCCGCATTTCGTTGAAAAAACGCTTGTCCTTGGGGTTGGATCCCGGCCAGCCTCCTTCAATGTAGGCCACACCCAGATGGTCGAGCCTGGTGGCGATGCGCATTTTGTCCTCGGTGGAGAGGCTCAATTCCTCGGACTGGGTGCCGTCTCGCAACGTGGTGTCATAGATCTGGATGCTCTGCATGGTGCTCATTCCCGTTTGTAAAGTGTGCTTGGGTGGTTACAGGCTGACGGGTAAAGAAAAAAAGCCCCCGACCTGGCGGTCGGGGGCTTTCCAAACGTGGACACGTTTACAGGAACGTCATGCCCCCAACCGCAACGCGGGCGTCATGATAATAATGGAAATGGTGGATGCGGCAGTGTTCATTTGCGGTGTGTTCCTTGATGTGGTGATGAACAAAGGGGAATGCCTTGTCAAGCCTGATCTTGCGGTGCTGCTCCCCTACTGAGCGATCTTGATCTCCATGGCATCGATGAATTCGACGCCGTTCACCTCAACCTGGTCCCCCAGGACGATGGCTCTGCGGCCGCCAAGGCCGGAGGCGTCGATGCCCCGCACCATGTAGCTGGATGCATCAGTGACCAGGATCATCCCCACGCTGGTTTGTTCCAGAATGCCGTGGACCTCCACAGTATCTCCAGCCCAGGCGAAACCGTGGACAGTGAGCAAGGGGAGTGTGAGGAGCATTTCCTTCAGACGACGTTTCATCGGGCAGGACCTTCCGTGAAGCAGTGAGCAGGATTCGTGACGAAGAGCACACGATACGTTCAAGAAATCAAGAAGGAGCGGTGGATCGTTTTGTCCAGGCATCGCGTTCAGCACCCAATAGCACTATACATGCCAATTTTTAACTATCTGAGATCATATTTTATTTTTTCCATGTCGGCTTGCTTGCAGAAACCGGAGTTCTGATTTTGAAATTTCTCCATTGGTGAGCCATGTCCAGGGAAGGGAGGGCGTGCGGAATTGGAAGTTCTTGTTTGTAAAAGGAGAATCATGAGTTCCGTTGATTGCGCAGTCTGAAGGATTTCTTGTCCAGATGATGCCTGGTCATGAGTTTGTGCAGCTGCCGGGTTGTGATGCCGGCCATGTCTGCGCTTTTTTTGATGCTGCCGCCGCAGGACTGCAGCAGGGTCCAGAGGTAGCGGCGTTCGAACTCCTCGATGGCCGCGGTCCGGGCTGCGTGCAAGGGCAGTAAGCTGTCGGAGCGGGGGGAGTCCATGGACGGGGTATCCGGGCGGAAGGCCAATAGCTCCAGTGGCAGGCTCTCGGCCTGGATCTGGTCTGTTTCCTCCAGGATGCAGGCCCGCTCCACAATGTTCTCCAGTTCCCGTACGTTGCCCGGCCAGGCGTAGTGTTCCAGAGCAGCCGCAGCCCGGGGGTGAATGGCGGCGATGTTCTTGCCGGCCTCCTGACAGAAATTTCCGATGAACTCATTGGCCAGAGGCAGGATGTCCTCGGTCCTTTGCCGCAGGGGCGGCACTTCAATGGGGAAGACGTTCAAGCGGTAAAAGAGATCCCAGCGGAATTTACCTTGTTCGCACAGTGCGGCCGGGTCTTCGTTGGTGGCGGCAATAATGCGCACATCGCAAGGGATGAGGCGTTCCCCGCCGACCCGTTCGAAGGCCTTTTCCTGCAATATGTGCAGCAGCTTGATCTGGGCGGCAGGGGTGATGGTTCCGATTTCATCGAGAAAGATGGTGCCCCCGTCGGCCAGTTCGAATTTTCCCTTGCGGGATTTGGATGCGCCGGTGAAGGCCCCTTTTTCATGCCCGAAGAGCTCGCTTTCGATCAGTGATTCGGGCAGGGCCCCGCAATGGACCCTGACAAACTGCCGGTTCCCCCGCGCGCTGTGCTGGTGGATGAGCTTGGCCAGATAGCTCTTGCCGGTACCGGTTTCTCCGGTCAACAGGACCGTGGTCCTTGTGGGCGCCACCATCTGTACCTTGCGGTAGACGTCGCGCATCACTGCCGAGCGCGTCAATCTGCCCACGTCGATGCCTGGCGAGGAGGATGCCGGCGAAAGGGTATCTTCGTTCAACTCCAAGGCCACCCTGCTCAGGGACAGATGAATGTTGCGGGATTCGAAAGGGGGAAGCAGGGGCTCGGCATGATACTGACGCAACAGGCTCGATTCGGGCAGCACGGAACCGTCATGGACCATGAACAGGATCCGGCAGGAAGGGGTCCGTCCGGCAACGTTTTCCAGGTATTCGCGCACGCTGTCGGCGTCATGCAGGTCGGTCAGGTCAAGGAGCAGGATTTCCTGCCGCTGGTGTATGGCAGGCAGGGCATCGTTCATGGTCCTCACGCTGGTGTCGAATTCGTCTCCGGCCGCGCTCAAAAGAAGGTCCCGCATGTCCCGGTGACTGGTGTAGATGGTCAAATGACGGGGCATTTCGCTTCTCCCAAGGTGGACAGGATGATCCTGGCGGCGCGCCTGGCGGCGTGACCCCCGCCAAGGAGGCCTGGCAGGGAGGCCAGTCTGGTCAGGACATCCGTCCTGGACCGGCTATCGGGAATCCATTGCGCAAGACGTGCGGCAATGGCCCAAGGTGTGGCCTCCTGCTGCAGGAATTCAGGGAAAACTTCTGTGCCAAGAATCAAATTGGGCAGGGAAATGAAGGGCACCCGCACAAGGGCCCTGCCCAGGGCATAGGTCAACCTCGAGAATTTATAGGCAACGACTGTGGGCACTCCAAGGAGGGCCGTTTCCAAGGTGGCAGTTCCCGAAGCGGCCATGATGGCCCGGCAAGACCGCATGGTGGCGTACCGCGTGTCGCTGTCGGTCAGGGCAATGGGCTGTCTGGCGGTCCAGAAGCGGGCAATGAGCTGTGGATCCATGCCCGGCGCCACAGGCAGGACGAATTCAAGATCCGGGCAGCTCGTGGCCAGCAGGTCGGCTGCACGGGAGAAGACGGGCAAGAGGGCCGCGATCTCGCGCTCTCTGCTCCCTGGAAGGATGCCGACGCGCCGGGGTTGATCTGCCACTGCCAGGATTTCAGGACGACGGACAGAATCCAGCAGGGGGTGCCCCACATAGTCGACATGCATCCCGTGACGGGCGTAGAAGTCCACCTCAAAGGGCAGGATGGAGATGAGGCGGTCCACATGGCGAGAGATGAAGCGGGTCCTCCCTGCACGCCAAGCCCAAAGTTTGGGACTGATGTAATAGATGACAGGTATGCCGAGATTGCGTGCAGTGCGGGCCACGCGGAAGTGAAAATCCGGGGCGTCGATGACCACAACCACGTCGGGCCGTGTTTCCATCAGGTTTATCTTCAGGGTATGTAAAAGGCGCAGAATTTTTGGAAGCTGGACAAGGACCTCAGTGATGCCCATGACCGAGAGATGTTCTGTTTCAAGCTTTGCCTCAACGCCTTCGGCGCGCATGGCCGGCCCGGCCATGCCGAGAAAACGGGCGTCGGGACACTGTTCTCGCAAGGCCTGGACCAGGAGCTGGCCGTGCAGATCCCCCGAGGTTTCTCCGGCGTTGATCCAGATGGTGGGCGTGTTCATCATGGGGAGCCAATAGTCCCTTGGCGGATAAATAACAAGACATCTAACCCCTTGCTATGCATGGATCTTTGGCATAGGGCAGGTCCATGCGCAGCACCATTTCCCGACGTTTGCACACTTCGATCTGGGGTGTCTATCTTGCCGCCCTGGTCATTTTTTCCCTGCTCCCGTCGTTTATTCCTCCGGGGCCTGAAAACAGCGATAAATTCATGCATCTTGCCGCATATTCGATTCTGACATGCCTGTGGCCTGAATCCATTCTTCAGTCCCCATGCAGGAGGTTTCTGGCCGCTGCGGGTCTGGGCGTTGTTCTGGAATGCGGGCAGGGAATCCTGCCCACGGGACGGTTCGCAGATGTTTCGGACGCGGTGGCCAATGGGCTGGGGGCAGGGATTGGCCTCTTTGTTCAGCATGCCATGCGGGGCGCAAAAGAGGGAGCGCGCGGCAAGAAGACGTCCGGCAGGGAGGGGACATGACCCCGATGGAGATCTGGGCCCAGATCCTGTACCCTCTGCTGAAGCTGGTGGTCTTGGTCTCTCTCGGACTTTTTGTCGGAAATCTGATCGAGGCCCTGCAATGGACCCGCTTTGTGGCCAAACTGGCCCAGCCTCTGGCCCGCATCGGTCGGCTGTGCGACATTTCCGCGGCCAGTTTTTCAGTGGCCTTCTTTTCAGGGGTCACGGCCAACACCATGCTGGCCGAAGCCTATGACCAGGGTCAGCTCAGCCGGCGGGAACTGATCCTGTCCAACCTCT
>JAAYCS010000065.1 GCA_012729655.1 Desulfovibrionales bacterium | reverse complement strand
GCCAGGAGCGGCAGGCCCAGGGTCACGCTGTCCATGCCTTTGGGCAGGCCGGAGAAGGCCTGCACGGTTTGCTGCAGGCCGTGGAACTCCTCTCCGGGGATGGTCTGCAGGGATTGCACGGCCACATGGGTGAAGCCGTCGTCCATCATGCGGGCCAGGGCCATGGCCGGGGAATCGAAATTCTGACCCCGGGCCGCCAGCTTTTCGCGCACGATGCGCGAGGAATAGGCCCAGCGCACGTCGATGCCGGGAAAGCGGGCCTTGGCCCGGGCTTCGATGCTGTCCAGGGCCAGGCGGGCCTCGGGCACGGTGGTGCCGAAGGCGACGAGCAGGATCCCTTTCCTGGGTGGGCGCTCCTTGTGACCGGCCAGGGCCGGCCCGCACAGGGCGAGCAGAACGAAAACGAGAACGAGTCCGCAAACATGCGAGGCTTTAAGCATGCAACCTCCAGGTTTGGCGGGGGCAGTGGAAGAGAATGGACGCGGGTCCGGGGCGCGGTCCGCAAAAAACCCCCGTTGCGGACAGCACAGACAATGGTTGGACCTCGGACAGGTCTTCCGGCTCGTTTCACCGTCCTCGTCCTTCCCAGGGTCGGCCCCAGTGGACAGCGTGGAGGATGGCGTGATTGAAACTTACGGCGGCGGGTCCGCTCCCGATTCACACGGGATTCCCTTTTATGCCCGGAGGCATCCGAAGTGCTGGAAACGCTAGTCGCGGCCGTGGGGGCTGTCAAGAATCCCTCCACGGCGCGTGCATGGAGGTCTTGTTGGTAAATGCGGTATTTCTGGAGACGTTTGGCCTGCGTGTGTGAAAGCGAAGAGGATTTGAGGGTGCAGCTCACATTTCCAGGACTCGGGCGTCCGGTCCAGGGATCTTGTGAAGCCCATTCTTATGTTGTTTACAGGAAAGGAAGTTTCGATTTTACAGAAACAAGGACATCAAAGACATTATATCCTGAATCATCATGATAGTAATTTTTGTATTTTCAGATAGTTGTATGTGAAAAGGGGAGGCCACACCTCCCCTTTTGGTCTGTCAGTTTATTTCTTCTTCGACAGAGCGAGATCCACAATGGCCTTGCCCTTTGCCGCATCGCCGCCGCCGATGACTTCATAGCATTTGGGCCATGCGGTACGGCCAAGACGAATCCATTCGTCGATGTCCTTGACCGTGCCGAGCAGTTCCATTCCGTGCTCCTTCATCAGCTTGTTGTCAGTTTCGAGCATGCCAGCCACCTTGGTACGCTCGTATTCCATGGCCTCACGGCCCGCTCGGACAAGGGCGTTGCGCTGGGTGTCAGTCAGGCCCTGCAGCCATTTTTCACTGGTGATGATGTTGGCGCTGTGCACGGAATAGTTGATTTCCGTCGCGTACTTCTGGGCCTCGTAGAACTTGAGGGTCACGACGTTATTGAAACATCCTTCCTGTCCATCGACAACACCCTGCTGCAGGGCGTTGAAGGTCTCTGCAAAGGACACCGCCGTGGGATTGAGGCCAAGGGCTTTAAAGGTGGAAACCATGAGGGGATTCTGCGGGGTGCGGATTTTGATCCCCTTGGCGTCCTGAAGGGTGCGGACAGGGTACTTGGCGCTGGTGGTCAACTGGCGAAAGCCGATGTCGAGAATGGCGAGGGCGCGCGATCCGCCTTCCTTGATTGCCCATTCGTTGTGCTGGTCCCACATCGCGTCCACAAGCTGACGGAACTGTTCCAGGGAATCAAACAGGTAGGGCATGTTCACCCATCCGCAGGAAGGGGCGAAGACCGCAAAGTTGTTGGTGGCGAGCATGGCTATTTGGATAGTGCCCTGCTGCATGCCGCGCACGCTCTCCTGCTCGTCGCCGAGCTGCATGCTGGGAAACAGTTTGAATTCGAATGCGTTATTCGAGTACTTGTTGGCGAGTTCAGTGAACCTGTTGTAGGTGAGGTTCATGTAGTTCTGCTCGCTTGTGTCCACAGACGAAGCCACGATGACAGGAATCTTGCCCGCCGCTGCGGCAAAACCAACACTCATGCAGAGCACAAAGACGCATACCAAGCAGACGCTCATAATTTTTTTCATGCAATCCTCCATTCTTAATTGGTTATTTGTGTACATATACATACGCTCTTTGCCTGTACGGATTTTTCAGTGTTCATCAGAGCAGCAGTTTCGGCAGAAACATGGTGAATTGCGGGAATGCAGCAATAATGAAGATGAGCAGCCAAATGACCAATAAATAGGGCAAGGCCCGCATTGCCACAGATTCAAGCGTCACGTCCGTGATTTTCATGGTGATGAACAGGTTCGCGCCAAAAGGCGGGGTCAGGAATCCTGTTTCGCAGCAGACCACAAACAAAATGCCCAGCTGGATGGGGTGGATGCCCAGGGCGTTGGTGATGGGCAGGAACACAGGAGCCAATACCACGACCATGGCCAGGGTGTCTGCTACGAAGCCGCACAGGAAGATGAAAAAGGCGATGAGCAGCAGGGTGATGGTCGGGTCTGTGGAGATGGACGCGAGAAACGCACCCACGGTCTGCGGGATCTCGTAAAGGGTCAGCAGGCGCGAAAAAGCCATGGAAACACCCACGAGCACAGTGGCGGAGCCGGCAAAGGCGGCGGTGCGGACCAGGGCGGAGGAAATGTTCCTCCAGGTCAGCTTGCGGTAGACCAAGAGTCCGACGATCAAAGTCCAGATGACGCCCACTTCCGCAGCTTCGGTGGGTGTGAATATCCCACCATAGATGCCTCCCAGGATGATAACTGGCGTGGCGAGGGCCCATTTGCCGTCCCAGATGGCCTTTCCCAGCGCCAGCAGGGAAAACTTCTGGCTCATTGATCCATAGCCGCGTTTTTTTGCGATGAAATAGGATGTAATGCACATGAACGTGGTCAGCACAAAACCGGGAACGAATCCCGCCATGAACAGGCCGGCAATGGAGCAGTTGGCCACGACGCCGTAGATGATCATGGGGTTGCTGGGAGGGATGAGAATGCCAAGGGTTCCGCCAGTGGCGGATGCAGCCGCGGCATCATCCTTGCGGTATCCGGCGCTGATCATTCCGGGAATCATAATGCTCCCGATGGCCGCGGTGGTGGCCGGTCCAGAACCGCTCAGGGCCGCGAAGATCATGCAGGCCAGAATGGTCACCATGAACAGACCCCCAGTGACTCCCCCCACGGCTTTTTTGGCCACTTCGATGATCTGACCGGTGATGCCGGCTGGTTCCATGAGGAACCCGGCCATGACAAAGCCGATGGTGGCGATCAGTGGAAACTGGTCCATGCCTGTGTAGAGATTCTGGGGGAGGAACTCCATGGGAAAGGGCGTTCCGGACAGAGATAGGAGGGTGGCCAGGCCAATAACACCGAACAGTGGGAGGCCCAGAAACATGAATACAATAAATGAAATGACGAGAACCATGTCTAATCCCCCCTGGCTTCGAAGTGGAGAGTGCCGAATTTCAAATCACGCCGCAGGGACTGTAACGTACGGAATGCGGTTAAAATCATACTGATGGGAATGATGAGATAGGGATACATGGTGTCAATCTCTAAACTAGAAGAAACTTGTTTGAACCGCATCATATTCTGGATCATACCGATGCTGTAGTAAAAGACAAAAATGCAAAACGCAGCGAAAACCAGTTCGGAAATTACGAACAATACTTTGACAATCTTTGGGAATCGTCTGTCGATCAAGTCCATCATCATAAGTACCCGAATCTGCTCCTTATGTTTGACGGCAATCGCCACTCCTAAATACGAAGACCAGATGAACAGGTAGCGACACACTTCTTCCACCCAGGGAAAGCTGTGGTGGGTTATAAAGCGACTGACAACTTCCATACCGAGCAGTATGATCAGAAATGACAGCATGATGGAGACGAAAAACTCTTCACCCCATTGATCAAGCCAGGTTATAAATTTAGACATGAGTTCCTCCACAAAAAGGGGAGGCGTGGCCTCCCCTTGAACAGTCAGTTTATTTCTTCTTGGACAGGGCGAGGTCCACGATGGCCTTGCCCTTTGCCGCATCACCATTGCCGATAACCTCGTAGCATTTGGGCCAAGCGGTGCGACCAAGGCGGACCCATTCGTCATAATCCGTGGGCTTGCCGAGCAGTTCCATGCCATGCTTCTTCATGACAACGACGTCTTCCTCCATCAGTCCAGCAACTTGTGTCCGCTCGTATTCCATGGCTTCGCGACCTGCACGGATCAGGGCATCGCGCTGCTTCTCAGTAAGGCTCTGCAGCCATTTTTCGTTGACGATGATGTTGGCGCTGTGCACGGCGTAATTGATGTCTGTGCCATACTTCTGTGCTTCATAGAACTTGAGGGTTGTGGTCAGATTGTACGCACATTCCTGCCCATCCACCACGCCCTGCTGCAGGGCATTGAAGGTTTCGGCAAAGGACACCGCCGTGGGATTGAGGCCCAGGGCTTTGAAGGTGGATACGATAAGCGGGTTCTGCGGTGTGCGGATCTTCATACCCTTGGCGTCCGCCAAGCTGCGCACGGGAAACTTGGCGTTACTGGTCAGCTGGCGGAAGCCGATATCGACGATGGAAAGGCAGCGCGCGCCGGCTTCCTTGATTGCCCATTCATTGTGCTGGTCCCACATGGCGTCCACAATCTGGCGGAACTGGTCCAGGGAATCGAACAGATAGGGCATGTTCACCCATCCGCAGGACGGAGCAAACACTCCAAAGTTGTTTGTGGCCAGTGTGGATATCTGGATGGTGCCCTGCTGTAAGCCACGCACAGTTTCCTGCTCGTCGCCGAGCTGCATGCTGGGAAACACTTTGAACTCGAAAGAGTTGTCCGAATATTTATTGGCGAGTTCAGCGAGCCGGTTCCAGGTGATCACCACATAACTCTTGGTTGCCATGTCAACTGGTGAAGCCACGATGACGGGAATCTTGCCCGCCGCTGCGGCAAAACCAACACTCATGCAGAGCACAAAGGCGCATACCAAACAGACGCTCATACATTTTTTCATGACGTACTCCATACTTTATTTTTGGTTGTTTTGGTGCAGATGAACTTTTTTTTTCTCACAATGACAACGCATCCTCTCTTCTTTACTACAAGGCGCGAACTGTGTCTTCGAGTACCTTGGCCCCCAACACAAGATGCTCGAAACTTGTTTCTTCCTGTTCACAATGGCTGAAACCTCCAATACTTGGCACGAAAAGCATTCCGGCAGGCACCACCATGCCCATGGGTGCGGCATCGTGAGCCGGGCCGCTCGTCATGGAAAGCGGCTGCACGTCGTTTTTCACTGCCGCCGCATGGAAGGCATTACCTATGGCCGGAGACATGCGCACTCCTCCGCTGGCGGAACGCCGGGTGATCTCCACGGCGAGTCCCTCTTCCTTCGCAACCTTGTCGATGATCGATGCAATGCGCAGCCAGCCCTCTTCGAGGGTGGGGACATCGACATGCCGGATGTCCACGGTAAATGAGACCACATGGGGAATGACAATCCCCACATTGGGCGAGCATTCTATGCTGCCCACGGTGCAGGAAAAGTCAGCGGGTAGCACTCCCTTCATCCACAGCTGTCTCATGCCCCGGGCCACCTCGACGAATCCGGCCATGGGATCGCGCCGGCCCTGCATGGGACTGGCCGCATGATCAGAATGCCCATGCAAGGTGACCCGATGCAGACGCATCCCCGAAATGGCCGAGACTATGCCCAGGGAATGGCCTGTCCGTTCCAGGACGTCGTTTTGCTCGATGTGTACTTCCAGGTAGGCGGTTGCGGATGAAGGCGTGATCTGCTCCTGAGGGAGGGTGTCTGGATTCAGGCCAAAGCCTTTCAAGACCTGATACGCGCTCAGTCCGGTATTGCTGCGCAACAACTTGAGGTCATCCACGCTGGCCTGCCCGGTGACGGCCTTGCTGCCAAGGCAGGTCGAGCCGAAGTTCGAACCTTCCTCTTCGGCAAAGGCGATGAGTTCCACATCCATGCGTGGAGTGTATCCCTGGTCGTGAAATGACCGCAGGACTTCCAGGGCGGCAACAACGCCATAGGCCCCGTCGTAACGCCCTCCGTTGCGCACAGAGTCAAGGTGAGAGCCCATGATCACGGGCGGTATGTTTTCTTTCCCTTTCATACGGGCCCGGATGTTTCCGATCCCGTCCGTCCAGGGGCAAAGACCAATGGATTTGAGCTCTATTTCTATGTATGCACGGGCTTGTCTGTCCGCATTGGACCAGGAAAAACGGGTAACCCCTGCGCCGGGGGTGTCAGTGCATTCCGCCAGGCGGTTCAGGCTTTCCAAAAGACGCTGTTCGTGCATAAATCCCCCAAGTTTCAGTGCGATATAGGCTGCAATTTATTGATTTCGTGCAGGAATTTCACCGTAGACTGTTTGGCCTCCCAGTACGGTCATGAGCACTTTGGTGTCTTCTATTTTCTGCGGCGCCATCGTCAGGATGTCGTCGGAAAGAAGCACGAAATCGGCCAGCTTCCCCGGCTCTATGCTGCCGACCTGATTTTCTCTGAACTGGAAGTAGGCGGCATGGCTGGTGTACGCCCTGACAGCTTCTTCAGCACTTATGCGCTGGTCCTCGCCAAGCGTTCTGCCGTTTCGCGTTGTCCGGTTAACGGCGGTATGGATGGATTTTATTGTCCACGGAGGCATGACCGGCGAGTCCGCGTGGAGACTGTGCCGCATGCCCAGTCGCACCGCACTGCCTGAGGGGTCCATGCGTGACGCCCGCTCCGGGCCGAGAAATCTCTCGAAATGACGGTCCCCATAGTACCAGATGTGCAATCCGAAAAACGATGGGATCATGCCGGCCTTGTGCATGCGCTCCAGATGTTTGTCCGAGGCAAGCTGGCAATGGACAACGATGTGTCTGGGATCCTGACGGGGGAACTTCTTCTGTGCTTTTTCCACGGCCTGGATGATGGCTTCAATGCTCGCATCGCCATTGGCGTGATAGGCGATCTGATAGCCTTCACGATGGTAGTGTTCCACAAGGCGGTCGAGTTCACCGTCTTTCATGAGCAGTCCGGCTTGGAAATCAGGGCGATCATGATAGGGCGCGAGGAGGGCTGCCGTGTGCGCCTGGATGGACCCATCATTGAAGAGTTTGGGGCCGGAGATGCGCACCTGTTTGGTTCCGAATCCAGTCCCGATGCCAGTCTCCTCGATTTTCTTGAAAGCTTCTCCCATGTACGACAAGTACGTGCGGATATTGAGTTCTCCTGCCTGCTCCATCTCCAGCAGAAGTCTTGTGTAGAGCGCCGCATCCACTCCTCCGAGACCGATGCCCGCCTCATGGGTTCCTGTCAGTCCATAGGCATTGTATGCGGCTATGCCTGAGTGGAGGGCATGGCGGAGGCGCTCTTTGTCCGGGGGCGGACAAAGTTTTCCCAGAGCCTCGTAATGCGCCATCTCGAGGAGATGGCCCGTGGGATTGCCCCTGTCATCCAGGACGACTTCGCCGCCTTGGATTTTTGAATGGGGGCCAATGCCGCACAATGCCAATGCCTTGCTGTTCACATAGCAGGCATGTACCGAAATATGCACGACCACGATGGGCAGTTCCGTGGAGATGGCGTCCAGCTCCTGAATCGAGGGCCCCCTGTTCTCGGCCAGAATGGAGTCATCGTAACCCCATCCAAGAACAAGGTCCCCGGGTTTGCACTGCGCCGCCCGTTCACGCAGCCGCTCCAAAGCGCCTGCCACGCTGCCTACCTCAGCCCCGCAATAGACCTGATCGCTCCACAGGGAGAACATGGACAGGTGGCTGTGTGTGTCAATGAACCCTGGAAAAAGCGCGTATCCCCGCAGATCAATTACGGTTGCACTGTCTCCGGCCAATTCGAGGATTTCCAATGTCGTGCCAACCGCAACAATGCGGTCTTGCTCTATGAGAACTGCTTCCTGGATAGAGCACGCAGCATCCATGGTCCGGATTTTCCCATTGATGAATGCTGTTTTTTTCAACATCTTCACGATTACCTCCTGCTGGTTGGGATCAGTGCGCCATCGTTATTTCAGACAATATCTGTAACTTTTGTGACAAATTAGCATGAAAGGAGAGTTAGGAAATGGGGTCATCACCCCGGCGAAAAAGGGACTTTCCCTTATTTTTTGTTTGATGCCCTGGGGTGTTCTGGGTGACAGGCGTGCGTTTGGAATCGATGGAGGAGTGCTTGGGGGTTTTTCGTCGGATCAGAACCCGCGACGTATTTGAACCGCAGATGGCCTAGGTGTGGGGTTCGAAATGGCGGCGATCTGGAGAAGGGGAGAACTTCATGGGACCGTTCGCTTCGTGCCGGCCGGGGTCTCAGATCGGATTGTCTTCCAGGCCCTGCACCATCCTGCAGTCCCATTGGCATTCGATCCTGGTTCCCCGTTCGGGAAGGGATGTGAGGCTGAAGCTTCCTGCCGAGAGTTCGGCGCGTTCCCGCATGCTGACCAAGCCCAGCCCGCTGCCCTTGCGACGACCCGTGCCTGCATCACGGGCATCGAACCCGCATCCGTTGTCTTCGACGACGAGGGAGAGCATGTTCTCTTCAGATTCCAGGGTGAGGAGAACCCTGTTCGCGCCGCTGTGTTTGGCAATGTTGTTGAAGGCTTCCTGAACGATGCGGTAGATGACTATTTTGAGACGTTCGGGGATGAGGCTCTCGCTGGTCCGTATATGGCGCAGGACCTCGATCTGGCTGTAGACGGTCATGTAGTCTTGGCAATACCAGTCCAGAGCCTCGATCACGCCGAGGTCGTCGATGATTGAGGGGCGGAGTTCCATCTGGAGACGCCCGATGAGGCGGACAACCTTTTTGACGATCCCTATGACTGTCCGAAGGATTTTTCTCTGTTCTTCCCGCTCATCATCAAGCCCGTTGATGACATTCTCCACGCCGAATTTCACTGTGCCCAGTGACGGGCCGATGTTGTCATGCAACTCGGCGGCCAGATTTCGTCGCTCCTCCTCCTGGGCCTCCAGGAGTTTGGTGGACAGGTATTTGAGGCGTCGAGCTGAATCCCGGATAATTTTTTCTGCTTGTTTCCGTTCGGTTATATCCTCGGCCATGATGGCTGCCCGGGCTATCTTTCCCGATGCGTCGCGGATGTGCATGATCCGGGACAGTATCCATTTCAGCTCGCCTTCGGGCGTTGTCAGACGGTATTCGACGGCCTGCGTCTCCAGGGCTTCGGTTCCCCACTGCGTCGAAAGAAGGGAACGGATGGCTGTCCGGTCTTCGGGGTGGATCCGGTCCACCAGCAGGGAAGGGTTCTTGCGGAAGGTGTCGGCGTGCATCCCGAAGAGTTTTCCGAACGCGGGATTGGCATAGCTCAGGGATCCGGAGTCCATCTCCACGAGGCACAAGACCTCCTTCAGATTTTCGGCCAGGAGGCGGAACCGTTCCTCGCTTTCGCGCAGGGCGGCCTCCACTGCGCTGCGCTCCCTGATTTCCTGGCGCAAGAGTTCGTTTTGCTGGTTGATCTCGTGTGTCCTCTCTCGCACGATGCGTTCGAGCTCCTCATGGGAGCGACGCAGGGTCTCCCTCGCCTGAATGATTTCCGTCATGTCGATGGCTGCACATTCCAGATAACCGCCTTCAGGATAGGCGATGGAGGAGATGACGAGGTGAAGAGAGGTGCCGTCGGCGCGGAACGTGCGCATTTCAAATCCGTCCACCCGGCCGTTTTGAGCGATGCGGGTTCTGAACTCCCTGCCCTGGCCGCTGTCAACGAAACACGCGGCATGGGAGAACGACTGGAAGAAGGCTTTCTTGTCGGCATACCCGAAGACCACTGGCGCGGATCCGTTGCTGTCGAGCACTTTCCCGGTGTTCATGTCCACCCTGTAGATGGCCACCGGGGCCATTTCGAACAGATTGCGGTACTTGATTTCACTTTCCTGGAGGCGCTGCTTCCGTTGCGTGATTTCGTTGATGAAGTAGTTTGTCGCGTTGGTCATGGCCGATATCTCGTCGTTTCCCTCGACCTTGATCGGACCGGTTCCTCCATTGATGTGGTCAATCATTGTCCGATTCAGATAGAGAATGCGTGCGATGACAGAGCGCCGAAGGTAGAGGATGATCATCAGCGAGCAGACAACGCTGACTGCGGGGAGTATCGTGGAAAGATTGTTGGCCAGAGCAAGCTCACCGGCCAGGATGTCCGTCTCGGAATCAATGCGGACTCTGATGTCGTTCAGGACGTTGTTGGTGGAGTCCATGATTCTGTCGGACGCAAACTGATTGGCGATCAGTTGGTCCTCGATACGTTTGTCAAGAATAAGATTTTGCGCGGTCAGTGCGAACAGGCTTTCTCCGCCTCGGCCGAAACGGAGAAATTCCTGGCAGATGGGCGAAAAGCGGAGCCGCAGGTTTTCAGGCATTTCGTTGAGTCGCAGCTCCATATCTGTGTAGGCGTCATTGAACCGGATTTCGAGCCGTTCGAGTTCATCTGGACTGGTTGCGATGTTGACCACGAGCAGCAGGATGCACGCCCTGTTCATGGCCTGCATGAACTGTTGATATTTCCGGCCGGTCTCCCAATTCATGCTTTCTGCCGTCGAAAAATCGCGATTCAGGCGCTCTCCCAGCCTGCGGATGCGTTGATCGAGGAGGACTATCCGATCAGCAATCTTCATGCGTTTATCGATGATTTCTGAAATAGTTCCTATATTTTCATGCAGAACGCGGGCCTGTTCGATCAAGTTGCTGATGTGTGGCGAATCGCCGCTGTGTTTGGAAATGGATGTAACCAGCTCTTCCCACTGCTGAACGCCAGCCTGGAATTCCTTGGTCAGCGCTTCACGGATGAAGGTGTTTTCAGCGGCGATGAGGTCCGGCGTGATGCCCTTCATGCGTTCTGACTGGCGAACAAGGCTGAATGTCTCTGTCAGGGCGGGGAGGTCGCGTAAGGTGATGGTCTTGATGGATCTGGATGCATTTTTAAATGTATACCCGATAATCAACGAGGCTGCCAGCATCGCTATGACAATCACCGCCAACCCGGCGGTGACCCTGGCCGAGATACCGATGCCGGTGTTCCGTCCAGGGGTTTGTTGACCTGGGGTGAGGGTTGCCGTTTGCCCTGCATCCTCCTCATGCGCGCTGTTTCGGGCCGGATTCATTGCGTTTCCTTTGCCCAGAACACTTCATCCATGGGCCCCAGCAGACCCCAGTAGGAATCCCCGACTCCCCGCAGCCGCCGGTCATGGATTGTGGCGTAGGGCATGGTCCCAAGCCAGACCATGGGCTGATCGTACCTGACGATACGCTGGAATCGGGCATAGAGCTCCTTGCGGCGGATGAAGTCCACCTCCTGTCCGGCCAGATCCAGAAGCTGATCAACCTCGGGATTGGAATAGGCCTGGGTGTTGGACCACAGCACTCCGGGACGGATATTGGCGGAATGGTATGTCCTGTGCACACCGATCAGCGGATCCCCCCAGGTGAAGACGATGTCGATGGTCGACTGAAAGTTGCCGGAAGACACATGGTTCGACCATTCCGTATCGTCCCTGTTTTTTCTGATGGACAGGTCGATCCCCACTGTCCGGCTCAAAGAATGGCGGAGATATTTGATGAGTGGGAGGGCGAGGTTTGCTGCATTGGGCGGATAATCCATCTCCAAGGTCATACGCTTGCCGGTTGTATCGCGCCTGTATCCTGCTTCGTCCAGAAGACGGTTGGCCTCGGCGAGGTCGAGCCTGGAAGGAGTATCAGGTGGCGCATAGAACGGGTTATTGGGCACCAGGGGGCCGTCCATGGCCATGGACGACCCGCGCAGTATATACTGTGCGATGAATTCCCGATCGATGGCCAGGGCGATGGCCTGTCGGACCCTGCGGTCGTGGAGGGGCGCCTTTTTCAGGTTGAAGCCGATCCAGAGCATGGCCCCTATGCCATCCAGCCCTTCGGTGGAGACGACCAGGTGTTCTGTCTTGGCGGCTTGTTCATGGTGGTCGACAAGGGGAGAAAAGCCGGACAGCTGAACTTCCCCGGCTTCCATGGCCATAAGAATTTCATCGGGACCGGGAAAAATCTCAAATTCGACTGTGTCCAGAAAAGGCCGTCCCCCGAGAAAATAGTCATTGAATCGTTGGAGAACGATGCGACGTCCAGGCTGGTAGGCCGTGAGGCGGAATGGTCCGGAACCAACGGCGTTCCAGTTCGCGGGATGCGTGCGGATGTTCTGGCCGTCCCCGTAGATATGTGCGGGCAGGATTGGAGTCAGAGTCGCGGTAAAAATCTTCAGCAGGGCAGGGTGACGGTGGCGCAGGCGGACGATGACCGTATGGTCGTCCGGGGCCTCCACTGTGTCGATGGCCTCTAGCATGGGCGTGAACGGATGGAAGCGCTGCACGGTCTGGATGGAAAAAACCACATCCTGCGCACTGACGGGAGCCCCGTCATGAAAAACGGCGTCTTCCCGAAGATGCAGTGTCAGTACGAGACCGTCTTCGGAATACTCCCAGGATTTGGCAAGATGGGGATGGGGCTGACCTTGGCGGTCACACCTGATGAGGCCTGCGAAAATCTGGGATCCGACCAGGCCGGTCAGGAGCCCCGAGTGCACGGCCGGGTTGAAGTGAGCAGGAATGTTGTTCAGGGCCACCACGAGCCGGCCGCCATGGACCGGTCTGACGGGTTCTGCCGCAGCCTGCCTTGTGCAGCAGAGGAGGAGCAAGATGATCAGGCATGTCGACAACTGGCGCACTGTTTTTTCCGCTTGGTTATTTTTCCAACAGCAGCCCGTGCTGTCGGGCATAATTGCTGAGGTCAATGGCCCGATGCAGGTCGAGCTTGCGCATGACGTTGGTGCGGTGGTTGTCGGCCGTCTTGGGTGAGATGCAGAGCAGCTCCGCTACTTCTCGGTTGGTTTTTCCCTCGGCCACAAGTTTGAGCACTTCGCGTTCCCTGATCGTCAGGATGTCCAGGGATGACTGTTCCGGCTCCTCCAAATGGCGATAGACGTCGAGCACATGGCTGGCGAATTCGGAACTGATGTAGGCCCTTCCGGCGAGGACGGCCTGAATGGCAACGTGAAATTCGTTCTGGTCGGCCATCTTGAGCAGGTATCCATTGGCTCCGGCCTTGAGCGCGGCCCTGAGGTAGGTCTCCGTGGCGTGCATGGAGACGACGAGAACCTTGGTAGCGGGGGATATCTGTTTGATCTTCTTGAGAGCCTCAATTCCACCCAGATTGGGCATGGATAGGTCCAGGAGCAGCAGCGCAGGTTTCTTCTCCTGCACCAGCCGGATGGCCTCGATGCCGTCTCCAGCCACGCCCACAACCTCCAAATCGGGCCTGGAGCTGATGAGGGAGTTGAGTCCGTCGCGAAACAGGGCGTGGTCTTCCGCGATGACGATACGGTGTTTTTGCATGGGTTACGATCCATTGCCAGCGTTTGCTGACCTGATTCATCCAGTCCGAAAGCCTCAAGGGCCATCCATGTATGAACCTGTCCGGATGTCAAGCATCTTCTGTAGACCTGGGGACGGGGACAGGATGCAGCCGTGCATGCGGTCTTGACCACTGTCATGCTGCCAAGGGGCCGGCTCGTCATTCCTCCCCAGGCGGGTTAGAAGGTGATTGCAGAATATTGCCCACGTTCAAGTCACCCCCATCAAATGGATCCGTATACGAGATTGTTACCGACGATGGTTGCCAGCACGCATATATCGCGGATGCTCTCTGGTTCGATCTCCAGAGGATTTTTGTCCAGAACGACCATGTCCGCCAGTTTACCAGGCTCAAGGCTTCCCTTGAGATGTTCTTCGTGGAACTGGTACGCGCCCCAGGTCGTGACGCTGCGCAGTGCATCCAGGACAGGAATCCTCTGTTGTTGACCGAGGGTCTTTCCGCTGCTTGTCTTCCGGGTGACGGCCGACCACACTGAAAGAATGGGATCCATGGGTGTAACTGCGGTGTCGTTGTGGTTCGTGAACCGAATGCGGCGTTTGAGAGCGCTGTGCAGAGGGTTGATGCGTGCGGCCCGCTCCTCCCCGAGAAAAATGTCCCGGTGACGGTCCCCCCAGTAGTAGGTGTGCACTACAAAAAAAGAAGGCACTGCACCCAAGCGGCTGATGCTGTCGAGTTGGTCCTCGCGCACGGTCTGACAATGGATGATGATATGTCGGGCATCGGCCCGGGGATAGGCTTTCTGGGCTTCCTCGAACGCTGTGAGGATGTCGCCGATGCCATTGTCGCCGTTGCCGTGAACAGCAACCTGCCAGCCGGCCCGATGGTACGCTGTGACCAAATCCACAACCTCATGCAATGGATAGATCGGATAGCCGCGCCACAGAGGGCCGTCTGGAAAACAATTCTCGATGACCTTGTGATACGGAGTGGAAAGGTATCCGGTATACCCTTGGATACTGCCGTCCTGAAACAATTTGACCGCACCGAGGGTCAACTGGTTGTCCTTGGTCAGGGGGGTGCCGCATTTGGTGGTCGGAGCCAGGCGGAAGTCAAAGCCTCCATGCCTGGGGAGAAGCTGAACGCGGTTCTTGAGCAGTCCCTCCTTGTGCGCGGCCATGTAATTCTTCCACATGGAGGTGGTCACGCCCCCGTCGTGAGCAGTGGTCACACCTTTGGCGATATAGTCGTTGGTGGCGCGAATCACGGAGGTACGCCATTTTTCATCGGTCATGGCCGGGGCGGCTTCCAGGAGCATCTCCATGGCGGCGGGCTCCTCGACCAACCCGGTCAGATGTCCGTCCGCATCGTGGCGGAACAACCCTCCGGGCGGGTTCAAGGTTTCCCCTGTGATCCCGGCGGCGGCGAAGGCCTTGCTGTTGCAGAGGGCGAGATGTCCGGAAATGTGCCGCAGAAAGAGGGGATGGTCCGGGGCCATGGCGTCCAGTTCGGCCAGGGTGAAATGTCTGGCCTCCTGCATGGCCGTGTCGTCGTACCCGGCGCAGAGGATCCATGAACCTGGAGACAGGGTCACGGCCCTGTCCCGAACAAGTCGGCGGATATCATTCATTTCACGCACAGAGCCTATGGGGTGGGCATTCACGTCGAGATAGAACTCAGCGTACATGCCGGCTCGCATGAAATGACTGTGGCAGTCGTAAAAACCGGGCATCATGAACTGACCTTGCAGATTGATGAGCACGGTCTCCTCATCCGCAAACGGGGCCACCTCGGTTTCGGAGCCGACGGCCAGGATTGTATCGTTGGCGACGGCAAGGCAGGTGACTATGGACGCCCGGGAGTCCATGGTCAGGATGACGCCGTTGTGGTAGATATGTGTTGCTTTCGGCATAACCCGTCCTTGTATCAGGATCTGGATGGAGAAAATGTTTCAAGTTTCAAAATTGCGCAAGGGCGCAGGCAGATGCGGCCATGTGAGCGTCCTGCTCATTTAATTGTTGAGTGGGATGACGTTCTTCTTGAAAAACTGCTTGCGGAGCAGGTTCAGCAGGATGACTGCGCTGATGCCAATGAACGCCGCGCAGATGGGCCGGGTGAAAAATACGCTGAAATCGTTGTTGGAAATGTCCAGGGCGCGGCGGAAGTTGGTTTCAATGATCCCCGAGAGGATCATGGCCAAAAGCAGGGGGGCCAGCGGAAACCGGGCCTTGATCATGACATATCCGAGCACGCCGAAGGCGCCCATCACCCCGAGATCGAAATTGGAATTGTTCAGCGCATAGCCTCCGACCACGCACAGGGTGGTCACCAGGGGCAGGAGAATCCCTCCGGGAATGAGCACCACTTTGGAGAACAGACGCACGGTGAACATCCCCATCAACACCATGAAGATGTTGGAGATGAACAGGGCGATGAAGATGCCGTAGACGAGGGGAGCCTGGTTCTGAAACAGCAAGGGCCCAGGGGTTATGCCCTGGATCATGAGCGCTCCGAGCATGACGGCCGTGACCACGTCCCCTGGCACGCCCAGGGTCAGAAGTGGGATCAGCGCGCCACCGGTCACGGCATTGTTTGCCGTTTCCGTGGCGCACAAGCCTTCCAGGGAGCCGTGTCCGAACTGTTCCGGGTTTTTGGACATGCGTTTGGCTTCGCCATAGGCCACAAAAGAGGCTGTGCCTGCCCCGGTGGCCGGGACGATGCCGATGAAGATGCCGATGGCCGAACTGAGCAGAAGGATTTTTTTGTACAGCCAGAATTCCTTCAGGCTCAAACCCTCGCGGGAGATCTCCGCCGGTTTGAGGGTAGTTCCCCTGAACACCTGCTCCAGGGACACGAACACCTGGGACAGGGCGTACAGACCCACCAGGGCAGGAACCAGAGCTATGCCGTTGATGAGACCGGGTTGGTCAAAAGTCATGCGCATGTCCCCGGAGAGGGGATCCATGCCGATCATGGCGATAATCAGTCCCAGACAGGCGGCGATGGTGCCTTTGAGCAGCGCGCCCTCGGACAGGGTTGCGACAACGGTCAGGCCGAAGAGACCCAGAGAGAAATATTCAGGCGCGCTGAAGTCCAGGGCGAAGCGGGCCAACTGCGGGGCCACGGTGGTCAGGGCCACACAAGAGAGGATTCCCCCGACAAAGGAACCAAGGGTCGTCATATCCAGGGCCTTGAGGGATTCGCCCCGGGCCGTGAATTTCGGGCCTTCGAGCATGGTGGCGGCAGCCGCAGCCGTACCTGGGGTGCTGACCAGGATGGCGGTGATGCTCCCCGCATAGATGGCCCCGCAGAACATGCCGAGCAGGGCCGAGAACGCGGTCACCGGCGCAAGACCGAAGGTCAGAGGGATGAGCAGGGCTACGCCCATGACGGCGGTCAGCCCGGGCAGAGCTCCGAATACGATGCCCAGCGCTGTTCCGATGAAATTGGCCACGATCGCTTCCAGGCTGCATGCCGCGCGGGCGGCTTCAAGAATGGTTTCAAACATGATTCACCGCCTTAGGGGAGTGGGACTTTGAACAGAACGGAGAATACCGTGAACATGCCTGCCGTCATGGCTGTGGCGATCAACGGGACGCGCACCAGGTGGCGGTATCTGGCCATGTACTGGGCTGCGACAAGGAACAGCCACGTGGTGATCACAAACCCGGTTCCTTCGGGGAAGTCGTTTTGCATGGCATAGTCGCCGAGTAGGATGAAGCCGGCGATATAGGCCAGAATGAGCAGTCCCATCATGAGAATGGGAATGAAAATCGGTCGTTCCGGCCAGTCTCCGCGTCCCTTGGCCCCGAACAGACTTTTGAACAGCAGCACGCAGGACAATAACGTCATGAAGCTGATGATCCAGGTGGGGAACGTGGCTGCAGTGATGATGGCTTTAGAGGCAGGTGCGGGCAGCAGCCAGATCTGGTGTCCAAGCAGAACACAGGCTGCGAGCAGAGCCAAGCTGCAGAAAAAATCCGTCTTGTTCTTCATGGTGAATTCCTTGTTGTCCGGACCCTTGACGATCTGACCTGTCTGACCGGAAAGAGTGCGGGCGCATTTTTCTGCGCCCGCACTGCACTTGGATCAGTCCAGGGATTTGCGGCCGGCGAGAATCTCGTCCACAAGGTCGGACGAGGTTTGAATGACCTCGCCGAATTCCTTCGGCCCGAGGTAGTCGATGGACAGACCCACCTTTTTGAACTTGGCGATCACGTCGGGGTCCTGCAATGCTTTGAGAAGCAAGGGCTGGAAGGCGGCAATATTCTCATCGGGAACCTTGTTTGACGTGACCAGGCCGTGCCAGGATCCGAGGTCGATCCACTTTTCGTCTTCAGGCTTGAGCTGTCCGGCATAGAGTTCGCGGAACGTTGGCGTATCGGGCAGGTCGGGGCTACGTTCGGCGCGTGAGATGGCGATGGCCTTGAAATCCCCGGACTCCACATAGGGCAGCACATTGGTGGGGACCTGGAATCCGGCCGTAATGTGTTTTCCGAGCAGGGCGGTACTCACTTCGTGCCCGCTGCCGTACGCCGTGTGGCGGAGTTGGATGTCTTTATGGAAGCGATCGAGCAACTTGGTCAGATAGAGGCGCTGGGTGGTGATGGCCCCAGTTGTGGCATAAACGGTGTTGGCGGAGTCACTCTTGGCCCGCTCGAGGAACTTGGCGAAGGTGTCCAGGCCCGAGCTCGCGCTGGTAGCAAAGACCAGTTCCATGACAGTGATCTGGGCGACGGGTTTCAGGTCTTTGTGGGTGAAGCCGACGTTGCTCAGTTTGGTAGTCACCGAAGGGCCGCCGAAACCAGGGAAGGCCATCGTGTAGCCATCCGGCCGGGCGTGCAGCATTTCGTTCAGGCCTACGGCCTGTCCGCCACCAGTTTTATTGATCACGTTAATGGTGATCTTGTAATTTTGCTGGAAATAGTCGGAAAGGATGCGGGAAGCAATGTCCACCGCACCGCCAGGGCCGAATGGAACGATGAGATTGATGGGTTTGTCGTAGGGGTAGGCTGCATGAACTTCAGATCTGTTGCCGGTCCAAAGCATGCAGGCGAGAACAAGCAAGGCCGGGATAAGCTTTTTCATGGATTTCCATCCTTGTTAGAGGTTCCTTAGGTACTCATGTCCTAGCCAGGGTCCGTTAGGGCAAACCCAAAAGCGAACTGAATATCTTTTGATCAAGAAATGGGCCATAACGGACAGAAAAAAAACCGTATGGTTTCAAGGCAAAGTGACAGGATGCAAGATCTAGGGAATGGCGTAATTGAATTTTTGTATCAATTTTGTTATAAGAATATCAAAAATGATACAAAAATTTTGGAGTCAATGACTACTGGCGGGTCAGTTTGCGCCAAAGTGTCATGCGGCTGATTCTCAGAGCTTTTGTGGCCTTGCCGATGTCCTGGCCATAGAAGTTCAGGGTGGATTCGATGATGTTCCGTTCAGCGGTCCGGAGCTGGTCTTTGAGAGCTGCTGAGCAGTGCAGAGGTTGTTTTCCTGTCAGGTGAGGGAGGCTGGGCTCGTGGTTGCTTTCCGCTGGTTCGCTGACAGAGGGAGACGGCGTCCATACCGAGGAAAGCAGAGTCCCCCAGTGGGAAATGTTCTCCGAACAGTTTGCCACTATCACCAATCTCTCCATTATGCTTCGCAGTTCACGGATGTTTCCAGGCCAGGAGTGACCCAGCAGATATGGCCCAAGTTGTTCATCAAGCGTGTTTGCTGCCGGTGGACGGTGCAGACGTTCGAGCAGAAAGGGGGTGGCGATAGTCATTATGTCTTCTGGACGTTCGCGGAGAGGAGGAAGGGTCAAAGAAAGTATGTTGACGCGGTAAAACAGGTCAGCCCTGAATTCGCCTTTCTCGACTTGCAGAGAAAGATCCCGGGATGTGGCGCAGATGACGCGTACATCCAGAGGGATGATCTGCGTTCCTCCGACCCGTATCAATTCCTTCTCCTGGAGAACCCGCAGCAAGCGACCCTGCAGGGACAGCGGCAAATCACTCACTTCGTCAAGGAGCAAGGTCCCGGTGTGAGCAATTTCAAACAACCCAGCTTTCCCCTGACGTCGGGCTCCAGTGAAGGCTCCTTCTTCGTAACCGAACAACTCGCTTTCAAGAAGGCCTTCGGGGATGGCAGCGCAGTTCACAGCCACGAACGGCCCAGCTTTGCGTGGACTTGCGGCGTGGATGCTTTGGGCAAAAACCTCCTTGCCCGTTCCGGACTCTCCGCACAGGATCAGGCTTGCTTCTGTGGATGCGTAAAGTTTGCCCAGTTCCTTTATGCCTTGCATGCGGGGAGAGCGGGTCTTGATGTCGTCAAAGGTATATCGTGTGGTGAACCCGCGGGACTTGACCTTTTTCCGCAGGTTGTCTGCAGCCTGCTGGATATGGCGCGCATCGGAGAAGGTGCAAACGGTACCCATGACTTTTTTCTGAAAGATGATGGGCACGCGGTTGACGACGAGTGTTTTACCCTTCATATCGTGCACCCGAGCGTGCAAGGCTGTGTGCGTCACAAGTTCCTTCTCGGTGAACAAGCCAGGCATGACGTCCAGGATGTGCTTTTTCTGAATTGACGCATGGCTGCAGTTGAGCAGACGCTCGGCAGCAGGATTGCTGCAGCGAACCGTGCCGTACTCGTCCAAGACAATGACGCCTTCGCTGATGGTGTTCATCAGGGTTTCGAGACGGAGATTCCATTGCCGCTCTTTGCGTTGAAATCGCGCCACTTCAATGGCATCGTTTATGGCCCTGCACGCGATTTCCTCCTCGTCCACGATATTGATGGCCGCAAAACCCAGCGGAACGGCAAGATCATATGCCAGGATGCCGCCAATCACCAAGTCTGTGTCCCGTTCAAGAGTTCTGATTTTGTGTTTCAGTTCTTCAAGGGTGGTGTATATGCATTGGTGAATCTCCATGCGGAGCGCGTGGGCGACATAGTTCACTCCTGAGAGAGGCGAATCGGTACGGAAGAGGGTTATTTTGCGAACATGGCCCACATAGGGTTGCAAAATGCGCAGCAGGTCCAGGGTGCTCAGTTCCACGCTGATCACTGGAATGGCTGTATGCTGGTGGAGGTGTCTGGCAACAATGCGACGGGCCAGAATTACGTCGCAGCTGTCCGGAGAAAGGTTTTGCACTGTCTCGATGGCATTCAATTCTCCGCCTTTGACCACCTGGAGGTTCACACGCATCTTCTTGGCTATTTTGCTGAAGATTTCGCTCATCCCTTTTTCGGGTGCTATGAGCGTCATCTGGAATTTGTGTTTTGGTGCATGTGCCATCGTCTGTGCTCGTCGAAGGGTATGGATGGGCTCCGCTAAAGATATGCAATCCGAAATCATTCCCAGGCATGGTCAAATATTTGTTGCAGGCAGAGGACGACGCTGCTGTCGGGAGAAACGAATGCCTGAAACCGCGATACATCCGATTTTATCCCCAGGAAACTGGACCGTGCATCCGATGCTGTGGTCTGTCCAGGCCTTGTCCAGCAGGAAAAGATGGCTGGCCAAGGCCTGGCCAGGGCCCATGGCGTCAAGGATCTTTTTGAAGACGCGCAGGCGCTGGGCCGGATGGGGTGGGATGGATGCGGCGTCTAGCACATACTCGTCCTGCCCGGGGAGAACTGGGGGCAAGACACGTTCCCAGTAGTCCTCATCCACGCGGGCCAACCGCCACAGGTGAAGCAGGGTTTTGGTCAGTTGGGGGTTCTCGCGCTGCAGAAGGGGCAGAATTGTGTGCCGGAATCTGTTCCGTGTGTGTCGGTCGGACAGGTTGGATCTGTCCTCGCACCACGTGATGCCATGCTCGGACAGAAAGGTTTGCAGGTCCCTTTTTGCCCAGTTCAACACAGGGCGCAGCAGTCTGCGAGTATGGTCGACCCCCTGCATTCCCCCCAATCCAGGCCATCCTGTGCCGCGGACCAACCGCAGCAGGATGTCCTCGGCCAGGTCCTCGCCATGATGGGCCGTGACGATCCATGCGGCGTCATACCGGAGGCGCACCTCTTCCAGGAAGGCGTAGCGCTGGAGTCTGGCCCTGGCTTCGATTCCCGGGCCATGGGCGGGTATGGTCAGGCGGGTCGTTGCGCAGGGGATGTCAAGGGCGGCGCATGTTTTCACGGCATGGCTCTGCTCGTGATCCGAGTCTGGGCGCAACCCGTGGTGGACATGGGCAGCGGTCAGGGTCAGCTTGAGGGGGGCGCGCAGGCAGGACAGAATGTGCAGCAGGGCGGTGGAGTCCACTCCCGCGGAGTAGGCCAGCACGAGCCTGGCTCGGTGCAGGTCAATGCCGAGGGTTTCCAGGCAGAAGCGTGGAATGTCCAGACATCGTCTGGCCCAGTCCCGGGAGAGATCCTGCAGCCTCATGGCCTAAAGGGGGATGCGCAGGTCCGTTAACAGGTTTTCCAGATACCCGACCATATGCTGTTGCTGCTCGCCGGTGGCGTAGGCAATGCACGCGCAGCGCAGGATCTTCTTTGCCCTGACCAGAAGTTCCAGTCTGACCCAGTCACGCCCTGTCTCCACGGCCATGTAGAACGGCCCGCATGTCTCGGCATGCTCCTGCTGCAGGGGCGAAAGAAGCCTGACCGGGATGTTGAAATGGTAGAGATGGTCGATGCTGCTGCCCAATTCCTGCTCCTTGAGCCAGTTCTCCAGTTTTTCCATATCGTCCGGGGTGATTTCATCGATCATGAAGGAGCGCATGGGGCTGATCCTTACTTGCTGAGAGGGGCTTTGCGGTCGAGATGCGCATCGTCGGAGACGGTTTCCTCGTCCAGGTTGAAGATGCGGCGGGCGTTATGGATGAAACGCTGGGCCGACCCCTCTTCCTGCGAGCGCCGTTTCAGGTAGCTGATGGGTTCGTGGTAGATTTTGTGGCACAGGGACTGGGCCAGACGCTCCAGGATGGCCACCATCTGCGGGTCGGGGTTGGGGCCGAGCTGCTTGATGGACCTGCGCAGTTCCTTGCGCGCGATACGTTCTCCCTGGTCCAGGAGGGCCACGATGGTCGGCTGCAGGGTGAGGCTGTCCCGCCAGCGCAGGAAAGTGGCCACCTCTTCGGCCACGATGCCCTTGGCCTTGAGGGCCTCATTCTGACGACCAGCCAGATTTTCCTCCACAACCTCCTTCAGGTCGTCAATGTCGTACAGATAGACGTTGTCCAATCCGTTCACATCCGGGTCGATGTCCCTGGGGACAGCGATGTCGATGAAGAAAATCGGTTTGTTGCGCCGTTTGCGCATGACATCCTTCATGTCCCTGGCCCTGATGATGGCCGTGGGGGACCCTGTGGAGCTGATGACGATGTCCGTTTCCAGCAGGGCCTGGGGCAGGTCTTCGAAGGGCATGGCCCGCCCCTTGAACTGCCTGGCCAGTTCCTCGCCTTTGGACAGGGTGCGGTTGACCACGGTGATATCCCGTACGCCCGCCGAAAGGAGGTGGGTCGCGGCCAGCTCGGCCATTTCTCCAGCGCCGATGAGCAGGGCGCGGTGATTGGAAAGGTCGGTGAAGATTTTCCTGGCCAGCTCCACGGCGGCATAGCTGATGGATACCGCGCTGGATGCGATGGCGGTCTCTGTGCGCACCCTTTTGGCCACGGAGAACGCCTTGTGCAACATGCGGTTGACGATGACCTTGGCCGCGCCTTTTTCCACGGCGTTGCGATAGGCCCCCTTGAGCTGCCCCAGGATCTGCGGTTCACCCAGAATCATGGAATCCAGACTGGAGGCCACGGTGAAAAGGTGCTCCACCGCGTCGCCCCCCGCGTGGCAGTAGGTGTGCCCATCCAGATCGGCCCGGGGCTGCCGGCACTGGTCGGCCCAGAAGCGCAAGATGAGGGCCGGGATGTCAAGGGAGTTGTCACCGACAACCAGAAATTCAACCCTGTTGCAGGTGGACAGGATCATGGCCTCGGTGACGGGGCCCGTGTCATGGACCAGACCCGCGGCGACAGGATCGCAGCCGGCCAGGGCAAAACGCTCGCGGATATCCACGCCAGCAGTTTTATGATTCAAACCAACAAGATAGATTTCCTGATTCATGAGCAGTGATATTTGTTTTCTTTTGGAAATTACGGCCGAAAACTGTGATGCGTCGGCAGCAGAAAATTAACGCCTACCAGCGAGATCAGACAGAGCACGAAAAGGATGACCGCTGTTTTGGCCGGCTTGCGTCCTCGCCAGCCCTGGACCATGCGCTGATAAAAGAGTGCGGCGAAAATGACCCAGATGACAACACTAATGAGCTCCTTGGGGTCCCAGCTGACAATGCGCTTCCAGGTGAATGAGGCCCACACGAAGCCGGACAGCAGGCTGATGGTGTAGAGGGGAAAGCCGATACAGACGGCCCAGTGGTTGGCTTTGTCAAAGGTTTCCAGGGAGGGCAGGTCCTTGGAGAATCCCGGCAGCTTTTCCTTGGTCTTGATCTTGCGCTCCAGGTACAGGTAGGTCAGCCCGGCGCCGAAGGCCATGGCAATCAGGGCCAGGGAAATGAAGATGGTGCCGACATGCAGACTGAACCACAGGGCGCTCAGACGATCCGGGATGATCAGTTCCTGGGTGCTGATGGCCAGGGACGAGGAAAACAGAATGAGCGCCAGGGGGGATGTGATCATGGACAGGAAGTCGTGCTTGAGTTTCCACCACAGCACAAAAAAAATGAGCACAAAAATCCAGCCCAGCAGACTCATGTAGAACTGGCCCTGCTGCAGCGGATTGGTTCCGGTGACGGTCAGGCGCATGACCAGATCCACGGTGTGCAGGACAAAGGCCGCCATGGAGGCCCAGGTCGCGGCGCGCTTCAGGAGGTTTTGCCGCCAAGCCAGGCCCAATGGATAGATGAGGGACCCGCCCAGGTAGAGCAAGGCAATGAACAGTTCAAAAAGTCTGGAAGCAGTCATCGCACCATTCTCCAATTCGGGAATGCAGGGTCGTGGGGAGCAATCGATGCAAAAGCTCGAGGCATGCGTCCCGGTTTTTTGATTTGATCAGCTCCGGCAGGGACGACATCACCACGGCACGGAATATGTCACGGTTCTCGGAACAGCCATGGCCCAGGCCGAGCAATGCCGGGCGGAGCAGGGCCAGGAAACGGGTCAATCCTGCGTATTCAGGTCCGTACCGCTGCTCCAGATCCTGGCGGATGATGCGGGACAGGGCCGGACTTGCCCCGCTGGTGGACACGGTGATGGTCAGGTCTCCGCGGGTGATGCTTGCGGGGAGCACGAAGGTTCCCTGTTCCGGGTCGTCGGCAATGTTACAGAGGATGTTCCTCTGCCTGCAGGCTCGGCCGATCCGAGCGTTGACCTCGCAGGCAGCAGTGCAGGCAAAAACGAGGTGCATCCCATCCAGATCCGATTCATCAAATGGGCGCTGTGCATACGTGAAGACGGAATGTCTGGCAAGAAGTGCTGACTGTTGCGGACTGGGAGGCGCCGGGTCCAGGCCGACGACCTGGGCCGGGGCGCAGGCCAGAAGCCCTTCGATCTTCCGCAGGCCCACTTCTCCGGTGCCCACGACGAGGCAGTGGAGTGTGGTCAGGTCCGCAAGCAGTGGATAGTAGCGCATTGCCGCCGTCTATCAGAGCCTGTAGCACTTGTCCAAGCTGTCACTCCGAGCAGGGTAGAACGTTAAAATCCGGGGTGTTCTGGACTTTTTTAGTTTTTTTTCCGATGAGGGGGCATGCAACATGAAGATGCGGGCAATCCGTCCGGCCCTCTGGCCAGGTATCTTGTCATCCAGTTGGCCCGCTTTGGGGATCTGATCCAGACCAAACGCCTGCTTGTCTCCCTCATGGCCTGCGGCGAGGTGCACCTGCTGGTGGACAGGTCTCTGATGGCCCTTGCCCGGCTGGCTTTTCCGGGGGTCAGGGTGCATGGAATTGCCGCCCATGGCATACACGGTCCAGCCATTCTCGGACTGGTGCGTGACGATTTGCAGGAACTGCAAGCTGATCAGTTCCACCGGATTTACAACCTGAATTATTCGGGGCTCAATTTCGCTCTGGCGGGTCTTTTTCCGGTGGGCCAGGTTCGCGGATATCGTCTGGACCAGGGACAACGCGTGGTGGACGCGTGGCCGGCGCAGGCCATGCGCTGGACCAAAGTCCGCACCACACGGGGCCTCAACCTGGTGGACGTGTGGGGGTTGTACGCTGATCAGCCTGTGGATCCGGAACGCGTCAACCCCGCCGCCTCATCCCGAGGTCCTGGGCTCGGGGTGGTCATGGCTGGCCAAAACGCGCGTCGCTCCCTGCCCCCCCGCGTTCTCGCCCCGCTGGTCCATGCCGCCCGTCAACGGATCGGACACGGACCGATCCTGCTCCTGGGCGCTG
>JAAYCS010000064.1 GCA_012729655.1 Desulfovibrionales bacterium | reverse complement strand
TGGGGCGCCGGCATGGCCGGGGCCCCTTTTTCATTCCAGCTCGACGAAATCCTCGATGATGAGTTTCAGGCCGAAGCCGGGGAAGTTGATCTTGTACTTGTTGGGTTCCACCCGCGAGACGACCTTGCCCCGGCCAAAGATCCTGTGCCTGCAGTACGTGCCCTGCACCGGGGTCTGGGCGCCGGGTCCGCTCCCCGCTTGGTCCTGGTCTGAGCCCCCGTTGGCGTCCGAAATCTGCTGCGGAGCGGAGAGACCCGATGCGCGGCGGGGCGCAGGCTGTGTCTGCAGCCCGACCCCCCCGGTGAACTGTTCGCGGTAGCGGGCCAGCAAATGCGACGGGATGTCCTGCAGGAAGGGGCTGATCCGCGCCGGCGTGGTGCCCGCCAGTTCCCTGCTGTACAGGGTTTCAGGGGAAAAAAGACTCAGATGCTCCCTGGCCCGGGTGCAGGCCACGTACAGAAGCCGTCGCTCCTCCTCGAAATCATCGCTGTCGTTCAAGGCATGCCGGGACGGGAAGCGGTCCTCCACCAGGTCGATGACCAGGACGGCGTCCCATTCCAAGCCTTTGGCCGAGTGGACCGTGGACAGGGTTATGGCCTGGCCGCGCGCCTCCTCGGCCTCGGGGCTGTCCAGGCTCAGATCCCCCAGGAAGCCCGCAATGTCCTCGTAGCCCAGTGCGATCTGGACCAGCTCTTCCAGCCCGGCTTCCCGGCGAGGGTAGTCGTCCGGGAATTTTTCCCTCAGAACCGGCAGGTAGTATTCCAGGATGAAGGTGATGGCCGTGGACGGCTGCATGGCCTGGGTCCGCAAGGTGTCCAGGACGCGGAACAGCCGTTCCAGTTCCGGTCTCCTGGCCCGCTGGGCCTTCAGAAAGGTTTGGTCGTTGAGCATGGCTGCCCGATAGAGTTTCTGGGCGCTCTTGGGACCGATGCCCGGCACGTTGCCGAGGATGCGCTGCCAGGCTGGGAGGTCAGCGGCGTTCTGGCTGATGCGCAGACAGGCCAGGACATCCTTGATATGCGCGGCTTCGGAAAATTTGATTCCCCCGTATTTGCGGAAAGCCAGGCCCATCTTGTTCAGCTCGACCTCCACATGGTATGATTGATATCCTGCCCGGAACAATACGGCGATCTGGTCCAGGGGATGGATCCGGGCCAGGTCCACGACCTTTGCCGTGACCAGCCTGGCCTGGCTGCGGTCCGAAAAGGGCAGGATGTGTTCGGGCAAGGTCGAGCCCGGCTTTTCCGAAAAAAGACGCTTGGTGAACTTGTCCCGGAATCCGTCCAGGATGGAATTGGTCAGCTCCAGGATGGGCTGCGTCGAGCGGTAGTTCTGCTCCAGCTTGATGATCCTGGCGCCGGGAAAAACCTTGGGAAAATCGAGGATGTTGCGCACATTGGCGCCGCGGAAGGCGTAGATGGACTGGGCGTCGTCGCCCACGGCCATGACGTTGGGGGCCGGGCTTTCGGGATCGGTCAACAACCCCACCAGTCTGGCCTGGACCAGGTTGGTGTCCTGGTACTCGTCGATCATGATGTGGGAAATGGACGCGGCCACGGTCTGGCGCACATGGGGGTGTCCGGCCAGCAGACGTTCCATCAGGAAGAGCAGGTCATCGTAGTCCAGCAGACCGCACTCCAGCTTGATGCGCTCGTACTCCTCCAGCAGCCTGACCAGGTCCCCCTCATAGACCCCGAGATGGTAGGCTTCCTGGCGCAGGACCTCGGACAGGGACAGCTCCTTGTTCCGGCTCTTGCTGTACAGCCCGAGGATGGTGGCCCGCTTGGGAAATTTGCGGTCGTGGCTGCCGATCTTGAGCCGGTCCTTGGCCTGGGCCAGGACGTCCTCGCCGTCGGCGCGGTCCATGACCGTCACCCCGCGCGAAAAGCCCAGCAGGCCGGCGTACTGCTTCAGCAGGGAGAAGGCGAAGCCGTGGAAGGTCCCGCCGCGCACGCTGCCCAACCCCCGATGGCCCAACAGGCCCTGGGCCCTTTCGAGCATTTCCGACGAGGCCTTGCGGGTAAAGGTCAAAAGCAGAATTTCTTCCGGGGACACGCCGCGCTCCGCGAGGCGGGCCAAACGGTAGACAATGGTCCTGGTCTTCCCTGACCCGGCTCCGGCGATGACCAGGACCGGCCCGTCCAGGGTGGTGGCGGCCTCCAACTGGGCCGGATTCAAGTCATGTTCGTAGTCGATGCGCATGGTGGTTCAGAAGTCGAGGATGGTGGAAGAAATGCCGAAATACTCCAGGATGGCCCGCCCCACATGGGTGGGCGTGCGGGCCGGGGCCGCGGCGGAGTCGAAAAAGAACACGTCGTCGGGGGTGTGCATGCCCTGACGGCCGAAATGGCCGAACATGGCCTGGCGGCCGAACTTGCCTTTCAGGTCGAACCCAGGCTCCGGGACCAGGACGAGGTCCGGGGCCAGATGAGCCTGGGGTCCGTGATACAGGTCCGCCCCCCTGTGGACCTGGCGGATGATCCGACGGCCCTGCCAGGTCAAGCCGCGCAGGGCCTCGCTCAGCTCTGTGGCAAGGTGCTTCGCATCGGACCGGGACAACTGCCCCCGGGCAAAGCGCTCCCTGGAGTGCATGTAGACGCGACCGGGGTCAAGGGCAAAGGCCCGCGTGGACGGCGCCATGGCCTCTGTGTCCCACTCGCTCTGGGGCGGTCGGGAAAAATGCAACAACCCTTGACCCTTGAGCCAGACGTTGAGATCCACCTCCTGCAGCAGCGCCGTGAACCCGTGATCAGCCATCACCATCAACCGCTTGGGTCCAGGGAGTTCCTCATACCGCTCCAGGGTCTGGCCGATGAGCCGGTCCCAGGTGGCCATGAGGTTCATGACCTCAGCGCGCCAGGGATGATGGGGTTCCACCAGGGCCGGGAAGAGGAAGTGGCCCAGACGATCTGTTTCCGTCAGCACGAGCATGAACATGTCCCAGGCCAGGTCCGGCCACAGGAGATCCACGGCCTTTCCGCGGCAGGCCAGGGTGCGGTGCAGCTCGGCCAGGAGAAAGCCGGGGTCCGTGGCTCCGGCCACGGTGTCCGCCTCGACGGTGTAGCCATGATCGGCCAGGATCCCTCCCAGGGCAGGCGGATGGACCGCACCGCACAGATCCCGGGCCGGGAAACCGGCCACCAGCAGGGCCCGCATGGGCCGCACGGGCGCGAGATTCGGCATGTTGACGACCTTGGCGAACAGGCCGGCATCGGCCATGCGTTCGAATATGGTCAGCCCATGCACATGGCTGAAATCCGTGAATTCGAGATGGTATGTCTGCGGGTTGATGCGGGTGAAGCCGAAAACCCCGTGGCCGCCGGGTGGGGCGGCGGTGAAGAGTGACGTCCAGTTCACGGGAGAGAGTTCGGGCAGTTCGGCCCGGATGGGCCGACACCCGGAGGCGTCCATGATCCTGGCCAGATGGGGCAACAGGCCTTGTTGGCAAAGGCTTTGGGCCACGGACCAGGGCAGGCCGTCCAGGCCAAGAAAAACCAGTCGGGAACCATGCATGGAGGCCGTGTAGCAGGGGGGGGGATGGTTGACCAGTCCGGAATGGTCCAGGCAGCCGGAGACGCTGCACGAAACCATCCACGGCCCGAGCGGACCCCGTCAGGCCTGCAGCAGGGCCTGTTCCACGGCCTCGGCCACCTCGGTCCCGGTCAGGGTCTCCCCGGTCTCGAACAGGGCCCGCTGCACGTTGATCTCGCGCATGACCCCGATGTGGTCGCGGTCCACAAACCCCTTCCAGACCGCCATGCATTTTTCCACCTGCCCCCTCCGGGCATAGGCCAATCCGAGGTACAGGCAGGCCAGGTATTCCCCCGGATGCTGTCTGGTGACCATGAGCAGGGTGTCCTTGGCCTGCACATACTCGCCCAGATGGTAATGGCACAGGCCCTGCCGCACGCGGGCCTCCTTGTGGGCCCGATTCTCCTTGAGCACTTCCTTGTAGAGGTCCCGGGCCTGGAGATAATCCTTGCGGACGTAGGCGGCATCGGCCGCGGCAATGTCCACCCCAATGCCGGAAACCGGCTTGTCCCCGCCTGCCTCGCGCAAACGCCGGGCCATGCCGAAGAGAAGGTCGCGTCTGGAAATCATGGATACCTCTATATATTGATGAAGATGCGCTGAACCTCGCATGGCGGCGACGCCGTCCCGGTGTGGGCCGAGGCATGACGCCGTCCGTACGGCAGTCGACGCCGGAGACAAGCGCGGCATGATCCAACCTACCCCCAGTCAGGAAGATGGATTCCCGCCTACCCTGACGGGCGCACGTTCGCGGGATGACGCGACGATGTGAAGGCTTGAGGTTTGCCTGCCGGACCAGCCAAGGCAGATGCCTGCCCCCGACGTCATTCCCGCGCAGGCGGGCTTGTACCCGATAGGGAGAATCCATGCCTTTCAAAGCCGCCCCCATTCGCCATGCCGAGCATGGGTGCGCAACGGATCAGCGAGCCTTTTTGCGCGGCAATCCGGCCTTTCGCCGGCCTGATCCAGACCCGGTTCCGGTGAACCGCGCCCTTCTCCCAGTGCTGTTGACATTCCAAAGATTCCTTACCATGAAGAACCACTTCAGAGTAAGAAAACCGGCACAGTCCGAAATCTGTATTCCCGGAGGGGACAATGTTCAAGAGACTTCTCGTCAGCCTCGCATTCCTGCTGCTCTGCGCCGCACAGGTCTCGGCGGAGGTCAAGACCTTCGCGGTCCTGCCCTTTGGCGTGCACGGCCCGCAGGAATATCAATATCTGAGCCAGGGCATCCAGAGCATGCTGACCACCCGCCTGACCTGGCCCGACACTTTCACGCCGTTGGATGCCGGGACGGTCAAGAAGGCCGTGACTGCACCTCCCGCCGATGCCGCCGCTGCCGCCAAAATCCGCCAGACCCTGGGGGCTGATTACCTGGTGTGGGGCTCCCTGACCGTCATGGGCCAGGAATGCAGCCTGGACGTCAACACGCTGGATCCTGCGGGCCAGAACACTCCCCACCCGGTCCAGACCCCCTTGAGCCAGGTCATCCCCAGTTTGGAGACCGTGGCCAAGAACATCAACGCACAGGTCTTCGGCAAGCCCGAAACAGCCGTGGCCAAGGCCCAGCCCGCGGTCCAGCCCATGAACCAAGCCCTCATCGTCAACGAGACCCAGGGCGGTACCGCCTATGCCAACCCCTCCCTCAAGTATCAGGACATGGATGCGAGCATGGGCCGCTGGCGCAGTCAGACCCTGCCTGTTGCCTCGCGCGGCATGGTCGTCTGCGACGGGGACGGGGACGGCAAGAATGAAGTCTTCATGTTGACGGAGACCACCCTGTTTGCCTATCGCGTTCAGCAGAACGAGATGCGCGAGATCGCAAAGCTGGAGCTGCCCAAACATGTCAACTTCGTGCGCCTGAACAACATCGACCTGAACCGCGACGGGCGCCATGAACTGGTCATTGCCGGGGCCATGGACAAGAATCCGCGATCCCTTATCGTGGGGTTTGAAGGCGGAAAATTCTCCATGCAGGCCGACCGCATTCCGTACTTTCTGGGCGTTCTGAACATGCCGCCGGCCTTCACCCCCACCCTGGTGGGCCAGGGCGTGGGCCAGATGAAATACCTGGACAGCAAGATCCACCAGATGATCAAGGCCGAGGGCACGTATGCCCTCGGACCGGCCGTGGACCTGCCCATGGGCGGCACAGTCTTCAACACGACCTTCCTCCCTTTTGAAGACGGGCACCAGATCATCATGGTCGACGACTTCGACCGCATGCGCATCTACAGTTCCACGGGCGCCCTCCTGACCGTCACCGAAGAGACCTATGCCGGTTCCAACCTGGGTGTGGAATACAGCACCGCCCCCCTCGGGCTCAATCCCCCGCGTGCCACAGAGGTTCCGCCGGACAAGGTCTTCATCCCGCTGCGGGGCATCCCCGCAAACCTGGACAAGGACAAACGCTATGAACTGATCATTAGCAGGAACATCTCGGTCTCGGCCCAGATCTTCTCCAACTACCGCGACTACCCCCAGGGCGAGATCCACTCCCTGTACTGGGACGGGGTGGGCATGAGCCTGCAATGGAAGACGGCCCGCATCAAGGGCACGGTGACCGACTATGCCCTGGCCGACCTGGACAATGACGGGACCCTGGATCTGGTGGTCAACATCAACACCCACACCGGCATGGCCGGCACGGCCAGGAAAAAGACCATGGTCATGGCCTACCCCCTGGACTTGTCCCAGGCAGGGGGCGCAATTCAAAAAAATGTACCGTAAAAAAATTTTAACTTTGAATGAAAATCGACGGAAAAAAGCTTGCTTTTTGAACTCGAGTTGCCGTAGTTGAAACCAATGCGTCAGGTAATTCGTTTATTTTTTAATGCTAAAGGAGGAAGAGAATGAAACGTTTTGCACTCGTAGCCCTGCTGGCCGCCATGATGTTTGGCATTGCCTCCAGCGCTTCCGCCACCGAACTGAAAGTGAGTGGCATGTTGGATGTCTACGGCTTGTGGTCGGCCAACCTGCGGGATTTCGACTCCGATGTCAGCGACGGTGACAATTTCGGCGCCACCCAGCGTATGCGCACCGTCTTCCAATTCCTGGCCAACGAAAACCTGAAGGCGGTTCTGGGCCTGGAAATCAACACGGATTGGGGCCAGGGCGCCGGCGGCGACTGGGGTACTGACGGCACGGACGCCACCCGAGTCAGGTGGGCTTACATCGACTTCAACTTCCCGGACACCAAGATCAACACCAAGGCCGGTCTGCAGGCGATTTCCCTGCCCGCCGTCTTCGGGAGCCCTGTTTTCAGTGACGACGCCGCCTCCGTGGTGGTCAGCGCCCCCATCTCCGACATGTTCGGCCTGACCGTCGGGTATACCCGCGGCGCAGACCGCAACGACCCCAACGATGTCATCATCAACAGAAAGACCGGAGAGTTCACTGACCTGCCCGACCAGGACGACATGGACATGGTCTTCCTGCTCGCCCCCGTCAAGCTGGAAGGTTTCGCGGTCACTCCGTACTTCGCCTATGCCATGGTCGGCGAGAACGTGAACTTTACTGGCCAGCAGGGCTTGGATACCGGCAATCTCGACTATAAGAATTACCTCCTTGACGATTCCACCATCTGGGTTGCTGGCGCCAACGCCAAGCTGACCGTGTTCGACCCGCTGACCTTTGCCGCAGACCTGATCTACGGCGTCGGCGAGAACGACGACTACGAGACCAAGGGCTGGTATGCCGCCCTGGCCGGGTCCTACAAGTTCTCCATGCTGACCGCCACCCTGTTCGGCACCTATGGCACCGGCGCGAGCGACGAAGACGACGAAGACAACTTCCTGCCGACCCTGGCCGAAGACTGGTCCGTAGGCGCCTACCTGGGTGGCAAGCGCGCCTTCAGCACCGGCTGGTCTGATACAGGCTTTTTCACCGGCACCACCGAAACCGGCAGTGATGGAACCGGCATCTGGACCGTCGGCCTGACCTTGGACAAGATCAGCTTTGTGGACAAGCTTCAGCACAGCCTGACCTTTATCTATGGCCAGGGCACATCCGATGAAGACGCCAACGTGCTCTTCGACGAAAACGATTCCGCCTGGGAAGTGTACATGGTCAACAAGTACCAGATCTACGAACAACTTGCCGCCATCAACGAACTGGGCTTCTTTGCCCCGGATCTCGAAGATGCCGACGATGCCGACAACTCCTACTTCGCCACCATCGGCTTCAAGTACAACTTCTAAGCAAAAAGAGCCTACACACCTGACGCCCGCGGGCCGGAGACGCAAAACTCCGGCCCTTTTTTTTCCGGCGCATCCGGTTCGAGCGGACGTGCACAGATGCGCTATTACAGCAATACTCCGAGCTTTCGACAGAACACACCTGGTGAACATGTCCTTTGATTCGTCATCGCGAGGCGTCTTCGCCGTGGCGATCCATGCAGATACCTCATCTCGTCCCTGCCCTTGCCGATCGTCCGGTACATTTTTTTTAACTTTTCCCCGAAATATGCCCAAAAAGGGATTGCTTTTTGTACCTTCTTTAATCTAAAAAATTATATTGGCGTCAGATGTCATTCATTATTGCAAAAGGAGAAAGTGTTCTATGAAACGTTGTGCACTCGCTGCTCTGCTGGCCGCCATGCTGTTCGGCCTTGCCTTCAGCGCTTCCGCCACCGAGCTGAAAGTCAAAGGCAATCTGGACGTTCACGGCCTGTGGTCAGCAAACCTGAGAGATTTTGATTCCGACACCGCTGATGGGGACAACTACTACACCACCCAGCGCATGCGCACCTACTTCACCTTCCTGCAGAGCGAAAACCTGAAGGCAGTGCTGGGCCTGGAAATCAACACGGACTGGGGCCAGGGCTCCGGTGGCGACTGGGGTACCGACGGCACCCTCGACACCCGCGTCAAGCACGCCTACATTGATTTCAAGTTCCCGGACACGGCCATCAACGTCAAGGCCGGCTTGCAGGGAATCTCCCTGCCGAGCATGTTCGGCAACCCGGTTTTTGATGACGACGCCGCCGCTCTGGTGGTCAGCGCCCCCATCAACGACATGTTCGGCCTGACCGTCGGGTATACCCGCGGCGCAGACCGTAACGACCCCAACGATGTCAAGATCAACAGGATAACCGGGGAGTTCACAGATTATGCCGACCAGGACGACATGGACATGGCTTTCCTGGCCGCCCCCATCACCCTGGACGCCTTTGCCCTGACCCCCTACTTTGCCTATGCCATGATCGGCGAGAACACAGGCTATTCCTACCAGGATAATGACGACTCCACTGTGTGGATCGTGGGTGCCAATGCGGAACTGACCGTGTTCGATCCCCTGACCTTTGCCGCTGACGTGATCTATGGCGTTGGCGAAAGCGACGACTACGAGACCAAGGGCTGGTATGCCGATCTGGCCGCATCCTACAAGTTCTCCATGCTGACCGCCACCCTGTTTGGCACCTACGGCACCGGCGCGGACGACGCGGACGACGAAGACAACTTCCTGCCCACCCTGTCTGAAGGCTGGGAACTGACCCCCTACCTTGGCGGCCTCCGCGCCTTCAACACCGGTGCATCTGACGGCTTCTTCACCGACACCGTGGGCGTGGGCAACTCCGGAACCGGACTGTGGACTGTCGGCGTGAAATTGGCCGACATCACCTTTGTCGACAAGCTGTCCCACAACCTGACTGTGCTGTACGCCAGGGGCACCTCCGACGAAGACGCCGACGTGTGGTTCGACGAAGAAGACTCCGCCTGGGAAGTATACATGGTCAACAAGTACATGATCTACGAGAACCTGGCCGCCATCAACGAACTGGGCTTCTTCGCCCTCGATCATGACGATTTGGATGCCGACAATTCCTACTTCGGTTCTGTCGGCTTGTCCTACAAGTTCTAGTTCTGGTTTTTTCATCTGACGCCATCGGGCCGGAGACGCAAACTCCGGCCCTTTTTTTTACCGGCCGCGCGTTCATTGGTCATTAACCTCGAACGCCCCGGTACACGGCCGATGAAGGGTTTGACTTTTCGGGGATTGGCGGCATACAAAAATGAAGTTTGACGATGCGCGTCCCTTGGGGACGAGGCGGACTCCCGTCTTCGCTGGAGTGACACGCGGCAACGCTCCGGGGTTCTGTCGTCCCGTTAAAACAAGAATCCATGCCTATGGCCCCGGCCTGCCGGCCATCACCGAATAAACCACTGCGAGCGCAAGCATGCCGCTGAGATCCATATCATACCCTTCCTCTGAGCTTTGGCCGGAGATCGCCGCTTGGCTGTCCCACCGGGATGCATCCGAGGACAATGTCGAACCTCTGGTGCGCGACATCCTGGCTGCTGTCCGGGAACGCGGCGACCAGGCGGTCATCGAGTATGCCAGACGGTTCGACTGCCCGACCTTCTCCGCGGAACAGCTGGCCGTGTCCGCAAAGCAGATCGCCCGCGCCCTGGACCAGATCCCTGCCGAGGATGCCGGGATCATCGCCGAGGCCGCCGGCAACATCCGTTCTTTTCACGAGCATCAGAAACAGCGCTCCTGGATCACCACCCCCGCCCCCGGCACGACCCTGGGCCAGCTCATCCTGCCTGTGGACCGGGCCGGGCTGTATGTCCCCGGTGGTCAGGGCGGGGAGACGCCCCTCATTTCCAGCCTGATGATGAACGCCATCCCGGCCCAGGTGGCCGGGGTGAAGAGCATCTGCGTGGTCAGCCCCCCCCGCAAGGACGGGTCCTTGAACCCCTATATCCTTGCCACGGCAGCCATTCTCGGCATCGACACGGTCTTTCTGTGCGGGTCTGCCTGGGCCATTGCGGCCCTGGCCTACGGCACGGCCAGCATTCCGCGGGTCGATGTCATCGCCGGTCCTGGCAATATCTTCGTGACCACGGCCAAGCGCCTTCTGGTCGGCCAGGTCGGCATCGACATGATCGCCGGACCGAGTGAAATCGCCATCCTGGCCGACTCCTCGGCCAACCCGAAATGGCTGGCCGCTGACATGCTCTCCCAGGCCGAGCACGACCCCCTGGCTTCAAGCCTCCTGGTTTCGCCTGATGCCGCGTTGCTGCACGCCGTCAGGGATGAACTCGCGGTCCAGCTTTCCGCCCTGCCCCGGGCCGAGATCGCGGCCAAGGCCATGTCCGACTGGAGCGCGCTGATCCAGGTGCCCAGCCTGGAAGCCGGCATGGACCTGATCAACCTGCTCGCCCCTGAGCATTTCGAGCTGTGCGTGTCCGACCCGTGGCCCCTGCTCGGCATGGTCCGCAATGCCGGCGCGGTGTTCATGGGCCACAGCACCCCCGAGCCCGTGGGCGACTATTTCGCCGGGCCCAACCACGTCCTGCCGACCCTGTCCACGGCCCGCTTCTCCTCGGCCTTGTCCGTGGACACATTCTGCAAAAAAACAAGCCTCATCAGCACGGACATGCGGTACATGCAAACCCATGGCCGTAAAATTTCCCGTTTGGCCCGGCTGGAGGGCCTTGAAGCCCATGCCCGCAGCGTGGAGCAACGACTGTAACCCGGAGGTTGCATGAACATCGTCACCAAGACCAATATCCGCGAATTCCCCCTCCTTTCGCGCGGAAAAGTTCGCGATATCTATGAAATCGATGCGCAGACCCTGCTCATCGTGACCACGGACCGCATGTCCGCCTTTGACGTGGTCATGAACGAGGCCATCCCGTACAAAGGCGTGGTCCTGAACCGGATCACCGTGTTCTGGATGGACACATTCAAGGATCTGGTCGCCAATCACCTCCTGGCCACGGATGTGCGCGACTTCCCGGCGGCCCTGACCCCGTATCACGACCAGCTGGAAGGGCGGGCAGTGCTGGTCCGACGGGCCAGGCCCCTGCCCATCGAATGCATCGTGCGCGGCTACCTGACCGGCTCGGGCTACAAGGACTATCTCGCCACGGGCTCGGTCAGCGGCCACAAGCTCCCGGCCGGACTGGTCGACGCGGACAAGCTGGAAAAACCTCTGTTCACCCCGTCCACCAAGGCCGATCTTGGCCAGCACGACGAGAACATCAGCCTGGCCGACGCCAAATCCCGCATCGGCGAAGGACTGGTCAAAAAAGTGCAGGATCTGTCCTTGGCCATCTACTCCCGCGGCCGGGATCTGGCTGCCAGCCGTGGCATCATCATCGCCGACACCAAATTCGAGTTTGGTCTGGACGGCAAGGAACTTCTGCTCATCGACGAGGTGCTGACCCCGGATTCCTCCCGCTTCTGGCCGGCCGGCCAGTACGCGCCTGGGAAATCCCAGCCCAGCTTCGACAAGCAGTATCTGCGGGACTGGCTGAGCGGCACCGGGTGGGACAAGACCCCGCCTCCGCCGGCTCTCCCGGCCGAAGTCATCGCCGAGACACAGAAGAAATACCTGGAAGCCTACGAACTGCTGACTGGCGAACCCTTGCAATTGCCGTAAGGCGCAACCCAACATGGAGAAGCACATGCTCGTCCAAGGAAAAAAAGCTTTGATCTTCGGAGTGGCCAACGACAAGAGCATCGCCTACGCCATTGCCAAGGAACTCAAGGAGAATGGCGCATCCATTGCCCTTTCCTATGCCGGCGAGGCCCTCAAAAAACGGGTCGAACCGATTCACGAGGAACTGAACGGGGACTTCCTCTTCCAGTGCGACGTGACCGACGACCAGGCCCTGGTCCAATCCGCCGAGCTGGTGAAGGAGAAATGGGGCAATTTCGATATCCTGGTCCATTCCATAGCCTTTGCCAACCGCGACGATCTGAAAGGCCGCTATGTCGACACGCCCCGGGCAGGGTTCCATTTGGCCATGGACATTTCGGCCTATTCCCTGGTGGCCCTGTGTCAGGCCTTTGAGAAGATGATCAATGACCACGGCTCGATCATGGCCATGACCTATTACGGGTCCGAGAAAGTCATCCCCAATTACAACATCATGGGCGTGGCCAAGGCCGCCCTGGAAACCAGCGTCCGCTATCTGGCCATGGACCTGGGCGAGCGGGGAATCCGGGTCAACGCCATCAGCGCCGGTCCCCTCAAGACCCTGGCCTCGTCCGGCATCTCCGGCTTCAAAACCATTCTGTCCACCATCGAGGAGCGCGCCCCCCTGCGCCGCAACATCGTGCAGGAAGACGTGGGCAAGACCGGACTGTTCCTGGCCTCGGACCTGTCCCTGTCCATCACCGGGGAAGTCATCCACGTGGACTCCGGCTACAACATCATGGGGATCTGATCCATTCCCGGACATCAGACGACATCAAACCCCTTCCCGCGAAGGGGTTTTTTTTCGCCTTCAATCCTCTTTCCGATTCATTGTTCACGACCCCGCCCCCCGATGAAGATGGATTCCCGCCTTCGCGGGAATGACGCTTCCGGTCTCGTCAATTCTTCTTCCTATTCGGCCTTCCGATGAATAACGGACCGTCCGCGCAACATCCGGGCATTCCCGCGCACGTGTGCACAGCATGGGCAGGTGGGAATCCATCTTCCTGCAGCCAACCGCGACAACAATTCCGTCCTCCAGCGCCTCAAGGTCCGTTGGCGGCGGGGCATTCGACCCCGTCGGCTGTCTGACTGAGCCAGGCATCGTTTGTTGAATCGTTGTCTGACGCGCGGCCTGGATTTCGCACACGACACGCAACGATTCAACTCTAAGAGGCCAGCGAAGGAGTTCCGGCGGGTCGAATGCCCCGCCGCCAACGGACCGCCTCGCGCATACCTCACACCTCATGCCTCATACCGCTTGCATCTTCCGCAAGCCGCAGCCCCTTCCTTTCCAACCGCCACCTTGCGCCGCGCCCGAAGATGCTTATTTCCCAATACTTCAACACCATAAACCGGAGGCCACCCTCATGGAAAAAATACACGCCGTCTGTCCCAACTGCCAGGCCGTCAACGCCGTGCTGGCCGAGCGCATCCCCCAGCAACCTGTCTGCGGGAAATGCGGGACCGCACTCCTGTCCGGCCATCCCGTGGATCTCACGGACCTGACCTTCGACCGCCTCATTTCCCGCTCCACCCTGCCCGTGGTGGTCGATTTCTGGGCGCCCTGGTGCGGGCCCTGCAAGATGATGGGCCCGGCCTTCGCGCAGGCCGCTGCCGCGCTGCAAGGGCAGGCGGTTCTGGCCAAACTGGACACCGAATCCCACGGAACAGTGGCGTCCAGGTTTGGAATCCAGTCCGTGCCCAGCATGATCCTGTTCCGTCAGGGCAGGGAAACAGCCCGTACGGCCGGGGCCATGCCCCCCGGGCAGATCCTGTCCTGGGTGCGCCAGCATCTCTAGACATTGTGCGGAAACGGAAATTGCGGCACCCCGACAATTTTCCACTTGCCAAAGAAATTCGCGTGACATAGAGACGGATTTCTCTCGCGCGGAGAGGTGGCCGAGTCTGGCTTAAGGCGCACGCCTGGAAAGTGTGTGTACCTTAACGGGTACCGGAGGTTCAAATCCTCTCCTCTCCGCCACTCCTACAAATTGAGCGAAGCCGGGTGGCGGAAACGCTGCCAACCCCGTCAGGTCTGAAAGGAAGCAGCGGTAACAGTTGTTTTCGGGTACCTGGCTTCCCTGGCAGGTGCGACATGTTCGTTCCTGCCTTTTCTTTTTTCTCCCCCCTTGACGCCGCCCTGAATCCATCCAATGAAGAATGGATGGCATATCGACATTGAATCCATCAATGCCCCCCATTTGTGTTTTCAGTTTCAATCTGAATACAATTTCAGGTACTGCCAAAATTCCTCAAGGAGGAGCCGTGAAGAAATTCTCGTTTATGGTTAGCTTGCTGATGGGGCTGGGTGTCCTGCTTCTGACCTGGCCAGACCACGCCTGTTCCGCCCGCATGGGTGGTGGGAAGTCCTTTGGGAGCAGGCCATCCTATTCCCAGAAATACCAGAAACCCGCTCCTGCGCCTGCTTCCCCGACCCAGCAGGCTGCGCCTGCCGGTTCCCCCATGGGAGGGCGCGGCATGTTCGGCGGCCTCCTGGGCGGCATGCTCATGGGCGGCCTCCTGGGATCCCTCTTTTTCGGCGGCCCGTTCACAGGCCCCTCCCTCGTGGACATCCTGCTCATCGGCGGCGGCCTGTTCCTGCTTTTTCGCTTTCTGCGCAGCCGGCAGCCGGCCATGCAGACCCCGGGCAGTCCTGCGCGGGACAGGAGCCCTGGAGGGGCATGGGACACCTTGCGCTCGGCGCAGTCCTCCCCCCAGTCCCCGAGTTCTCGCGTCCCGGCGGGATTTGACGAACAGGAGTTCCTGGACGGCGCCAAGGCCGCCTACACCCGCCTGCAGGCAGCGTGGGACGCACGCGATCTGGAGGACATCCGCCAATTCACCTCCGACGAGGTTTATGCGGAGATCCAAGCCCAGACTGCCACAGACCCCAATCCTGGCCGCACGGAAATTCTTCTGCTGGAAGCCCGGCTGCTGGAAGTGAACACCCTGGGCAACCAGACCGTGGCCACCGTTCTTTTTGACGCCATGCTGCGCGAAGGTTCTGCCCACAAGCAGGCCGAACAGGTCCGCGAGGCGTGGCATTTCAGCCGCTACGAAACAGGCGGCAGCTCGCACTGGGTCGTGGAAGGCATCCAGCAGCTGGAGCGGTAGCCATGCCTGAGGATACGATCAGCTGCCCGATCTGCGGCCATCCCGCACGCATCAGCGGCAGGTGAGCCACGGCGCGCATCTTGTGCGGGTTCTGCATGAGTGACGTCCTGGCCGCCCATCATCGGGACGCCATCGAGGCCTACAAAGAAGCGCTTATTGCCGGCGCCAATCCTGACCAGACGCCGGAACATAGAATTGTCACACTCAATTGCGAAAGGGAGCAACCATGAAACGCATCGTCACCCTGACCATCCTGTTCTGTTCCATTGCCTCCTCCGTACTGGCCGCAAATCCCGAGGATGCGCTCAAGGCCCTGAACCTTGGCAACCAGAAGTACGTTCTGGAGCAATCCATGGAAGGCGGACCGCTGGCTGCCGTCATTGTCGATCCGACCGTAAGCGCATCTCCTGCTGCCCTGTTCGGGCTTGCGGGTACCCAGCTGATCGCGGCCAAAACCGATGGCACAGGGCTGGAACAGGCCCTGGGGGCCCCCCTGATTCTCATCCTCGGGACCGAGGAAAATGCCGTGTGGGCAGTCTATGCCGAAGTGCTGAAGTCCTCCGCAGATCTGATCCACGCAGTGCTCAAAGGAAAGACCGTCATCCAGGGCGCTGTCCTGACCCCTTCCACTGGCGAGGTGAAAATCCTGGGCTCCCATCCCGATCTTGTGATCATGGCCGCCCAGCACGTCCTGGGCACCCCAGCCCAGCCTGCTCCAGCTGACGCGACGCCCGCCCCCCCAGCAATGGAAAACCCCGCTGCCGGGGAATCCCCTGCAGCCCAAACCCAGGCCGATCCCGCACCGGAAGCGGCACAAGGTGAAAGCCATGCGACGCCGGTCCAAGCCGACCAGAACGCTGCCACGGCAGAAAAGCACGAAGCGCCTGCCTCTGGCGGAGGGCCTGTCGGTGTCATCATTTTCATCCTGGCCCTCATCGCCGCCGTGGTTTTCATGGATAAAACCGTGCTGAAACCCTGAACCAGCTCATTCGATTTCTAAATGAGAATGATGCCCGAAAAAGTCATGGGTTGCCACGCGCCCTGCGGTCGCACCCTGAAGGGTATGGACTCGCAATGACGAGAAACGACTCTCGTCATCGCGCAGGGCTCGACTTTTGCGAGGAGTCTTCGACGAAGCAATCCACGCCTTTTGAAATTACTGCTTTGATATAGAAATTGAATGACCAGCGGCGTGCAGGGACGACTTGCGCGCCGTTTTTTTTGGCATGACGCCCATGGCCTCGCGAAAGATGCATTCTTCCGATAGGGGGACGCCTTGAAATGCGAGAGAGGTTAGGATAAGCTTGTGCAACTTTTCCCGAGCGGCACGATGCGACGGCAGCGTCACACGCAGGGGGGGTGCACATCAATTTTCACAATTGCAGGGGGTTTCGCATGTTCGTCAAACGTCTTGTCCTGATCGCGTTTTTCACCTTGGCGCCAATGGTGCTCATGGCCTCTTCCGAGGCAACCCATCCTGTCAGCCCGGAACAGGGGTTGCAGATGCTGGTTGACGGCAATCTTCGCTTTTCCCTGGGCCAGGCCGCCCGTCCCAATTCTGATTTCTCCCGCCGCCTGCTGACCGCGACCAAGGGGCAGGCCCCCTTTGCCACGATCATTGCATGCTCCGACTCCCGCGTTCCGGTGGAAATTCTGTTTGACCAGGGCGTTGGCGATCTTTTCGTCATCAAAGTCGCCGGCAATGTGGCCGACATCGATGAAATCGGGTCCGCCGAATACGGCGTGGACCATCTCGGCACGCCGGTGTTGATGGTTCTGGGTCATACCTACTGCGGCGCTGTCACGGCCGTGACAACGGGTGCCGAAGTCCATGGCGCCATTCCCCAGCTGGTGGACAACATCATTCCGGCCCTGGAGAAGGCAAAACATGAGCATCCCCAGGCTGAAGGCGCCGATCTCATTGCCAAGGTCACTGATGCGAACCTCTGGCAGGCGGTGGAGGATCTGCTGACCAAAAGCCATGCCATCTCTGCCCGCGCTGCGGCAGGCAAGGTTGCCGTTGTCGGGGCCATGTATGACATTTTGAGCGGCAAGGTCACAATTCTGGGAACGCACCCCAGGCAGGCTGAACTCCTTGCTGGCGCCAGCCATGCAGCCCCTGCTGGACATGGCGCCCATCCAGCTCCCGCCGCAGCCGCAGGCCACGCCGAACCGGCCAAGGCTGCCGCCCATGCAGAACCGGCCAAGGCTGCCGCCCATGCAGAACCGGCCAAGGCCGCGCAGGCCCCCAAGCATGCCGAACCAGCGGCCGCCCACGGCGAACAGAAAGCCGCTCCGGCCAAGGCTGTCCACGAAGCGCCAGCAGCTGAAAAAAAGGGTGATCATGCCCAGGCCGCGCAGGCCGAGGAAAAATCCGGCGGCTTCGGGTTCATGTCGTTCATCATCTTCGTTCTCCTGCTCATCGGCGCGGTCATTGTCCTGGACAAGAAGGTGCTGAACCCCGAAAAGTAGCAGATCAGATCTCTCTTCATCCATCCGGGGAGGGCAACCTCCCCGGCCCCTTGACCGCCCCCCGCTGGGTGAGATCCGGCATGACCGCACCCGGTTTTCCAATTCAGAGGCTTTTTCAGCATTCTCGACCCCCAGGACCCGCCACCGCAGCGCGTCCTTTGTCGCGAGGCCGCGACCCGTGGACGTCCCCGCCCTGCGCTGGTCCCTTGCTGTTCCTCAATCGGGCGCAGGGACTGGTCCCGGGGAGAGAGGGGGCAGCCCCTGCCAAGACATTCCGCGTTGCGGGCGTACTGTTGGCAGGTGGACAAAATTCTAAACGCAAAAAGGCTTACAAGAAAATTTCCTGCAAGCCTTTGTTTTTCCTGGTCGGGGCGACTGGACTCGAACCAGCGACCCTCGGTTCCCAAAACCGAAGACTTTATTTCTATCAATTTTTACGTATTCTCACTATTCACTATTTTTCGGGTATTTAGCAACTAAATTTTTTTCTTGACTTCTATCAAAAACCCCCTAATTTGGCCCTTAACGGTGGGGGAAATGGTGGGGGAAGAAAAAACGCCCCGCCCCTCGGTTCCCAGAAAAGCACAAGGTGGGGGACATGGCCAGACAGAAACGAATCGCTGCACCAGGGTACAAGGGAGTCTTTTTTGTGGACTCCGTATCCCCCGCCACGGGCGAGCCCGACCAGATCATCTACATCCGTTACAAGAAGGACGGGAAGCTCTACGAGGAAAAGGTGGGGCGTTCGTCCGAGAAGGCCCCGAAGCCGAACCAGAAGAAATACTGGTCGCCCTACCTGGCATCCCTGGTCCGTGCCGACCGTATGCGCGGGAAGGAAATGACCAACGCCGAGCGCCGCGCCGAGAAACAGGCCGCAAAGGAAGCCGAGGCCGGCCGCTGGACCGTGACAAAGCTCTGGGGCGAGTACAAGGCCGCCAGGCCCATCAAGGGCATCAAGACCGACGAAGGACGCTTCAACAAGTTCCTGGCCCCTGCCTTCGGCGACAAGGAACCCCACGAGATAGACCAGCTCTCCGTGGTCCGCCTGCGCTCCAAGATGCTCAAGGACAAAGCGCCTCAGACCGTCAAGAACACGCTGGAACTGCTACGCCGCATCGTCAACTTCGGCGTCAACGCCCGTCTGTGCTCTCCCCTCCCTTTCAAGATTGAATTTCCGAAGTGCAACAACATCGTCACCGAGGACTTGACCCCCGAGCAACTACAGGCGCTCATGGCCGCCATCGAAAACAGCAAGCACCCCGTGGCCGGGCCGATGATGCTCTGTGCGCTGTTCACAGGGATGAGACGCGGTGAAATGTTCCGCCTCAAGTGGACGGATCTGGACTTTGCCCGAGGCTTCATCGTGATCCGCGACCCCAAGGGCGGGACCGACCAGACCATCCCCATGAACCCACGGGCGCGGGAACTGTTCGAGACCATCCCGGCGCTCTGTGAGTGGGTCTTTCCCGGCAAGCAGGATGAGGACGGGGTTTATCAACAGCGCGTGGACATCAAGAAGGCGGTGCGGACCATCACGCGCAAGGCCGGCATCCCCGACGACTTCCGCGCCCTGCATGGCCTTCGGCACGTCTACGCCTCCATGCTGGCCAGCTCGGGACAGGTGGACATGTACACGCTACAGAAGCTCATGACCCACAAGAGCGCGGACATGACGGCAAGATATGCGCATTTACGGGATGATGCTTTGACCAAGGCCGGGCAGGTGGTGGACGATATTTTCAAGAATCTTGGGAAGAACGGCAAGGTCGTGGAGCTGAACGGCAAGAAGTAAATTTCCTCAGGCCGGCGCGGTGCCGGTCGGAGAACGGGCCAGGCGGGGAGGTTGCAGCTCCCCACAAGGCCCTCACCACAACGTCCTATATGGGAGGACATCATGGCTCAGAACGCAGTACAAAACGACGCACCGGCAATCAACCCCGAACTGACCGACCCCCGCGAAGCCTACGAGGCGATGGGCAAGCTTGTCTCGGAGACGGAGAACGAGCTAGGGCGCATCCACGGCGAACTCGACGTGATGACGCAGGCGTGGCAGGCGATGACATGGAATGACTACGAGTTCGACGTGGACGCCTGGCACCGGCTCATGTCTCGCACCGTGGCCCAGGTGGAAACGCTCCGGGCTCATGTCGAAAAGGAGTCCTGCAACCGTCACCTGCGCAAGACCGAGGCGGAACGCGCCGACGCGGCCCGCAAGGACAAGGTGGTTGACGTTCTGCTCCAGGGCGCCAAGGCGGCTGTCAGTGGCACGCCCGACGTGCTCGACAAGATCGTGGTCGGCATGGCGGCCATTGCGCCCGAGGTTGACGCCATGGATGAGAAGTCGAAGCTCAAGGCGTTTGAGCTTTTCGGCAGCATGGTTGACGCGGCTATCGCCGAGAAACCGCAGGAATAGCCCATTCTTTCCAGGGCCTAGGACCGGATTTGCTACCCGGCCCGAAAAGCGCACAGCCTGAGCGCCGGCCCTGGACCTTCATCCAGGCGCAACACGCAGGCGGTTGATATGGCAGACGACAAAAAGCGGTGGACGGAAGGCTACGCATTTTGGCGGAAAGAATACGCGGCCAGGAATGCCGAATATCTCAACTTCCAGAAAATCAAAGCTGATTCAAAGGCAAAATTTCTTGAATTATCCGAGCTTGTCGCCCTGAGCGAAGAGCAGGAAAGGCAATACTGGGATTCAGAATTCCACATCCCGTGGCCCCATAAAATTATATGGGGACCGCATTCCGTGGACAAGTATGATTTTTTGAATGAGGAAATGAGAGACCTTGCAAAACTATACAGAAAAACTTCCCGCGAATGCATCGCCAAGTTCCCGTTTAGAGGACAAAAAACTAGTATAGATTCAATTATTGAAAGTTTCTTGAATAAAAGCTTCCCACCGTATGTATTAGACGGCCTTGATGCTGATTGCGTTGAGGAGATTGAAAATAATGATAAATCTGAATTCGATGATAATATGATTGTCAATGTAAAAATCGACTGCACAAAAGATTTTGGCGTCATCTTTGACGATCTTTATACAATCATATCGAAGATAAAAAGCAAAAATACATATTGGCCAGCGGAAAGCGGATATGTGACCTACGAGGCCCGCGCACGAGAATTCAGGGGAAGGCCAGGAGTAGGCTATTACATCGGGTCCGACGCCTCCCGCATCGTTGGCCTTTGGTTGCATGACCTCGTTGCGCATGGCTCAGGGCTGGAAGAGGCCATCAGGACCGTTGAAGATTCCGTCGCCCCCTACCGATTCCAACTTCTAGGCAGCAAGGCCGACGCCGGGACGTGGCCCCGGATATTTCGCAAAACTGAAGAATGTATCCACCAGGCCGAAGTACTCCCTATCCAGTCAAAAAAGACCGCCCTCAGGCCACGGGCAAAGCGGAAACGTTTGTTTTAGAAAACTAACGTCGTAGTTACATCCCCTTTTCTTTGGTTTCCCATAACAGCCTTTTGGATTTTCCAGGGGGCTGTTAATTTTTTTCCCGGCCTTCGGGCCACGGAGTAAAATCATGGAAACCGTCATCAAGCACATCAACGCCAACGCGACCATGCCCCGCCATCCCCTGTTGACCGAGAAGGACGCGGCTATCGTCCTCGGGATGCGCGTCAAGACCCTGCAAATGTGGCGGCACCTCTGCAAAGGCCCGAAGTACCACAAGCTCGGGCGGGCAGTGCGCTACTCCATGCGCGACCTCGAAGAGTACATGGACGGTCGTATCGTCGAACCTCAGGCGTAGGCGGTGGCAACCATGACCACACAAAAAGAAAACCCGGCTGGCGGGCCGGGCTTCAAGGTAGGTGCGGAGGTGATCCAAAATCCGCAAGAAAACCATGAAGCCTTTTCACAGAAATGTCAAGATAATTTTGAAGAGGTCGGCCGGCTTGTTCTCGACGGGCTGGCGAAGGTCTCGAACCGTGAATTCCTCGAAACCATGGTCCCCGTCCTGCCCGAGGGCGCTTGCATCCCCGTGGCCAGCAACAACGATCTGTCAAACTGGACTCCAAAATCTTGGGCGCATGGCCAGGAACTTGTGATCCGTGAAGGATGGAACGGCTACTGCTGCCTTGCGAGCCACAAGCGCGGAAATCCCCAGCCGCGAACGAAAGAGAGCTTCCTTGCCCTTCATTGGGTCATGCTCGACGACATCGGCCCCAAGGTGCCCCGCAACCAGATCCGGCTGGCTCCGACCTGTGAGATTGAGACCAGCAGCGGCAATTCACAGTTCCTTTACCGGCTGAAGATCCCTGTCACGGACTTGGATCTGGTGGACCGCATCGGCCGGGCTATTACCAGGGCCAAGCTCTCCGACCCCGGCGCGGGTGGCCTGGCAACGCGATATGGACGGCTCCCGCAGTGCTCGAACACAAAGTACGATCCGCAGTTCGAGTGCCGACCCAGGTCGTTCAACCCCGAACTGTCCTACACGGTGCAGGAACTTGTTGACGGTCTCGGGCTGGAACTGGACCCGCCCCAGGACGAGCGCAAGCCCGAACCCAAGGCGCAGCAGGCCCGTCCAAGCCAAGACGATCAACTCATCATTGAGAAGGCCTCATGCGCTGCGAACGGCGCGAAGTTCGACGCCCTTATGCGCGGCGACCTGTCCGAGCATGGGGATGACCACAGCGCGGCGGACGCGGCCCTGTGCGCTATCCTGGCGTACCGGACCCGTATTCCAGAACAGATTGACCGCATATTCCGCACGTCCGGGCTCATGCGCGACAAGTGGGATGAACGTCATGG